>JABXJW010000063.1:16938-17130 GCA_013375395.1 Desulfobacterales bacterium
CCGCGATTCATCACGTGATACCAGGCATCGGGATATTCTATTCGCAATGGCCTTGACATATGCCTCTCTTATCAAAACACGCACAAACGGTCAAACGTAGACTTGACCCCTTTCCTTCATGGCGGTTACCTCCTAATGATAATCAACGATTTCCACATCATGTGCGTCATTATGGCGCCATACAAAGCAAAT
>JABXJW010000064.1 GCA_013375395.1 Desulfobacterales bacterium
TCATAGACTGTGCAGCCCGCCTCGCTCACAAACGGGCAATTCAGGTGTTCGTGGTGCAGCATTTTCAGGGAAACCACCGGCAAACCGCTCCTTGGCCCTATATGAGTCACTGTATATTGCCTCAAGAACTGTTGAGAAGAGAGTTTTAGCCTACACTTGAGACGAAGGATATCATATGGGGTCAGGAATTGATTCAGATCTCGGCAGCAACGATTAAAGCACGCAATGTGCCTGTGACAAGAAAAATGGAAGGTATCATCCAAGTCAAGCCTTTGAAAATCATCCATAAGGTCACCCTCGGCTGGTCCTGCTATCTCATTGGGATAGTGAAATCTTGGCCTTCGTGTACCATTTCGGTCGATCTGAAGTCAATACGACGCAAGGGCCAGACCATAGCCGTTGCCGGCAGTGATTCATGCCTTGCGGCCAGCGTGTTATCCTTTTGTTTTTTGACGATTCTCCCTAAAAATACCTTGACAAGACGGCCCTGTGATGCTACAGGAAAATAGCTTTCTGGAGGACCCGATAATGCCTTAAATTTCTTTGCAAAATATCCAACTTTCTTCATACCGAATTGGTATTCTTGATACATTTAAATACATTTGATCACCGCTCCGGCTGAAATGAAATCCGGGCCGGTAAAGTGGACTAAAAAGTGACGCTTTGACGGTACTACGGTTCACTTTTTTTCCTGCATACGGGGAAACTGGGAATTTTTGGCAAATGGATTGTGAAAACAGTAACATAGCGCTTTGGTTTCCCTTTTTGGTACCGTCAGTGTCGTAAAGCAAACTATCAAACCCGGCTGAAGGCTGCCAAAGCCGGAAGCTGAAGGGGCCGATCCGAATTTAGCTGAAAGGGGGGATGTCATAGCCGGTAGTCATTAAACGGGAGATGCAAAACCACATGGCGGCATGTGGTAGAAATCTTCCCCGAGAGTACTCAAAAAAAAAACAATTCGGGAGGTAAATCAATGCCAAGCTTTGTAATTGACGAAAAATGTGATGGCTGCAAAGGCGGGGAAAAGACCGCTTGCATGTACATCTGTCCCAACGACCTGATGGTCCTGGACGCAACGGCTATGAAGGCATATAACCAGGAGCCGGATCAGTGTTGGGAGTGCTTTTCGTGTGTCAAGATCTGCCCGACCCAGGCCATTGAGGTGAGAGGATATTCTGATTTTGTTCCTCTTGGCTCCAGTATTATGCCCATGAGAGGGACCGAGGATGTCATGTGGACCTGCAAGTTCAGAAACGGCACGATCAAGCGTTTCAAGTTCCCCATCCGGACCACACCAGAGGGTGCTGCCAATGCCTACGACGATTTGCAGGGCAAGGATCTTGACAGCGGGTTGCTCTCTACCGAAGAGGCCGAGGGCAAGACACTGGCCGCGCCTCAGACTTAGGGGGCCTGTCAGGACCTGCTCAGGAGAAGTTTGATCAGGCAAATAACTTATTAATCATGTAAGGAGGATACGGATATGGCAATACCGAATAAACCGACGGGAGAGCTTCTCGCGGCAAGAGATCCGGAAGTCGAAGAAAGAGAAGTCGATATTTTGATTGTCGGCGGCGGCATGGCTGCCTGTGGCTCCGCCTTTGAGGTGAAAAAATGGTCGGGTGACAAGAAGGTCCTTCTGTGTGACAAGGCCGCCATGGAGCGAAGTGGTGCAGTAGCCCAAGGGCTTTCAGCCATCAATACCTATATCGGCGAAAACAAACCCGAAGATTACGTCAGGATGGTCAGAAACGACCTCATGGGCCTTACCCGCGATGACCTCGTCTTTGATCTGGGCCGTCATGTAGACGACTCGGTCCATCTCTTTGAGGAGTGGGGGCTTCCGGTCTGGAAAAAGACCGCAGACGGCAAGAGCATAGATGGCGCAAAAGGCCTGGAGATGGGCACCCTGAAGGAAGGGGCTGCGCCTGTTCGCACCGGCAAGTGGCAGATCATGATCAACGGCGAGTCGTACAAGTGCATCGTGGCAGAAGCCGCCAAGAAGGCGCTCGGTGAAGAGAACATCCTGGAAAGGGTCTTTATCGTAAAGCTCCTTTTGGATGCCAACAAGGATAACACCATTGCCGGCGCCGTCGGCTTCAGCGTGCGTGAAAACAAGGTATACATCATCAAGTGCAAAGCGATGATGGTTGCCTGTGGCGGCGCGGTGAATATTTACATGCCTCGTGCCCAGGGTGAAGGCAAGGGACGTGCCTGGTATCCCGTATGGAACTCGGGCTCCACGTACACCATGTGCGCTCAGGTCGGCGCCGAGCTGACCATGATGGAAAACCGCTTCACCCCGGCTCGTTTCAAGGACGGCTATGGGCCGGTGGGCGCCTGGTTCCTTCTCTTCAAGGCAAAGGCTCTCAACGCGTTGGGTGAGAACTATGCAGCCAGTGATTTCGCAAAGAAAGAGCTTGAGAAATATGCACCCTACGGGCTTGCCGCAGTCACCCCGACATGCCTGAGGAATCACCTCATGCTGGCGGAAATGAAAGCAGGCCGCGGTCCGATCATCATGGACACGGTGACCGCCCTAGCCGCGCTTGGCGAGAAATTGGACAAAAAGGAGCTCAAGCACCTCGAATCCGAGGCATGGGAGGACTTCCTTGACATGACCTGCGGCCAGGCCAATCTGTGGTGCGCGCAAAACTGCGAGCCCGAAAAGAAGAACTCCGAGATCATGCCGACCGAGCCGTACCTGCTGGGTTCTCACTCCGGCTGCTGCGGCATCTGGGTCAGCGGGCCTGATGAAGACTGGGTGCCCGATTCCTACAAGTGGGGCTACAACCGCATGACGACCGTCAATGGCCTGTTTACCGCTGGCGACGGTGTGGGCGCCTCCGGGCATAAGTTCTCCTCGGGCTCACATGCTGAGGGCCGCATTTCGATCAAGTCCTTGTGCAAATACGTGCGCGACAACGCGGACTTTGCGCCCGCGATCAAGGAGTCCACACAGGAACTTGTAGACCTGACCTACCAACCGATCAGGCTGTTCCTGGACAACTGCAAATACACCACAGCGGTTGACATCAACCCCAACTACCTGAAGCCCGCCGGCTTTGCCATGCGTCTGATGAAGGCGACCAACGAGTACGGCGCAGGCTGGATGACCTACTATCAGACCAGCGATAAGGCCCTGGAGATCCTCCAGGGTTTGTTTAGTGACATGCACGAGGATGCTGAGAAACTGGGTGCAGGCGACCTGCACGAACTGATGCGGTGCTGGGAGATGAAGCACCGGCTGTGGACCGTGGAGGCACATTGCCGACACATCTACTTCAGGAAGGAGTCCCGCTATCCGGGCTTCTACTACAAAGCGGACTTTCCGGGAACCGATGACGAGAATTGGTTCTGCTTTACCAATTCCAAGTATGATCCGGCAACCGGAGAGTGGACCTGCAAGAAAGAACCCTATCACAAGATCATCCCTGATGCCTAATATCGCCTGTCTTTGATGGGATGACATTCCGAGCTCCAGGTGCCGCTGCGGCGGCGCCTGGAGATTTTTTTAACCTGGCCTTTCATGCGGAACTTTTTCGCCTATTATACAGCAGTGACGGAGGAATAGCATGACAGAAGAACAAAAGAAGGGCAGCATCCTGGTTGTTGGAGGGGGCATAAGCGGGCTGACAGCAACCCTTGAGGCTGCTGAAGTGGGTTATGAGGTATTTCTTGTAGAGAAAAATCCCTATTTGGGGGGCAGGGTAGCACAACTGAAGTATTACTTCCCTAAGCTATGTCCTCCGACGTGCGGCCTTGAGATCAACTTCAGAAGGATCAAGGATAATCCCAGAATCACTTTCCATACCTTGGCAGAGGTAGAAAGTATCTCGGGGTCCCCGGGAAACTATGATGTCACCGTAAAGCTGAATCCTCGCTACGTGAATGAAAAGTGTACCTGTTGCGGCGACTGTACCGAAGTCTGCGAAACGGATATTCCCAATGAGTTCAATTTCGACATCAATACGACCAAGGGGGCCTATTTGCCACATGAGATGGCGTTTCCCATGCGTTACGTCGTTTCTCCCCGGATTATCGGCACGGATGACGCAAAAAAATGCGTTGAGGCATGCAAGTACGATGCCATTGACCTGGAGATGCAGCCGCAGACGATCAACCTCAATGTCGGCGCCATTATCTGGGCGACGGGTTGGAAGCCCTATGATGCTGCCAAGATAGACAACCTCGGGGTCCAATATCCAAACGTGATTACGAACATGATGATGGAACGCTATGCGGCAATCAACGGTCCTACCCAGGGCAAGGTTTTGCGCCCCTCAGATGGTCAGGAGATCTCACGAATCGCCTTTGTTCAGTGCGCAGGCTCAAGAGATGAAAATCATCTGCCGTACTGTTCTTACATATGCTGCATGGCGTCCTTGAAACAGGCCACCTATGTGCGGGAGCAATACCCTGAGGCAAAGATTTACATATTCTACATTGACGTCAGGGCGCCCGGACAGCGTTACGAAAAATTTTACAAGAATATCAAAGAAGATGAGAATATCTTCCTGATCAAGGGTAAGGTGGCTGAAGTTCAGGAGGATCCGAGCAGCAAGGATATAACGGTTGTGGCGGAAAACGCGGTAACCGGCGAAAAAGTACAAGAAACGGTTGAGATGGCCGTCCTGGCCACAGGGATGGTTCCGAACACGGCTGACACCAAGTTGCCGGGCGACCTCAAGTACGACCCAGACGGTTTTGTGGTTTCGGATCTTGCACAAGGAGGTATGTTTGCCACCGGTTGTGCCGTAAAGCCATTGGATGTAATCTCATCCAATCAACATGCCACCGGTATGGCGCTTAAGGCTATTCAAACTTTGGTGAGCAGCTAGGAGGTAGGTCAATGGATAAGAAGTTAGGCGTATATATTTGCAAAGGTTGCGGGATCGAAGATGCCCTCGATATGGAGAAACTGGAAAAAAAGGTTCCCCCAAAAATAAAGATCTGCAAGAACCATCCCATTCTGTGCTCCCCTGAAGGCGTTGACCTCATCAAACAAGACATAGCGGGCGAAGGGGTGAACACTGTCGTTATTGCTGCCTGTTCGCGGCGTGTGCTTTACGACGTCTTTGATTTCGGCCCCGTGATCGTGGAAAGGGTCAATCTAAGGGAAGGCGTGGTCTGGAGTCACAAGCCTCAAGAGGCGCCGGCCGAAGGAGAAGGGCCGCAAGTGGATGAGTTCATTCAAGAGATGGCCGAGGACTACCTTCGTATGGGCCTCGCCGAGGCAGAGAGAATACTGCCGCCGGAGCCTTACAAAGAAGAGACCATTGACAAGAAGATTATGGTGCTGGGCGGTGGTGTCAGCGGCTTGAGTGCGGCCATGGAGGCGGCAAAGGCCGGCTATGAGGCCACGGTCATAGAAAAGGGGCCCCAGGTCGGCGGGTTTGCGGCCAAGATGCGCAAACAAACGCCCTGGTCCCATCCTTATGAAGAGTTGCAGGAGCCCGTCGTCGAGCAACTTATCAAAGAGGCTGAAGCCCATCCCAAGATTGAGATCCGCACGGGCATAGAGGTAGCCCGTATAGCCGGCGCTCCCGGAATCTTCGATATCACCTTAAAGCCCGCGGGCGCCAAGAGCGCATGGGATATACCCGAACCTGTGGAAGAGGTTGAGGGAGCAGAGGCCCCACCGCAACCGCCCGGTGCTGACGAAGCCACGCCGGACAACCCAGCCAACATCTTGGCCAAGAATCCGGACGCGGAGCGTTTTGGGGCCATTATCTTGGCTACGGGTTGGAAGCCCTGGGAGCCCAAGGAAGAGGCTGAGGAACCTGCACAGGCTGAAGAATCTGCACAGGCCGAGGGAGAAGGCGAGGAAGCCAAAGCAAAAGAGCCCTCTTATGAGCATCTTGGCCTGGGAAAGCTTCCGAATGTGGTTACCAACGTTGCCTTGGAAGAAATGGCTGCTCAGGGCAAGATTCTGCGGCCATCTGACGGAAAACCTGCTGCAAGCGTTGCCTTTGTTCAGTGTCGCGGCCAGGGGAGTGATGAAGACTTCCCGTATGCCTCGTCAGTCACCAGCATGGTCGCTCTGAAGCAGGCAAAGTATGTCCGCGAGGACGGCGCCGCCGATGCCAAGGCTTATATCTTCTACCAGCACATGCGCACACCCGGCCTGACTGAATATTTCTACAAAAGCGCCCAGCAAGACGATGGGATCTTTCTGACCAAGGGAGATGTTGTCGGTGTATCCGGAAATGGCGATGGCACGCTCGTGCTGGAGGCCAACGACACCCTTCTTGGTGAGAAGATCAAGGTGAGCGTGGACATGGTTGTGCTGGGTACCGGCATGGTCCCAATCACAAAGGACGAGGCGGTCTTGAATTTCGCCTATCGTCAGGGCCCTGGTTTTCGTGATCTGGATCTCTTTGACGGATATCCGGATTCGAATTTCATCTGCTTCCCCTATGAAACACGAAGGACAGGTATTTATGTAGCAGGGTGCGCGCGCAGGGCCATGGGCATCCAAGAATGCAGGGAAGACGCGGCGGGCGCTGCCCTCAAGGCGATTCAGTGCATCGAATCGGCCAATCGAGGCGTCGCGGTTCACCCAAGGTCAGGGGATATGACATTCCCTGATTTCTTCTTCCAGAGGTGCACACAGTGCAAGCGATGCACCGAGGAATGTCCGTTCGGCGCCCTGGATGACGACGAAAAGGGAACACCGCTTCCCAACCCGACCCGGTGTCGAAGGTGCGGCACCTGCATGGGGGCATGTCCTGAGCGCATTGTCGGGTTTGCCGATTACAACATCGACTCGATCGGTTCTATGGTAAAGGCGATAGAGGTTCCTGAGGAAGAAGAAAAACCCAGGGTTCTTATATTGGCCTGTGAGAATGACGCCTACCCGGCTCTGGATATGGTAGGCATGAAGGGACTGAGCTATTCGCCTTTTGTAAGGATCATTCCGGTCAGGTGCCTGGGGTCGGTGAATGTGGTCTGGATCAAGGATGCCCTTTCCAAAGGGGTCGACGGCATTCTGACGATTGGCTGTAAGTTTGGCGATGACTATCAATGTCACTTTGTCAAAGGAAGCGAACTGCTTGATATCCGTATGGACAAGATCGGTGAGGCATTAAAGAGCCTGGCCCTTGAAAAAGAGCGTGTGCAGCAGGTCCAGATTGCAATTGACGAATACGACAAGATTCCGGGCATCATCGACGAATTCATGGCAACAATAGAAGAGGTTGGCCCCAATCCCTTCAAGGGTTTCTAGTCGGTTTCGGGGCTTAGGTCTTGACATTTGGCATACTTATGAGCTAGTTGACATGGAAATGGATCTGGGTCGATTAGTGTGTTAAATGTCAACGGCCCGTCAAAACCGGACCCCTTTGGAACTTTTTAGATTGGCTAACGGGTGGTAACGGCATTTAGGAGGTATGAAAATGGCAGATAGCTACTTGGTGGAACCTGATGTTAAATTTGTCAAACAGCTCAAGGCAATGGGTGGAGATACACTCAAGAAGTGCTACCAATGCGCTACATGCTCGGTGGTGTGTCCCATCTCTCCGGAAGAAAGACCGTTTCCGAGAAAGGAGATGATCGCAGCCCAGTGGGGGTTGAAGGACAAACTCGTAGGCAACATGGATGTTTGGCTGTGCCATCAGTGTAATGATTGCTCGACTTACTGCCCGAGGGGGGCAAGACCAGGCGATGTGCTGAATGCTGTAAGAGGTATGAGTATCACAGAATATGCCTGGCCGAGCTGGCTTGGCAGGATTGTGCAGGATTGGAGATTCTTCTGGCTGCTGCTTGCCATACCGGTAGCCTTTTTTCTTGTACTCTTAGGGGCAACCGGCTACTTGAAGATACCAGATGGTGAGATCGAATTTGCCAAGTTCTTTCCGACCCTCCTTGTAGATATCGTCTTTGTCCCGCTGGCTACCCTGTGGCTCCCCGTGACATTCGGGATCGGGCTATCAAGGTTCATAAGTGCCATCCACAAGAATGCCGTTGCAGAGGGAAAGGCAAAACGGAAAGACGTCAATGTCCCTGACTTTCTGAAAAGCCTGGTTTGTACGGTGCCCACGGTACTTGGGCACAGCAAGTTTTCCCAGTGCACGGCAAACAAGGACAGATACGTTCCTCACCTTCTCGTATTCTATTCCTTTATCGGCCTATTCGTTGTGACGAATGCGTTTTTTGTGGCCCTTTACATATTGCAGGTGCCGGGCCCTTATGCCCAGTGGAATCCCTTTAAGATTTTGGCCAACGTCAGTGCCATTGCGCTCCTTGTCGGCGTCATCATGATGATCCGAAACCGCATTGGAAACAAGGACAATGCCAGCAAGACCAGCTATTTTGACTGGTACCTCCTCCTTCTGGTCCTCGGCTTGGTCCTCACCGGTGGACTCTCGGAGTTGACAAGATTGGCCCATTTGACCACTGTTGCTTATCCAATATATTTTGCTCACCTGGTCTTTGTATTCTGTCTGTTTGCCTACCTGCCATACTCAAAACTGGCCCATCTGGTTTACAGAACTGTGGCTATGGCTTACTCTCGCTATGCCGGCAGGGAACCGTGTGAATAGAGAAACCTTAGAGAAAGAGAAAATCTCATTTTAGTGTTTGCATAAAAAAGGGAGATGTCACAAGACATCTCCCTTTTTGTTTCAAGTCAAAACGGAGTATCTAAAACTAGTCTCCGGTTGCTGCACCGTGCAGCTTGATCTCGACCTTTTCGGTCAGTCCCTCATAGTACTCGCGCAGGATTGCAAGAACCTCGTCGCGTCCGAAGTGATCCGGAATCTCGCCGCCTTCGGACAGCATCTTGCGCAGCATGGTCCCGCTGAGCAGTACCCGATCTTCCTTGCCGTGGGGGCAAGTCCTGAGCGATGCCATACCGTCGCACTTATGGCAGTAAAATGTCCAGTCGATCTTCAGGGGCCTGCAAAGCAGGGCCTTTCCGGGTTCTTTGGGATACGGGATCTTGTCAAAGATCGTCTGTGCTTCAAACATGCCGTAAAAGTCGCCCACACCGGCATGGTCACGACCGATGATCATGCGGGAGACACCGTAGTTCTGACGAAAAACCGAGTGGAGCAGACCTTCTCTTGGGCCGGCATAGCGCATATCCATGGGATATCCGCCCTGGAGCACCTTGTCTTCTACAAAGTAGCCCTTGACAAGGGCATCAATGCACTTGACGCGGGTGTCGGCGGGGATATCACCAGCTTTCAGGTTCCCGACCAGGGAATGGATGAACACACCGTCACAAACCTCGACGGCTATCTTGCAAAGGTACTCGTGTGATCTGTGCATGGGGTTCCTGAGCTGCATGGCTGCAATTTCGGTCCATCCCCTTTCTTCAAAGATCTTGCGTGATTTAGCAGGTCTCATGTAGATGCCGGCGTATTTGGTGGGAAACTGGGCTTCACTCAAGACCTTGACAGGACCGGCGAGGTTGACGTCCTTCTGATTCATGACCATCTGGACACCTGGATGATCCTCTTTGGCAACCTTCCAGAATTCGTCCGCAGTCGCAGTCCCTTCACCCATGAAGACCTTCTCACACTCGAATTTCTTGTCTGCCTCGGTCATTTCGTATTTTTCGGTGACCTTCATGGTTGCCCTGATCTCTTCGCGTTTTGGGTCATAAAGGGCAATCTCATCACCTTTTTTGATACCGTCGGCATCTTCCTTTGAACAAGACAGGGTCACGGGAACGGGCCAGAAAGTCCCGTCTGCAAGAAGGAAGTTTTCGCAAACACCCTTCCAGTCGGCCTTTCTCATAAAGCTGGTCAGGGGACTGAATGCGCCGATTCCCATCATAATCAGGTCGCCGTTTTCACGCGGGGAGATTTCAATCTTCTTTAGACCTTCGCCTTTTTTCTTTTCTGCTTCCAGTTCTGCTCCTTCAAGCAGGCAGCAGGTTAAGCCTTTGCCGCCATGAGGTGGAATTAATTTTGACATTTTCTCGCGTCTCCTTTCATGATTAGACTTAGATTAACCGTTGATTTTCAGGCCGTTACAGCCTCACAAAGACCTGTCTACCTCTGGGTATCCCGCCTGTCCTCCTTTCTACTATTATTCGCCATATGTTGTATTAAAATATTCACTTTTACAGCAGAGAGCCAGTGGGCTCGCGTAGCCTACCGGCCATAACAAAACGTTTTGATTGAATCGAAGGAAAACTGTAGAAAAACAGGCGCTTGCTTAATGACCCCGCCCCAAAGAGGCAAAAATCAGAAAGTACTTTTTAGTACAAACTCGCCTTTTTGTCAAGAACAAACGGGCTTAGAAAGGAAAATGTGGTTCGATGCATTCTGCCGCCAATAAGCGGGATGTGATTTGGCCTGCGTCAAAAAGAGATCCCCCTTGATGGCTGCAGTAGATGTAAGCTATTTGATGCTCTCCTTATTGACAGGGAGAGTGACGATACAAACGGTCCCTGTTCCCAACTTGCTTTCAATGCACACGTCACCTTCATGAACCTGTATAATCTCACGAGAAATGGCCAGTCCAAGTCCTGTACCCCTTGATTTGGTGGTAACAAAGGGGCGAAAAATACTCTCTAAGTCCTTAGGGGCAATTCCTTTCCCTGTATCGCGAATGCACATTTCGATGGTATCCGTCTTCAGATGGGTTTCAATATATAGCTTCCCCCCTTCCGGCATGGCTTCAACCGCATTCTTGACGATATTTATAAGCACCTGCTTAATCTGTTCCGGATCAAACAAGGTCTCTGGAATGCGTGGGTCCATCGATTTGTCAAATGCAACCTGATGGGCCTCAAGCTCCTGCTCAAAAAGGGCAGAGACTTCCAGTACAACGGTGTTGATGCTTGCCACGGTCTTTTTTGGCTTGGATATCTTAGTAAACTCAGTAATACCTGAAAGGAATTCCTCCAATCTCTTGACCTCATTTGTGATGATCTCTAATTTTTTTTTGTTTTTTCGCTCTTGGCTTGTGTCGCGAAGAACCTGACGGGCAAAACCACCGATAAGCATCAGGGGGTTCTTGATTTCATGAGAGATGTAGGCCGCTGCCTGGCCAATGGTTGCCAATCTTTCGGATTGCAAAACCTGCTTTTCCAGTCTCTTCCTTTCGGTTATGTCTCGCAAGAAGACCACAGTGCCCAATACCTTCCCGTCTTCGTATATGACGCTTGCCGACAGCCATACAGGTACTTCATTGCCGGCCTTGTTTAGGATGGAGGTCTCGTAGTTTGCCAGCTTACCGGCTCCTCCATATGCATCCGCACGCAAGTCTTTCTTGACATTTTCGGCCTGACCGGGCGGGTAAAGATCGGCTACGTCCATCTTCCCGATAACATCCTCACTTTTATATCCAAATACCTTTTCCGCACCCTCATTGAAGAGTACTATGTTTCCCGTGTTGTCTGTGGCAACAATTCCATCAATAGAACTCTCAATAAGATTTGTTTGGAAATCATAGATTCTTTTTAACTCGGCCCCGCAGACCTTTAAGTCCTTGGTCATATGGGAGAAGGCATCTGCAAGCTGGGCTATTTCATCACCTCTATGCATGGTATAAACCTTGCAGTTACCACACTGGTCGAGCTTTTGGGGAAAATCTCCCATGGGAGCCCCGGTGCAGAGGGTTTCTTCGATGTACCAGCACGGCACATCGGTTTTTCCGTAAGCCGGACAATCGGTTTTATCACATTTCAGAATTTCCCAGCACTTGTCTTTCTTGCCGAAATCAAAGCTTACATCAAGGTTTCCACGGCTAATCTCATACGCTGACTGCGTAACCTGTGTAAGAGGCCGGGTGATATATTTAGACAGCCATTGGCTTACAAGGAAACCTATGACGATAATGACCGATATCGCTCCCAGTAGGATAACGGCTAGTTTACTTATGAGCCGATCAATAAATGCCTTGTCTAAACCCACACGAATCGTTCCGATCTGATATATACCTTCCTTAACAGGCACAGCAATATCGTAGACGTGGCCTTCAGGGATTTTGACGGGCTTGATACTTCGTATTTGATCAGGCAAAACCTTGTTGGCGCCCACAATGGATGAGGGGAATTCTCCAACAAAGGTGTGGGCCAAGACTTTTTGATTTCTGTCAAGGACCAGTATGTATGATACAAAGAGCCTCCGCTCTTCGAGTTGCTTCTCATCAAAGATCAAGCTGACCAGCATGGGCCTGTCTTCTGTCAGGATATAGCCCCTGCTTAGGCCGGCTATGCTTTGGGCAATGCCAACCCCTCTCGCTTTAAGCTCTGACGTCAAACTTGGCAACAGTACCCACCGGACAACAATGGCTACGGCTATGCCTAAAAGAAGCACGATTAGTAGAGTGCTAAATAACACCTTATTCTTGAAACTTGGCCTTCGAAGCATTTCCATTTTGCCAAACAACTATCTCCTAAGACTCTTTCAATCCGTAAACATGGTGACTTTACCATCTCGTAACAATTTAGGTCTTTGAAAATACAGTCGTTGGATCTCCTTTGAACCCATTTGTTTCATAAGGCTAAAATGATACCCTTTAGTAAATTTTTTGAGTAGATGCTGCAAGCCCGGGTTGTCCGGATGTCCGTACCGAGGGATCGGCAACTCAAGGGTTTTCAACAAGCCGGGCTGCTGTGGCGCTCATATTTGGACTATCAGGAGGAGATAGCAAGGCTGCGAAGACTGAGTTTGACGACAAGTTATGAAATCGCTTCGCGATTTAATACGACGCGGCCTCCGGCCCGTAGGGCCTACGCCCCGGAGGGCTACGCCGCTCAGAAAAGGAAATTCCCATACTATCAAGTTGAAGCAATGTGATGTCAGCGCCTTTTCAAGGGCAGTGTTATGTTAAAGGTGGTCCATTCCCCGGGCTCACTCTCTACGGAAATAGTTCCCCTGTGTTCCTGAACTATCTTAAGTGTGAAAGTAAGGCCAAGCCCGGGTCCATCTATCTTTGAACTAAGAAACGGGTCAAAGATGTTTTTGATTTTATCCTTCGGGATACCCTTTCCGGTATCAGACACCTGTATCTGCATCCGTCCATCGCTTATATGACTGGTAATCTTGAGTATCTTAGGTTTGTTTTGCATGGCCTCGATGGAATTTGCGATAAGATTGGCGAGAGCCATTTTCATATGTTCTCTATCTATAGAGATTAGGGGAGGATTATTCAGCAACTCAGTTTTTACCTCTACGCCTTTATCTTCAAAGTCCGGTTCAAATGATTTTACGGCTTCCATAATTACATCATTGATATTTGTGGGCTGTCTATAAGACAGCGCCACCGTTTTTAACTCAATGAGCTTTTTTACCATATTTTCCAATCTGGCCACGTCATTTATGATCATCTTCATATATTTCTTGCTGGGGTCACTTTCAGAGAGCTTATCATAAACCCTGCGTGCAAAACCTCCGATAGAGGTGAGGGGATTTCTCAGTTCATGTGCCACCTCTTCCATCATCTGTTCCAATGCTTCTAATCTTTCCTCTTCCACCAATTTTTCTCTTGCTGCCTTTGTGGCAACCAGTGACCTGACCCTTGCAGAAAGTTCTTTATAATCGAAGGGCTTGGCTAAATAATGATCAGCCCCCATATCCAGTCCCTTTACCTTGTCGGCTACGTCGCCTTTTACAGTGAGCATAAGAATCGGAATATATTTTGTATTTTCATCCGACTTAAGCCTCCGGCACACCTCATAGCCATCTAATTTCGGCATCATGACATCGAGGATGATTAAGTCCGGATCGTATTCAGCCACCAGTTTGAGACCCTCTTCGCCATCGTGTGCCTCTGCTGTATCGTATCCTTCAAAGCGAAGCCTCTTTCTCAGGAGTTCCACCGTGTCCACAGCGTCATCTACAATCAATATCTTACCTTTCTTCTCCACCTAAGATGCTCTCCTTCTTGCCTCTCAGATAAGACAATATCAATTCAGGTAATTCGCGGACATTAATGGGCTTTGAGATATATCCTTCGCAACCTGCCTCAAGAGCCTTTTCTCTGTCCCCTCTCATTGCATGGGCAGTTAAGGCCACTATAGGGATATCTTTAAACTCCCGGCGGCTCTTAAGCCTCCTCGTGACCTCATAACCATCCATCTTGGGGATTGAGCGATCCATCAAGATCAGGTCCGGTCTTTCTTCTACTGCTTTCTCTAATGCCTCCTGTCCATCAGCAGCCTCAATCGTCTGATAACCCCTGGTCTTGAGTATCTTCACTACCAGTTCCCGGCTATCTTGGTTGTCATCAACTATCAGTATCTTCTTTGGCAAATCACTTTTCACTCTTCCATCTTCCCTTCCTTTACTCAGCGCACTTTGCTGATCTTCCCGATAGTATTCCTCAGTCCTTTCAAAAGCTCTTCATTAGTAAGCATTCCCCTGTTTAATATCGCCTGTATCCTATGGTTCAGGTCATCTATCTCTTTTTGAGTTAAGTCCTTGTGAGTAAGGACAATAAGGGGAATATCCTTTACACCTTCTTCTGTCTTGAGGTATTCAATCACATCGAAACCACTCACCTCCGGCATTGTCAGGTTCAAGACGACAAGATCTGGTCTAAAATCTTCTATAGATTTGACAGCATCCTTACTATTATAAGCCGTTGTTACCTGATATTGTGCTTCTTGAAGGACAGTACCGATCAATCTTACCGTCTCCGGCTCATTGTCAACTACCAGCACTCGTTTAATCTTACCTATCTTTTCCAGGTTTCTTAATTTTCTTAATAGGACATCCTTTCCTACCGGTTTTACAATATATTCTGTCGCACCAAGGCTGAAGCCCAATTTCTTGTCATCCACGATGGAAAGTATAATTACAGGGATATCCTGGGTTTGGGAGTTACCTTTTAGCTCCCGTAGCACCTGCCATCCGTCCTTTTTTGGCATCAGGATATCTAGGGTGATAGCCAGAGGATTAACCTCTTTCGCTTTTTCGATTGCCTTCTCACCGGAGAGGAGGCCAACTACTGTGTATTCCTCTCCCAAGTATTTCCTCATAATATCAATGCTCTCGGGATTATCCTCTATGGCTAATATAGTCTTTTTAGGGACTTCTTTGCCTTTGGGTGGAGCGACTTCCACAGGTTTGTATTCTTCTTCTGCTTCTGCTGCTGCCTGGAGTATGAGGCTTTCTATGAGCTCACAGCCCTTACAAAAATCTACCTTTTCCGGATAACCGGCTATTTTCATTCCCGCACAATGAGTTCCGAGTATTAACCAGCATCTGCTTTCCTCGCTTCCATATGCAGGACAGCTGGGCTGCCCACATCGGACATATTCCCAGCACCTGATTGGTTTGCCGGCATATTGCGGCTCCTTGAAAAAGGCATCAACGGGCTTTCCAAAATAATCGGCCAGGGCTTCGGCCATCCGTGGTTCTGTTACGGGCTCTCCGGGCTTTTCGAGTATCTCTTTGTGCAATGGGACGGTAAAATAGAACTTGCTTCCTTGTCCATGTTTACTCGTTGCCCACATCATGCCTTTATGCAAGGCTACCAATCCCCTGGCAATACTAAGACCGAGGCCGGTACCTTCGTACTGACGAAGAGTCGTGAGGTCTACCTGGACGAACTTATCAAAGACCGTGCCGAGAGCCTCCTCCCTTATCCCGATGCCGGTGTCTTCCACACAGACCTCTGCAAATATGGGTTCCTCTCCGGGTTCAATACCGCGCTCAGAAGGCCTGGCCGTTATAGTAATCCCTCCCTTATGGGTGAACTTGACGGCATTGGATAAGAGGTTTATCAAGATCTGTTTGATCGTATCCTCATCGCCATAGATTAAGGGTAAAGCCTCATCAACACGATCAGCAAGGGTGAGGCCCTTTTCTGTTATCATGGGTTCAAAGGTAGGAATGACAGACTCGATTAGCCATTTAAGATCGAGATCCTTTGGCTGCAATTTTATTTTCCCTGATTCTATCTTGGATATATCGAGTATGTCATTTATCAGTTGCAGGAGGTATCTGGAATTAGAAGCAATCCTTCTGAGGCTCTTTCCCTGCTCTTCATTAATAGGGCCATCAACCCCATCCACCAACAGATCTGTATAACCTATGATAGCATTCATGGGAGTGCGGAGTTCATGAGACATATTAGCCAGGAAAGTCGATTTTAGTTTATCAAGCTCCCTGAGTTCCCTGTTAGCCTTTTCCAAAAGGCTTATGAGCCGGGTCCTTTCATCCAATAAGGCGGTCTTTGTCTCTATCTCTTCCTGTAACTTCCTACTGGAGGAGGAGACGCGTTCGACCATATAGTTGAAGGTCTTGCCGAAGACTCCAATTTCATCATCTGTCTTTATATCTATGGAAACAGACATATCTCCCTCTGCAAACCTCTTTGCCTTCTCAGCCAAATTCTGCACGGGGCGTCTTATAAACTTGTTCACTATGAGAGAAATTAAGAGGATTGTGATGGGTATGCTGAACGAAATCAATATGAGGGTTCGGTTTCGCTGGGCGACAACAGTCTCATATGCTCTTTCAGCCCTTATCCTAACTGCTATACTACCAATAACCTTTCTGGAAGAGCCATGGCAGTGATGGCACTCCTTTTGATTTAAAATAGGATAGAAGGTAACCAGGTGCCGTTTCCCTGAAACCTCATCTTCAAATGCACCGGGTGGCTCAACTCCTGTCTTTAATAGTCCCTTTAAGGTTTGCAAAGCGGCTTCATTATGAATGGTATCTGCTATCTTTGTCTTTACCTTGTCCTCATGAGTTGAATAGATTATCTCCTGATCGAAATTGCAGATAAACACCTCAATATCTTTAGCTGTTTCCTTTATGTCTAACAATTCTCTTTTAATACCCTCGGCGTCTCCCACTGCCATAGGATGTTTTATGCCCGCATAGGTCGAAGAGGCCATATCCCGGGCTAACATATTCATCAGCTCTATTCTGTCTCTGGTCCCGAAGTATATTCGTACAAAGATTTCGATTCCCATAATCACAAGTATAGTGATTACTATTGCAACCAGAATCTTATTTGCCAGACGCTTTTTGAGAAAACCAATCATCCCCGTCTCCTGATTTCTGTTATCGTATCATTTTAGCCTTATGAAACATACTGAAACAGGCTGAAACGGCGGTTAAATTTTAATTTGTGTAACTGTCTGAGCGTATTAGTGA
>JABXJW010000372.1 GCA_013375395.1 Desulfobacterales bacterium
CTCTTCGGATTTGTGGAGGCCCTCCTCAAGATGACGGAAACCAACGAGGAGGATGTCTACATGGAAGTCAACGTAGAGGGAATTGGAAAAATAGGCCTCCCAATAAAGGTGTCGCCATATCCTGAGGCAATCTTAGGAGAGGTGCTGTTCGGTTTGCTCACTGTGAAAAATTTAAAGATCAAGGATTTCCCCTCAAATCTCAGGCCGGTAGTCGATACGTTCATGGAGGATGGGTGGGTTCGACGCGAAATAGAGATACATAGGAGGAATATTCTAAAATGAAATTCGAGTTCACTGCGACGGAGCTTGATAGCCTCACATTATTTGCACGCGGTAGAGACACATGCTTCGATAACCGGGACAGACGACTTCTACAAAAACTTCGGGACTATATCAGTCAAGCAGAGGCTTTTGAGGAGGATGAGGAATGACTCACAGACCCATCATGATAAAAGTCATCGACGAAGTCGTGCCAGACGCCTCATTCGATAGAGAATTCACCGACAAAGTGATAAGCACATGTTCCAACTGCGGCAGCATCGTGTTCTACAGGGTCGTGGAGTACAACTACGAAGGTTCAGAGCATGCCACCGACACTTGTATTTACTGCGCCGTCTGTGGACAGATACAAAGCGGATACACTAGCGACCCATTTGATGAATTAGAGTCCTTAAAAGTCGGAGAAGAGTGGTGGCGTAAGCTCGACTGGAATACCCTGCCGAAAGTATGGGAGCAACTACCCTCACCCACCAAGAGGAAGATCGAAAAAGCAGGATTAGCGCCGGGACGATTGGAGGCTAAGTCCACTAGTTAAAGGGTGAGTGATATGAAGATATCCAAATCTTTCTGGACCTGGTTTATAAATGGGATCAGGATAGGGCTATATGGTATACTCACTTTAACATACAAATATTGGTATGGCTTATTCATCTATATTGGGGCCGGGATTACCTTTATGTCTTCTATGAATGCTTGGTGGGAATATCGGAATCCTCCTTGGGTAAGTGTGGATATTGGTTTAGGGTATTTTGCAGAGCCCAAGGTTATGCCCTGGATGATTCTTTACCCAATACTTGGTGTTGTTATATTCATGTTCGGTCTGTACGGATATTGGCGAAAAAACATTCGTACATCTGAGCAGAAGTCAAAGGAGGTCGGGGGATCCAGATAATGGGCCGTAGAAGTATACTAGACACCGCTCCGTCCCGCGTGGAGCAGCACATGATCGATCAGGACAGGCCCCTCGCGTCTAAGGAGGTTGAGGAGCTCACGGGCTTGTCAAAGAGCTCGACATATACCGTCCTGACATATATGATAGCCATGAAAAAGGTCGATCGTGTGAAGATAGGTGGCCGTTATAAATACTTTCTGAAGGAAATCGATGAGAATCGAATAGAGGGCCCGAGCTGGGAGATCGAACTGGCTGAAGTCCTCCCTGACGGGACTGAACGGTACGAGGCAAGGTACCTCCCGAGGAGAAGGGCAGCTAAAGAGGCCGAGTCCTGATGTTCGATCCTTGTATTGGGTGTATTAATTCACCAAGACGGGGAGCATTAAACTGCACAAGCGGATTTGACGCTTCACTTCGGCATGATCCAGCCACCTCGGAGGGATGGGCTAATCCAATCAAGGCTGAGGACGAAGGTCGATGTCCCTTCCGCCTCCAGGAGGCCGGGGACTGAGATGGTCTCGTGTAGGAACTTAGGAATTGATTGTGAGCTTGTCCGTGTTAGGCATAGGGCAGTTTGGCTTTGCAAGATTAACAAGGCAGAAGAAAAACCAGCTCACCCTACTACTTGCTGGTACACTCCTTGCGGGGCTTATAGGTCAAGAGATTGCGTAGAGGAGGCTAAGCCCTAATGTCTAAGATAATTAAAAAGAGGCTGAAGGAGGATATCATAGAGGTTCTATTGGCTTCTAATGACGCACCGGGCGCGCTAGAGATCATAGAGAGGCTGAAGAAGCATAGGGTAAACAAAGCGCTCAAGGAATTGGAGGCAGAAGGCGTCATCGAGCGGAGCACGCTTTATCAGGGCTGGAGGCTAAAAAAGGAGGTTTCAGATTGAAGGGGCTGAAGGAGATCCTGACCAATGTGGAGGCACTTAGGAGGGATCTCGAGGAGCTAGGTGTCGAGGTCACGATGGACGTCTCCATAGACCTGCCGTTAAAAGACTTAGAGGAGAGGATTGAGCCCCGATGAAGTGTTCATATCCTAAATGCGAGAAGGACTCAAAGTTTCAGCCGAGAGGCGACCTTCATCTCTGCCGTGAACATTATAACCTATACAAATTCATAGACAATCTTCTCTTTACATCCACTATTGAAATCAACCTAAGAAAATCGCGATTCAAAGTAGAGGAGTCTGAGGACAGATGACGTTTAGGGTAGGACTAGAAACCACTAAAATCATATTGACGGAGGTAGGTAAGAAATGGTTCGCGGAGAACTATCCTCAAGGCTTCGTCTATGAATATGATATGGATGGGGAGTTCACGCTGAAGTCTATGTATGTCATAGAGGGGCAGGCTGTACCAGAGGTCGTCTGCCCCCTTGGAATCCCCTA
>JABXJW010000373.1 GCA_013375395.1 Desulfobacterales bacterium
ATTCACACCTGCAGATGCTGAACCACACCTGGAATTGCCCCGGAAGTACAATCATGAAGTCATACAAGAGCTATTCTCCAAGAATACGGACCTCGTAGATTTCCTGGATAAGCATATGTTTGTCAACGGTAAGGTGCAATCATACCTGGACGGCCGTGACAAGCATTTGGAGAATGTGAAAAAAAGGAACTTCGAAAACTGCGCATCCGACATGAAACAACTAGGCAAAGCCTGTGCACGACTGTTTGCTGAGAGGGAAAAGCGGATAAAGCCTGTGCTTGACAAATACGGCAAGAACCTTTTCAAGATCAGCATAGCAAAGGGGAAATGGCAGGGCACAGACGAGCAGGATTTCTTTGACAAAGCCACCATTTCTGTATTGGTGAACTCCAGATACAAACCCCTTGCGAAACTCAGTACCGGTGAAAAGAATGCTGCTATGATGGTCTTACTCATGAACCAAGGAGTATTTGGCCCGTTAATCATTGACGAACCTGAGCAATACTTGGATATCAAGTCAATAACTGGAATGCTGGTTCCAAGGATGCGCAAACTCAAGACTCAGCAACAGATAATCTGTGTTACTAGGGATGAACACATTCTTGTTTCTGGCGATGCTGAGCAAGTTATTGCCACACAATCAGAAGCGAAGCTCAAGGTTATCACCGGTGACATAAATAACAAGAAGATTCAGAAGCATATTCTGGAGATATTTGAAGGTGACAGATTCGCACTATTAGAGAAGAGCAGGAAGCTTGGCCGGATTCTGGAGTAATTGATGCTTGCGCTAGTTTTGCATTCATGTAAGGAGGTCGCATCATGAACTCAAGTGAGTACTGGAAGAGCATACGCCAGATGCTAGATCACGAGAGGACGTTCGAATGGACATTATCAAAGGTGTTAAAGGGGATACTGACACAAACTACCCGCGCTAGCAGGAGATGGTGAGATTCGTAGTATAGTTGCTCTAGGGGAGGTGGGAGATGGCTAAAGTCAAGATGGTGGGTACTTGGGGTCCCATGGATCCCACGGTTACTACCTTCCCATTCAGCGCGGCTAGCGCCGAATGACGGATATTCATGAATAAAAGTAGATGTGATGCAGCAATGTTCAGCTATTCAAAATGAAAACTTAGCCAAAGGAGGTGAATCAAATCATGGATGGTCAGAGTATCATTCGCGTAGAGACTGAAAACAACCTCGGTATTGATGCACTGAAGAAGGGAAGACGGGACGAAGCATCCACGTATTTCTTTAGCAGTCTTGCCGGCACTAGTGTACACTATCCCAGTTAAGCAGAACTCGTGCACTATTCCGATTGAAAAATGGATCTAACAACCCTGCTCAGGAACTCATACATGGTGCTCTGCTTGAAGCCAGCTAGGAATGCCACTACGATTGGAAAAGTAGTGGCGCCAACTAGACCTGCGCCGGCTGTCCCCTCTTTAAGTGCGGCACCGCTGACGACCAACAGTCCAGCTTGTATAACAAGAAAGACAACCGCTCCTAGGGACAGTCCTAGAATCGGATGAAGGATGTACCAAGCCCGATATCGCAAATCAAACCGCTGGTTAGCAAAGTGGGTATGTAGTGCGAACAAGGCATCCACCACACCGCCCATGACGCCCCACAATGCACAGGCCAAGAAAGCGTTCAGCGAGCTCTCTAAAGCAGCTTGACCAGGGATCAACGCCTTCCACGAGACGATAGTCGCAACGATGGCGAGGCAAACACAATTCCCGATCAGCAGGCCAGAGCCCCACCATTTCCAGGCTTTTCTAGACTCATGGGCTCTAAGCAAGAGTTGCTTTACCTCCTCAAACTTGCCCAGCACGGCACCTGGATTCACCGGGTCTGTCGCCATTAGCCCACGGGCTTCTTCCAAGAGCTTAGAGCAGGCTTTGGTCAAAGGTATGCTCCTACTCTGCTGAGCGATAAGCCTTGATAATCTGTCATCCTCCTTGACTAGGTTAGTCTTCGTTTGTGTCTTATCGCCGACCACTATCAGGGGCACTGTAGCTGTACTGAGAACCTCGTCATAATAAGGGTCTCTATTGTTGGGATTCGGTCCCCTCTCAGAAAGAACACTAGCCATGACGTCACCTCCTCTCAATCTAAGGCCAACACCAAGTTCTGTGCTGCCCGTCATGCTCGGGCTCGAAAGGTGCTGTCATTTCACTGATTGATACACAGATGTAAGTCAGGCCGTTCAACCAGATCAGATGTTCGCAATTTCTTGAACAGGATTATGGCTCATTGGCTGACCGTTGTCAACCTCTCGTTAACAAACCGGCTGAGCAAAAGGCTAATTGCACATTCTAGCGAATTGTGGCTTGATTATAAAAACGTTCCCTTTTTTACCTCATGTTTTCACGCCAGATTTCCAGCCAAATAGAAGATAATTTTTTCGTATTGATCATGGCCAATCTTTCCAGATTTCAAATAGCACTTCAGCAGCTCCTTCAAGGTGAAACTGACGTGACAGGCATAGCCATGTTTTTGCATCTCTTCCTACTTTTGTTCTAGGTAAGCATTGCTTCATATACTAGTTTAAC
>JABXJW010000374.1 GCA_013375395.1 Desulfobacterales bacterium
CAATGATGGGAGGAGTAAACATGTCACGAAGCTCGTACCAGCCTGGGGCTAGGATACCCTGAATTGCGGCATAGGTAGGTTCGACTTCTAAAGCTTCTCCAGCTCCCCTGTAGGTGGGTACGGTGACCTGCTGGGCGTCGGTGTACTTGGTCGAGACTTTCTTTATCCTCTTCACGGTAAGCCCAGGGACATCGTTTAACCTTGCGGCAGCATCATCATCTAGGTGACAGAATACCTGGCCCGTAGCTGAAGCCACCCTGATATTCCTTCCACCGAACCTTTTAACCTGCTCGACAAGCTGGGATACAGTTAGTCCTTTCGATATAACGGCATATCTAGTCATTTCTTACTCCTTATCAGTTTGGTGAAAATCATGCCACCAGCTGCTATAGCTACACAGCCACAGCTTATTACTACGTAGCCAATCGGGGCACCTGTATACAGCTCAACGCTGATTCCGGCCACGATAACACTACATCCAACCACCTCAAGGGCAATAGCCAAGGTTCTACTTAGAGCTTTCACCTGTCTTCTCCTCCATCGGCCTCTTTCTGAAATAGAACTGTAGTAGAAGTCCCCATGCCATTATGGTGGCACCAATCACCTCCCCAGGCAGAGTCAGGTAGCCCCTGCCTGTAGCAATCCACAGTCCCGGTATGACTGCTACCAATATTATCAGTGCCAGTAGGTCTCTAAACTTCTTAATCATTCTTCTTGTCCCTTAATCCACTCCTTGCCTCAGTACCCTGAAGACTGCGTGAACCATAACACCCTGCCTAACCTCCTATATAAACCCTCCTGCTACCATTTTTGCCCCCATGTTAGCTGTCTTTTCACCTAGTTTGGCCTCTCCTTCTTCCCAGAAGTCCATCTCGCTGAAGAAGAGTTCTTGCTCGTCTATTTGCGTAGATTTAATCCTACATTTAGTTATAGTCTGTATGCTACCAACCTCAAATTCCTGCCACTCTTCAATTCCACCTGTTTTGGCATCAAATATTTTGTGCCAGGCACCGCCATAATAGACATCAATTTGAATGAATAAGGAGTCTCCATAACCATCACTTATATAATAAAATCTAACCTTACTGCATTCTATGGCATCACGAATAAGCTCCAGCCAATTGTTCCCCTCGGGGTCCCAGGTCTCAGTGCCTGTATTCTCGTCATAGGCGTTAGTCGGGTCAACCCATATCTCAGAAAAGTCGAAATGGCTTGTTGGTGATACCCACCCCATAATTACACCTCAACATCAAATTCAAGAATATCAGTTCCTAATTGACCTTTGATAAATATGTCAAGGTCTACTTGGGCTTTAGCTTGTCTGGCTTTTGCCTTAATAGCATCCAAGACCTTTTGCTTGGTAATGGGAAAATCAATCCTCAACCCGTAAGTTGGCAATTGGGGATATTTAGGGAATTGGACATCTAGCTGTAGAACATCCTTGACTTCACCAGTAGGCTTGCGATTAGCATCAAGAATGGGCTGTTTGAAGTGATGGATGTGGTTAGGGTCAACTCTGACCTTCATTTCATCTCCTTAAACATGTTATTTCTCCTTTATACCGAATACAATATTCTCAGTCCAACCTGGACATCATTAAAATTAAGGTTGTCCCCCAGCGCATCAGCATCAGTCCACTGGAAGTTATAGGTGGCATTACCATCAACCTTGTTGGCTCCGGCCAGGTCTATATTGCCGATTACAACATCACCGCCTTCCCTGGTTGTGGCAGCTACGGTAAAGGCGGTGTTTACCATCTTGATGGCGTTATTGAATGACTGCCCTGCTTTTTTAACCTGTATGTACTGGTCAACGTTTATCTTGTTCTCGGCGGCATTGGTGTTCTCCACCATCCTGAACTTGAACATGGCAACAGCCCTGACTATGGTAGTCCCTGCAGGCAGGTCGGCTATCACCACATCGGGAAGTGTCTTATTGCCGGCAGTCGAGGTGACCTGAACCTCCTCCTGCATATCGCTCCAGAAGTCCATGGAGAAAAGAGTCCTACCCATTGAGGTTTCAAGGGTATCAACTTTGGGGTCGTGGACTTCAAGAGGATTGTCTGGTCCTATGTTAAAGCCCTGCCCTAATACATCCCTTAGTATCTGGGCGAAGTCAACTCCAAGTATCACATACTCAGATGTTGTGCCTAGTGCGGTTACCCATGTTCCTCTGATAACCAGGGCACTTGCTGTGTTGCTATCTATTAGTGCAGTCTGCCCTACACCAAGACCACTGGTTATCCTTACCAGCCTGTTCTTGTGGACATTAGTCGCCCAGTTCTTGGTGCTATCATTGAGGACATTGGTTCCTACTGGTGCTGGTGTTGTCACCTTACCGGAGTCAACTATGTCGAGCTCAGTTTCTATAGTCATTATTCCCCAGCTCCCAATTCTTTCGTCATTGGTATTAACATAGCGAACATCATCATTATCAAAACCAAAGGCATCATCTCTGTTACCACCGTCCACATACCGGTAGGCGGCGGCTCAGCTGCAAATAGCGCCCCATCATATTCAGCCAGCAGGTATTCACCGGTGCTGTTGGT
>JABXJW010000065.1 GCA_013375395.1 Desulfobacterales bacterium
TGCTTGATGCTATTGATGCCGAGCTCTACGCTCATGGCGTTATCTGGTGCCAGAAGTTCGTGGACAGGGTGGCAGGTGCCTATGACCGGACTGTAAATGGTGCCCCCCAAAGACCTGGTTTTTTGGTTAGTGTAGGGGATAGGGCTATTTCTGCACCAGATAATAGAGTTTCTGTTAGCAGAAACTCTGAAACTGCCACAGAAATACCACAAACTAAAGTAAAGGAAATTAAACTAAATAATATATATACTGTCATTTTTGACCATTGGAATTCAAAAGACATTAGAGTTCACCGCAAACTGACAGACGATATGAAGCGGGCTATCAATGCTCGCACTAAAGATTTCTCCGTTGACGAGATACTGCAATCGATAGACAATTACGCCCTGATTTTACACGGCGAGGAGTATGGGTTAATGACCTATCGCTGGACGCTTAAGGAGTTTCTTACTGGCGAGCGAGTGGAGAAGTTCTTGGATTTGGAGATAGCAAAGCAGAATTATACAAAGAAAGGAGGTCAAGTTGGAGCACATCGGAAAGGTCCTACAAAACTTATCCCCAGGACAGATTACACCAGGCCCGAAGATTATTGAGCCAGAGCCTGTCGAACTCAGCCCGGAAGAGAAGAGGGAGGAGCTGAGGAAGTCGCTTGGGGTGTCTAGCCTGGAGAATACCTTTGAGAACTTTAAGCCGGTGCCCGGGACCGAGAAAGCCCTAGCTGCCTTCAAAGCCATAGCTTCAGGCCAAACCGACTGGAAGATGCTCCTGGTTTACGGCGGGGTAGGCAACGGTAAGACTCACCTATGCGAAGCCACCGCTATCGCTCTATATAAAAGAGGTCTATTCTGTAGAGTCCTGACCATGGACAGAATCATGTGGGCACTGAAGGAGTGCATTGGTTCAGACAGCCATATATCACTCGAGGAATTACAGCGAAACTACTGCTATGCTGAGAGACTGATATTGGATGATGTTACCGGTACTGAGTGGGAATTTGAGCAACTGGAAAAAATAATACGAGCCCGTTACAGGGAGCATCTGTTTACCATACTGACCTCGAATTTAGATATAAAACCAGACCCGAAAAATCCAAGTAGGCCATTCATATCGGAGCGGATTGTCTCGCGGTTCAGAGACCCTGATATTGCCATGTTGATACTAAATCAAGGAGCTGATTACAGGAGACTGAAAGGAGGCAGCTAATGGAGATATCTACCCTTTCACCTGAAGACCTAGGGCTCCCGGAGAAGTTTGGTGAGTTCAGACCGGTCCAGGTGGATGCGCTTGAGAGAATTGCCGAGTCCGACAAGAATATTATTCTCCTGCAGGCACCGACCGGCAGCGGGAAGACGCTGATCATGGCAGCCATGGGTAAGTATCTGGGTACCCAGGTTCTCTATACCTGCCATACCAAGCAGTTGCAGGGCCAGGTCGTTGGTGATTTTCCCTATGCTGTAGAGCTCAAGGGTAGGGCAAACTATCACTGTCTCAAGGGAGGCTATACCTGTGACGAATGTACCAACGAGAGGGGAAGTAAATCGAAGCGTCTTTGCGAGGACTGCACGTACCGGTTCTGTGGCTTCAAGATGCGGGGTGAAGAGGTAGATAACTGTCCCTGCCAGTCGAGGTGCCCCTATAGACTCCAGAAGAGGAGAGCCAAAGAGGCCGACCTTGCCATGCTTAACATGGCCTACTTCCTGAATGAGTTTAATTTCGCTGGCGACTTTTCAGGATGGTCATGGGTCGTCCTGGATGAGGGCGACCTGACAGAGAATGCCCTGATGAGCTTCATAGAGGTCACCATTACTGCTGCCCGGATAGAGCAGCTTAGGATAGCTCCGCCTAAGAAGAAAACGGTGGCAGAGGCCTGGTTTGAGTGGGCTGAGGATGATGCCATTCCGGCAATCGAGCACCGGCTGAGTGAGCTGGAGGATACAGTCTTTGCCCTCGATATCAAGGAGAAGAAGGATCTCGAACGCCTGCTAAGCAAGCTGAGGTTCTTTACTAGGCAGAATCTAAATAGCTGGGCTTTCATACCCTCTGAGGCGGCGTGGACGTTTAAGCCGGTCTTCATCTCAAGGTATGCGGAGTATAACCTCTGGAAGCACGGACAGAGGTTCCTAGTCATGAGTGCCACAATCGTCTCGCCCAAGCAGTTCGCCCGGGACCTGGGTTTGGATGAGGGCGATATCGAATTCATAGACCTGCCCTGCACCTTCCCCATAGAAAGGCGTCCGGTACACTTCGCCCCGGTGGCTGATATGACCCACAAGAGCAAGGAGACCGCCTGGCCACTGGCGGTTAGAGCCCTTGACCGCATACTGGACGAACACCCGTACGAGAAAGGTCTGGTGCACACAGTTTCTTATCCCCTGGCACGTTATGTATTCGATAACTCACGCCACAAGGGTCGGCTTCTGCAGCATGACCCGATCCACCGCATATCTGCCCTCGAGCGGTTCAAGACGGAGGACCAGCCCCTGGTGCTTATCTCCCCGTCGATGGACCGGGGGGTTGACCTGCCTAACGACCTGTGCAGATTCCTGGTGCTGCTGAAGATTCCCTACCCCAATCTTGGTGACCAGCAGATCTCGAGACGTCTCTACTCAGCTCGTGACGGCCCCATCTGGTACGCCGTGCAGACTATAAGGACGATAGTTCAGTCTACGGGGCGCGGGATGAGGTCGGAAGATGACTGGTGTGTCGGCTATATCGTGGATGAGCAGTTCCGCCGACTCTATAGTCAGTATGCTGATATGTTTCCTAGATGGTGGAGGGACGCCCTGGAGCCATGCCCTCCCTTCTTGGTGGCACTGTCTTCATCCAGGGAGAGGCACTGGGGGGAGCTGTAAAGGCATGAGGGCATGGGTTATAAAGAGTAACTGATTTAGAGGAGGTAAAAACGAAATGGAAGCCAAAAAGCAAGGTATATCAATTGGGTCTCAACATGGGTTCGTAAACATACAATTTCACGGGTTATTCCAAGGCCTTACTGATGTAGACCACCCAGACAGTAAGTACATAACCACTATTACCGGCCCCGACGGGTCTGTCATGCACATCATTAATGATTCTAAGGGGGGCATGGATAGCTACGCCAGCAGGCTACGGTCCGCTATTGACCTGGTATTGATGAATAATCCCAGGTGGCCGGATGTTATTCACGCAACGGCAGATGCACAGGATAACCGCCGAGAGACAGCCCTGGATGAAACCAAAACTGCCGAGCTATGGGCTAAGTCTGAGCCTCGGTATTGGGTCACGGTTATAATCTCGGAATTTGAAGGATACCGAAATGTGGATTTCGACCTATTCCATACCGAAATGTCAAATGAAGAGCTAAGTCGGCTAGTCGTGCTGGGGCCTGGGAGGAGCATTGATGACGTGGCCAATTGGTACACGGCCAGTGTCATTGAGCAGACCTTTAGTAAGGCTGAGGTCAAGCAACTTCACGCATATTTCAGTCAGTGGTGTAGTGTCCGGTTAAAGGCACGCCGAGCCAGCCCCCCTACTAATGACGGCATAGGCTATGGAGCTATCCCGGTAGGTGGTGGCACTGACTTCTACACGTTTTGCGAAGTGCCGGATTACTCATTGCCGTTTAAAGTCTGGGGCTATTTTGACCTTAGGCACCGGGGGTGAAATATGATAGGGAACGATTTTAATGATGTATAAATACGCTGAGCCAAACAAGGAATTTAAGGTCCAGCCCGGTGGTAGATGGACTGAGGTTTATTCTGTGAAGCTTGATACCTGGATGCGCTGGCTACAGGCTGAAGTATTGGAAGATATTGACCCGGAGCTGCAAGTTATGATTCTAAGACTGAATACCAACGGCTTTATTACTCATTCTTGTTGTGCTGGCCATGGTCGTGGCCATGGCTTCGTCGTGTTTTATGGGATATATGATGATACTGACATGGCGGAAATACTGAAGCCCTATTATCTCCGAAATATTAAGTGTAAAAAACAAGACGATAAATTTCATACAGAGCTGGACGCTCTAGAAAGAGAAATCACCCCTCCGGAATATTATGTTGAGCATGAGGGTGAGACTTTGCCTACGACGGCTGTTACATTCGAGGGAGTAGGCCAATCTAAAAAGCGAAAGCGTCGGCAAGGAAAGCAATTGGCCTTGATATTAATATAGAACGATTGCTCCAGGGTACCGCCGGTAAACCTGGCTCGGGGCTGAGGGAGGCCATGGTCCTCAGCCCGACACAACCTTCGTCGTCCCGTGTGCGCCAGGGCGTAATCGGGGTCGCGGCGCCCTTCATCGGGGAGAGGATGGGTAGGTCCTCTCCCCAACTCCCCAATTATAACATGGAATTAGGAGAAAGTAGCAGTAAGCTGGGGGTAGCTGGGTCAGACATATCTGGATAAATATGCTGAATAAACAGTGTGAAAGCGTTATTGGTAGGCTCTTATGTGCAGGCACCAGCTATGCCCCTGAGCTAGCCCCCCTCACCCCCCCATAGGGGTTTAGAGGCTGTCATTAAGGTGAGTACACGGCTAGTGGTGGTATTCCTGTAGATATGAAGGCCAGCTATGCGCTCTTGGAGTTGTTAGCTATGAGGGCAATTTGGGGTTGTTTGACAAGAGATATGCTCTGTGTGATAATTTTCTTGTAAGGGGTTCGGCACCTTGAGCTTAAAGGTTCAAGGCCGAACCCCTTTTCCTTTTAGCCAAGGCTGCCGGACCCAGGGAGGTGAATGATGGTTACTGAGAATCAGGAAAATGAGGAAACCCTGAGCCAGGAAGTAGATGACCTGCTCGAGCAAGGATTAAGCCAGAAAGAGATTGAACAGCGGGGCTATAGTCCTAGCTTGGTGAGGCAGCGAATCAGGAAACGGGTTAAAGCTGGTAAGGGACCACCGGCCGCGTCAGGGCGAGATGGCACCCTGGCTGTTCGTAAGACTGGCGAAAGCGTTCTCCCTGAGTGGCTTGAGAAGGACGTTGCTGAGATTTTCGATGGGCAGAAACGAGATCAGCGGATCTTTATGGCTGGGATGAGTGTGCCTTTAATGGGCATGCGATTGTTTGGCGAGGCTGTAAAACCCTTTACTGACCTTCTATCGACCTGGCAGAAAGGGCAGGCTGAGGCAGCCAGGGCAATGCAGGGTAGTAGTGCTGAGATTGCTCAAGCGGCAGCGCAGCAAACCCTGGCGGGGGCAATGCCACAGGTCATGAGTATGATGAAAGAAGCAGCGCTTGCTTCCTCCCCGAATCCCCTGCTAACGATGTTCACACAGTCCATGTCGCCATTATTCTCTCAGGTGGTAGGCAACCTAACGAAGATGTTCCAGCTTGGGCAGCTGCCGGGTTCTGGTGCTCCAGAGACTAACCAGCCCGGAGAGCAGTCGGCACCTGGGTCTCAGGCAACCTTCCAGCAAGCAAGTGAAGAAGAGGTCGAGGAGGCTTTCAAATGACCATGGAGCAGCAAATCGCCGAGTCCAAGCAGAAGGCGGCGCAGACAGGCTTTGGTGGCAGCGCCATCATAGATGTGAATCCAGCGACCGGCATCATCAGGATGAAGATTAAGACAAACTCGCCGGAGAGATTGAAACCTTTTATGGGTCAATATCCGCAGATCCTGGCAATGTCTTTAACCGCACTGAATATTGAGGTCAAGGTCCACGTAGCCCAGGAGGGATAGAGGTTGAGTCCATCGTTTAGTGATTGTATGACAGCGGTAATGATACTGGGCATGCTCAATACCATACAGGAAATGGGAAGGGAATTCGTCCGCCCGGAGCTGGAGAAACGACTAGGGCATCCAGCGAACGAGCTGGACTGGCGGTGGTACGAAACGGAAAAAACGCGTAAAGCAGGGCAGGTATCCCTGAACAACAGATGGCAGCCGGTTTTATGGGGGAGCCTGGTAGCCCCACTTTGGCAGTTGGCCAGGGACTTTGAGATAATCCATGATTTTGTCTGGGAGTAGGGAGGGTAAATGAACATTTACGAAATAGTCCAGCTTGCTGCCCTGGCCCTGATGATAGGCTCTGCCACCGCCTTAGCAAAAATTTGCTCTCCAGGTTCTATCAGCGGCAACCAGGAGTCTGAGGGAGAGGGTGAGCGGCTAAAGAAATTTTCCGAGTATTCCCCCCAGCTTCAGCGTGGCATGCTTTCCTATGCGGAAAGGATGCGTAAAAGTTACCAGAAAGGGGGAAAATGAACCAGAGGATTAAGTCCGAGCTCGAGCGGATTGTGAAAGAAAATTGGCCTGTTGATGGTCCCTTTACTGCTACTCTGGACGAGGTGGCTGCTCAGGTCTGCTCATACTTCGGAATGCCTTCAGATTTTCTGAATTTACTGTGCGTATGCGCTGCGGATGGTTTTGTTGCTATAATCAAAAGGAAAGACGACGAAGAGCTAACCCGGCTAGCCATCAGGATGTATCTTTCTGGCCTGCTTCAGGGCGCAAAGTGGCAGAAGGGAGAGAGGTAGCTCATGACAATAGTATATCCCCCTCAGCAGATCCAGCCTTACCAGGTACAGGCTATGTGGGTTTCGCAAGCTATTACCGTGCTGGCAGCCATAGGTATGTTCTGCTTTTTTGCCGCCGAGGTCCTAAAAGCACTCACAGGAAAGGAGGAACACCACTCGCAAGAAGAAGAGACTCGTTTTATTGGCGGATGTAAAGTAGTTAATGGCCTCTGCCACACTCACAGTTATTCTGTCAGCAAGAGGGTTAGGTGCCCGAAGTCCCCATTTACTGATGAGGAATGGTCGGCAGCCTGGGAGCTAGCTGAGGCAGCCTTTCCTGAAGGTATGAGCAATCCCTGGGTCAACGGCTGGTGGCCGGGAACACGGGAGGAAGCGGAAGGGGCCGCCAAGGTGTACGAAGTGAAAATGAGGGATGCTATTCGCATGTTCAGGGAAAAGCAGAGGAAAGCCATAGAGAATTATGAGAGAGCTGCTGATAAGGCGGCCTACAACTACCGCCGATATGTTATCGGAGAATATGAGAGGGGAAAGGAGCTTAGCGTTGTCGCTAGTGCATCCCAACGTCACTCAGTAGGGGAGGCATTAGGCAGTGGCAGTGGCAGTCAGATCGAATTTCCCAGGTGTATATATAGGTGAGGGAGTAAGATGAACACGCTTAACTTTCCTCTTAAATTTATGGGTTATTGTATCTTTCAGGCGATCCGTCATCCCCGGACCCCGATAACGTACTACCAATGTAAGTGTGGCTGCCGCTTCACTGCCTCAGAACCAGTATGTCCCCAGTGTGGCGAAAAGGTCAGTCCATAAGGAGCAGGGAGCTATGAGATACGCGGTAATGGGTACCACAGTAGAAAAGGTCAGAGATGTCGGCGGCAGCGATGTCAAAGAAGCCCCCAGGGCAGGCATTATCTTTGCTACGCTTACCAGGGAGCAAGTGGACCGGCTACGTGCTCTCGGTTGCCAGGTTAGTGAGGTGGGTAAGGTCAAGGCGCCGGTAATGCCACCGCGGCCAATAGAAGCCTTCCCTACCTACACTCCTTATCAATTCTCAGTTGCTCTTGGGTATGAAGACCTCCGGACAATAACAACCCCGCCAGTATTCGGCTCTGGATATAACCTCGCCATAATTGATACAGGAATCAGAGAATCTCACGAGCATGTGAAGGGTCGTGTCGTCTACAGCAAAAACTTCACTGCTAGTCCAATGAGAGACGGGTTCTCACATGGCACAGCTGTCGCCAGCATCGCCCTCGTGGCTGCACCTCAATGCAATATCCTCAACCTGAAGGTCCTTGATGACAAAGGAGTGGGATCTGAAGAAGAGGTTGCACTGGCTATCGATGACTGCATACGTCTGCACGATACACAGTCGGCCATGGCTCCATCGATAATAAACCTCAGTCTTGGCTCACCAGATGACGGTAACCCCTACAATCCAATACGGCTAGCTTGCCGGGCAGCTATTGACAGGGATATCTGGGTATTCGCGGCAGCTGGCAACGACTCACTTCCTGGAACCATAATGTCCCCTGCCTGTGAGCGGTATGTTGTGGCTATAGGTTCTATGTCCTATGACCCATTCATAGTAAGTACGTTTTCATCCAGGGGTCCAACAAAGGAGGGGCTAATAAAGCCAGAAATGGTTCTGTTTGGTCAGGATTTAGCTGTAGCCGGTAGTGGTAGTGACACTGAGATAGTCGGAAAGTCAGGGACGTCCTTCTCGACTCCAGTTGCATCTGGGATGGCAGTGCTCTTAAGAGAGGCGATTGATAGAGCTGCAGCTAGGGCTTTCCCGGGTTATCCAGAGCCCGGTGAAGCCCTTGGTCTAAGCTGGCAAACCCTTATCGATGACTACATGCCTAGGGTTTGTCTTAAACCCCAAGGCGTGCCAGCAGGAAAGGACAATGACTATGGATGGGGATTACCCTTTGGTGCTTTTATCCGCCAGGTACTGTCACCTGCAGGAATAGCAGGAATAGACTTAACCGCTATACTCTCTCCGCTATCAACGATCCTGGTGATGGGATTCCTGGGTATCATTATAGGGACTATAAGTGACGTGGTAAAATGAGTTTGTCTGACTCTCCGGACATAGTACTCAGGGAGGAAGCTGCAATTACTCGATGACAGGGTCATCAGAAGAATAAAGCTGCTAATAGGAGGAGTAAAGTGGAAGTAGAGTATCTTGGCATTCTAGCGGCGTTACTAATTTGGGCTTTTCTGGTTAAGCTGAAATACAAGGTCCAGGCATTTAAGTCAATCAAGCATTGCGTCCTGACCATGCTGCTTTTCTTCATTGTAGGAGTGGCATGGGACCACTTTGCAATATACAGAGGGCATTGGGCCTTCCCTGGTGACGGTATATTAGGCATCCATCTTGGGCTGATGCCCCTCGAGGAGTACCTATTTATAATAGTAGTTCCGTTTTGGGGGACCGTTATGTATAGGGCAATTGAGAAAGCGTTGGGAGTTTGGGCGATGCGGAGGGTGTTAGAGAAAGGAGCCAAAGAGCTGCAGGGGACCACCACGAGTGAGGGAGAAAAATGACTGAGCAAGCTGTTATTTTAATCGATGAAAATCAGTGGCCAGCGTCGCTGGCGACAACCTACGCCGAGCTGGTGCAGGGACTTAGTGGAGTGCTATCGATGCCGGCTGGGACAGGTATGCTATTCATCTTGCCCGCTGACCAGCCGGCGAGTGTTACCACGGAGCTCCTTCAATTTAATATCGATATTATCTTTATCAGTAGCAGCTTAAATGTGGTGGATGTGGCTAGAAATGTGGCCCCGGGAATGATAGTAACCGAAAGCACTCCTGTCAGGTACTTTCTTGAAATCAACGCCGGGGAGGCCGATGGTATCGAAAGCGGGGACATGGTGGATATAACGGTGTACCAGCAGGCTGGCACCCTGGCTGACTGGATATCGCCTCTGGTCTCTATTGCCGGGCTTATGGCGGTAGGGGTGTTTATGGCAAGCACGGTCAGGAGTGTTAACAGTGCAATCGTTGGGGAGACAACCCAAAACCCGCCAGCGGTGCGCCTAGTGGGTATTGCTCCGAAGCCCCCACGGCCAGGGGAATTGGTCGAAAGAGAGGAGGCGAAGCTAGAGCGTCGGCGGAGAGGATTACGGCCCGGTACTCACATTGAGCTCCTTACCCCGGAAGAGCACGCACGCATCCTCCAGTTACGTGCTCAAGGACTCAGCTTGAGCCAGATTGCCGCACGCGTGGGACGGTCGCAGAGCGCTGTCTATCGCACCATCCAGAGAGGGCGACTTCCGCTACGCCGGGCATTAACTAGTGAAAGGCTTCAAGAGGTGACCAGCCTTCGCCGGAAGGGACTCAGTGCTATTGCTATTGGGAGAGAGTTGGGCATAACTAGAAGACACGTTTACTGGCTCCTTCATCGAGCTGGAGAGCGTGTCGACCTAAGAGGGACGGCTGAAGAGCTTCAGAGAAAGCTATTAGCCGTGAACGATATACTTCGTGCTCCGGCCACTATTCCTAAAATGGAGGATGCAGCCAACAAGCTGCGAGACATTTTCGACGACGCCGAACTAATCCTGCAAATAACCCCTCGCATTCCATACGTGGGGTACGCGGGCCCCCAGCCGTATGATATCGGGTTTAAAGCCGGGCTGGCAGAAGAAGTGCTGCGCACCGGAATCTGGTGTATGGAAAGAAGGCAAAAGGGTTATGAGGCTAGAAAAATCCCTGGCGTAGATATGCGGGAAGTAGAAATACCACCCAGGCAAAAGGAGGTGCTAGGGATGTGTGGCGAGGCGGCTAGGGAGGCTGCCCAGGGGACAATAAGGGATGAGCCGGGCTACGAGACAAAGAGCGCCCAGATTCTGGCGATAGTCGAGGAAATGATGCGGGAGGCAAAGGAATGACACAGGACTTCGACCAGCCAGCGGTCGCATTGCTCAAAGAGAGAGCTAGAGAGTATGGCATCCCCGAACATGAGGTAGTCAGGGCTTGGGAAGAGATGAAGGAGAAGCACCGCCTGCCCTGGTATGTGGAGCCGACACTGGTTGCCAAGGGGGCCGGCCCAGTCACGGTGGTGCTTCTTCCTGCAGTCAACATTAACCTGCTGAGCAGGCTGGACAGGGAAGTGCCCGATTGGGAGACAATCTCCGGTCCCACGTGGGAGGCCACTTGACCACTGACGAAACCATGATTTAACCAGCCGTGCGTTGGCCAAAGTGCCTCTTTAGCCTGAAGCCTGCATCGTTCGCAAAAGGAGAGGTGCCTAGGCACCTGCTAGACTACCAGTTTGAGAAGGGAGCTGATAATGAACCGGTTATTGACGAACCTGGGAAAGAAACTCTCACCAGGCTCTGAGCATCTATATACCTACTGGCAGGGCCGATTCCAGGACTGGCTGGAGGGACGCTCTCCTTCCACAGCCCTCGGGGAAGCGTTCCTTGTGTCCCTGGAGGCAGGTGGCCTCAAGCCGAACACTGTGGGGTGCGCTGCTCGAGCTCTACGGAGAATGGGGCTAGATGTTCCAGTTCCATCGATGGAGTGGGGAGAGCCCAACTATCTGGAGCTGGAAGAGGTGAAACGGCTTATTGACAGAGCGCCATCCCTCCTGGTGAAAACCATCATCATCGTCATATTCTCAGCAGTGGCCCGGATCTCCGAGGTGCTGAACCTCGAGGTGCAGGACCTGGAGCTAGATGCGGGGGTGGCCACTATGACCCGCAAGGGGGGGCGCCGGGAACGTGTGGCCCTGGGTAAACAGGGGACCGAGGCCTTGAGGGAGTGGTTAGCCCACCGCCGGTCAAGGAGCAAGCGTGTGTTCATGGACTACACCTACCAGGACATTTATCGGATGCTCAAGAAGTTGGCACGAGAGGTGGGTATCCCTGACTTTACTCCCCACCGGCTGCGCCATAGCCGGGTGAGGCATCTGCGCCAGGCAGGATTAGACTGGGAGGACATAAGCGAACTCGCTGGCCACACGAAGACCGAAACTACGATTAAGATCTACGGTCGCCGCAAGGCCGAGGAAAGAGCACGACTACTGGTGGACTTCTGATGGTAGAACGACGAGAGCCAAAGCCCCGCGGTGGGGCAGCAAAGGAAATCAGGACCGGGCACTTCATCAAGAAGTGGCTGGAGAAGGTCGAGGAGGACAGTATCATCGGCATCCATGGAGCACTCAAGTCAGAGATTGGCCGGCGCAACTTCCTTCGACCTAAAGCCAAGTGGTTGAAGGCGCCTACCTATGAGAGCTTTGTTAAGTACTTCGGGCACCTGCGCCGGTGGGGGCTGGTGGAATTTGTCCGAGATGAGCCCACAGAGTGGGTTTACCACGAAAAGCTGGTCTCTATCAGGATGCTTAAGCCCTGGCCGGATGCACGGCCGCTGCCATCAACAGAGGTTGTCCCGAGCACCCGCCGCGTTTACCGCCTGAGCGCCCTGGGAAGAAGGCCAGAAGTAGATTTCCTATGGGACGACCCACTGGCCAGGGGGCCACTGAGAGAAATGATGGCGGCGGCATTCGCTCCCCCAGCAACCCCGCCTGCTTAGTCTCTCTTCTCCAGTATCTGCCTCATTAAGGTTTGGCAACATTGCCAAACCTTTTTTCTATCGCCCTTCAGACGCCCCAGACGCCTAGCAGGAGGGAAGCTAATATTAACGGATTACATAATACTTCGCCCCTCCCTATTAGCAAGAGAAAAATATAATGCCAAAATTGATTATTTTTTTAAAGAAGTAATTACTTCTTTAAAGAATGGGCTAATTATTTTACCTATTATAACTAAAAAATAAAAGAGGGGCGAAGCCCCTCTTAACCTTATCCCCTGCATCCCCTTCCCCTTATCAAGGGGAAGGGGACTCAGTTTTAAGAGGGACTAAGTCCCTCTTTGGCTCCGCTCGCTTAATATAATAAAGGAAGGGCATTGTTTATCAACCTCACCCCCTTAATCCCCCTCTCCTTGAGAAGGAGAGGGGCTTCGCCCCTCTTAACTAGCCATGGCTAGTAATCCCCAGGTATAAAACCATTACCCACCCTGGAAAAACCGCCTAATTTTGGACTACAGAGCGTTTGGCTTCAGAAAATAGCAGCTCCCCGCATCTCTTCCTGGGAACCCGCTTTATCCCCTTGTCAAGGGGAATTTTCTAGGGACCCGCTAAATTTGATATTTATTATCACCCCCTTAATCCCCCTCTCCTTTGAAGGAGAGGGCAAGCTACCAAGGTATAAAACCGTTACCCACCCGGAGAAAACGCCTAGATTTCGATTCTGGTGCACCAGTTATTGTAAAGTAGGAGCTCCGACGGCTAGACTACGCTTGATCAACCAAAAGTCGCCCTGACAAGCCCCGGCGAGGTGGCTAGGGGAAGTTCTCAGGTTTCAATTGTAGGCTGCCATACTCTAAAAGATTTCTCAGGAAATCGTGTAAAAACCTGTGCTAAACTGTTGACAGCCCCACCGGGGAAGATGTACAATTAGTGCCGTGCTGAAAGAGACATACCTAGCTAACCTTAAGAATGTGCCGGCTGGAGCGGTAAAGGTTCGGGTAGCCCGTCCAGCTATCCTCTCGCCGTCCAAAGAGCTGCTAAAAGACTGGAAGGGTGGCAAGATTACCTGGAATGAATATGAAACTCGCTATAAGGCTGAAATCCTGTCCAACCAGGAAGCCATGAAGAGGATTATGCTAATTAAAGAGCTCTCTAAACACAGGGACGTGTATTTATATTGCTATGAAAAGAATCCCCCATGCCACAGGTTTATCTTGCTCGAGCTAATTAGAGAGGAGGCAAAGTTATGCCGAGACCCAGGTTAGCCGACCAACACGAATACATGACCACAACAGACGTGTGCAAGAAGCTGGGGATATCCACGTACCAGCTACGCACTAGACTTGCCCAGGGTATTTTCTCCCCCCCCACCATGGTGGATGGATACCAGGGGGTGCGCTACTTTGACGAAGATTGGCTCCGTGCCGCCCAGGAGTCATTGGAGAAGTGGAAGGAAAAGAGGGGGTGATGCTATGAAAACAGAGCAAGCCATCAACGAGTTCCTAGACTCACGAATATCTAATCCTAACCTGAGCGACTTAACTGTTCCCTGGTACCAACCCAAGCTTCAGCGATTCGCCCGGGTGTGCCCGAAGCTCCCCAAGGACCGCAAACCAATTGAGACCTTCCTGGCTACCATAAACTCCTCGCCGGCAACAAACCTCAATTACTTCAATGCCCTCAGGGCCTTCTTCAGATTCATCAGCGACCGACATGACATCCGCAATCCGATGGCCAGGATGCACGCCCCACACAGTAAGAAGAAGGGCAGGAGGGCGACTCTGGAACCCGCTGAGGAGATGAGGCTGCTTGAATCAGTACCAGAATCAAACCTGAGAGACCGAGCAATATTGACGTTATTCGTTGACTCGGGCATCCGGAGTAGCGAGCTCGCTGGACTACGCCCGCAGGACATTGGGATGGAGACGATCTATGTCAGTGGCAAGACTGGTGACCGGGAAGTTCCCATCAGCGAGGAGACAAGAAAACTGCTTTTCCTGACGATAGCCAGGCATGGCAAATCGGATTACGTGTTCTATGGACACAAAGGACCCCTGACCAGAAACGGCATCTACCGGATAGTGTCTGCGTACATGAGGAAAGCCGGCATCCAGAGGCCGAAGGTCGGGCCACACCGAGTCAGGCATGCCTTTGGTAAGGGGTACCTGGTAAACGGTGGGGACCTCCGTTCTCTCCAGTTGCTGATGGGTCACGCGAATATTAGCACCACGCAGGTGTATGCCGACCTGGCCATACACGACATCATCGCCAAGCATCACCAGTTCACCCCTCTCCGCGCTGCCCATGCGGCAGCACAGGAGAGCTTCCTGGATAGGGTCAAAGCCGTGGAAGAGGCTGAGGCGATATTAAAAGAGAGTACGGATGAGCCTGAAGGAATTTCAGGTAACTAACAGGGTTTACTGGTTATAACCAGTAAAAATGAGTGCTTGTTTTTAGGGTCCAGGGAATGCAACAAAATATAGACTTCTGTTGCATTCGTCCAAAAAGACCCCATTTTTGCACTCCTTGGGGGTGCTGAAACGGTGGAAGGAGAAGAGGGGGGGTGAGCTGTGGGCTGGCGCGTTATGATGGTATCTGGGCTGGTGGGGTTGCTTTGTTTTTGCCTCATAGCTGACTTCGTAGCTGCCTGGTGGGATAAACACAAGCAGGATAAAAACAATCGAGGGTGAGCTGTGGAGATAGTCTGGAAAGTTGTCTTGGGGATTCTCATCTTGGTAGTGGGCTGCTTCATAGCGGGCTGTATAGCTACCTGGTGGGAGCGGCGCAAGTGGCATAAAAACAAAAGGGGGTGATCTCTTTGAGAAGAAAAACCGCCAGCGGTGATTAACCGGTGGCGGCAGCCAGAAGAAACCTATCACAGAAACCCCTGGCTTTTGTATTTTACGGATTCAGGTGTGCAAAGTCAAGGGGTAGGAGAAAGCTATGCCGAGAATAGAAGAACTGTACGCCTTCGTTGTAGAGGATATTGGCCCCGATGATGAAGGGCTTATCGCTATCCAGGCAATAAGTCATGAGTATGGACCGATGTGGCTACCCCTCGTTGGAGTTGATATGACTAGAGCTCAATATCTGGAGCCGACAGCTCAGAGCATTGGCCACCAGATAGGTAAGAAAGTAACTCTAGTTCGCCTTACTAACCGGCAGGACTTAAGAGTTATTTATTGAACAATATGATATTGGAAGAGACTAGAAAAAGTCTGTACCAAAAACGGCTTAAAACGAGCATCCATCAGGTAGAGCAAAACATTTATCACAGCGAAATAAGGCTTCTTTATTGATTCTGCGTTCTAGCGGTGCATTTTGAGCCTGAAACTGTATAAGGGACTCCCAAAGAGCCGGCATGGGTCAACCGAGGTCCCCCCATTACAGTCATGGTAGACACTGCCGTCCTCACCCTGGCTCAACTTTATTGTCGGAACCAGGATATCTCTTCTAAACACCAGGGTCTCAAGAGTCAGGCAGCGCGGGCATTGGCAAATGTATTCCACTGCTCCAGTTACCGCCGACCGAGACTTCTTTACCCGGGCCATGGCGCCACCCCACATAAGGTTATCACCTGGCAGCCGGCTGGTAAAGGGACTTTAGCCACTCCAGCCGATCCTCCAAAGGGGCGGCTATCAAGTGGTGCTTGAAGGTAAGACTTTCATACCGGTATGAAAGTCTGTACCGCTTTGCTACATATTTATCGTTCCACTGGCAGGAAAAATTATGCCAAGGGGGATTGACATGTCTTATTAAAGGTGCTAATATGAGGAATAACAAATCCGCTATTGGAGGGGGAAGATGCAACAGTTTAATATCCGGGTGGAGGAGAAGATTGGGCAGTCATTTCGTGAGTTCTGCAAAGGGCAGGAAATAACTCCGTATGAGTTACTGAATGCAATCGTTGGTTTTTACGGTCGGGGTGAGCTGGTAACTGAGGGGCTGAAAAAAAAGACGCTTAGCCAGGAGGAATCTTTAATTGAGCTGGGGCGGATTGTCAAGGATATGCAAAAATTCGCTCAGGCTAACGGTGAGTTCCTAAAAGCAGTCGCGGCCCTTCTGGAACCCTATGGCATTAAGCTAAGTAATTTGTGGCCTAGCTGGCAAGAAACCGGGGAGAAGATCCCCGCCTAAATGAGAAGCCCTCAGTGGTCAGCTGAGGGCAAGGCCGAATAAGAACGAAGGAGGTATTCCAATGGCCAGATCTCACATTAAACATAACATACCCAAACAAGAAACGCAACCCCTATTCTACGGATTGGTGACCGGGCGCTGTTCCTCGAAGCCCCAAGTGGACAAGTATGGACCAGGTGTCCAGATAGCCCAGGCTGGGGAGGGTGCAAAGCATTTCCCCAAAGGTGAGCTCAAGCTTCTCCCCGAACTGAGTATCTTCATTCAAGAGCCAGCTTCGGGATGGGTCAGGAAGCGATGGGAAGATGCTATGGACAACATCCTGGAGCTCTTCCGCCAGGGCAAAATCCAGGTAGTCGTATTCCCCAGGGTGAACCGTGAAACGAGGTTTCTAGCAGGCTCGTTCGGTAAGTTGATGGAGATGGTACGGTCCGGATTGCTGGTCTATTTTGCCCAAGAGCGGTTACTTCTCGATCCTGAAGACACACAGTCCATACAAGCCTATACGATAGAAGCCATCAAGGCACAAGGTTTCATCGATGCTCTGAAACGTGATTGTTTGCCCGCCCGGGCGGACGCGGCTGAAAGAGGTGAGATCCCATCCGGATTTGGTCG
>JABXJW010000375.1 GCA_013375395.1 Desulfobacterales bacterium
GGCTTCAATAACTCTTCTGATGGTTCGTGCCATGTTTAGCCTTTCCTCAACATCCAAGTAGGCGCTCGGTTCGTCCAGCAAGAATAAATCAGCTTTGCGGGATAAGCAAGCGGCAATAGCGACCTTTTGCAGTTCTCCACCGCTGAGCTCCATGACGTTTCTGTCCAAAAGCAAGTTAACCCTTAAAGGTTGAAGGACCTCCGTGTTATACCAGCTCGACGTAAAGTTTTCTTTGGCAACGCCTATGAGGAGTTCCTGAACAGTGCCCTCGTACTCTGCCGCTATGTACTGGGGCTTATAGCTTACAGCCAACGCGCCCAATTTCTGCTTATCATCTGATTCTTCAAGTCCAGCCAAAATCTTCACGAAAGTTGTCTTCCCAATGCCGTTCGGCCCGAGAATTCCGATAATTTCGCCTCGCTTTATTTCACCCGGCTCGGCAACGAGTTTGAACCCCTCAAACGTTTTCTCCATACGCCCCCAGTTCAACAATGTTTCGCCGGCACCTGCGCTTACGGAGGGCGGTTTCTCGTGGAAAATGACGGATTCTTTTCTGAACAGCATGTTCTCGTCGGGAATGTAGCCCTGCAGGTAAATGTTTATGCCCGTTCTGACGCCGTGAACATGTGAGACAACGCCGTAGACGCCTGGCTCTCCATAAAAGACGCAAATTTGATCTGACAGGTAATCGATAATGGCTAAATCGTGCTCGGCCACGATTATTGTTTTCTGATACTCCTTAAGGCTTCTTATGGCTCTGGCCACTTGAAGTCTTTGCTTCACGTCCAGATAGCTGGATGGTTCGTCGAAAAGGTATACGTCTGCCTCTCTGCTTAGGGTAGCTGCTACTGCCACGCGCTGGAGTTCTCCTCCACTGAGCACCTCTAAAGGTCTGTCCCAAATCTTTTTAAGCTCAAGCGCCTCCGCGAGTTCGTCTTGAAGTTTTCTTTCGTTAACTTTCTCCAACAGTTCGCCAACTTTTCCAGAAACGGCTTTTGGAATTTTGTCCACGTACTGGGGTTTGTGGGCGACTTTAAGTTTGTTCTCGCTCATTCTCTGGAAATAGTCCTGAAGTGTTGAGCCTCTGTAATACTTGATTATGCCGTCCCAGTCGGGCGGGTTTTGGAAGTTTCCCAAGTTAGGTTTGACTTCGCCTGAAAGGACCTTCAAGGTTGTGGTTTTGCCTATGCCGTTTTGTCCCAACAAGCCCAGAACAGTGCCTGGTGAAGGCGTGGGCAACCTGAAAAGTTTGAACGTATTCGGTCCGAAACGGTGACTTCGGTCTTTTTCAAGCTCGTCTGGAAGGTTCACTATGGAAATAGCCTTGAAGGGGCATTTTTTGACGCATATGCCGCAGCCGCTGCAGAGCATTTCCGAGATCACAGCTTTGTTTCTTTCCACCTTTATGGCTTCCACGCGGCTACGCACCATAGGGCAGAAACTAACGCATGGCTTACCGCACTTTTTCACTTTGCACTTGTCAGCGTCCAGTACAGCAAGTCGGGTCATGGTAAACTCAATAATGAAGTCCGCTGGTAAGTTATAAACATGGACCTGAAAAATCATGTAAAAATAACGTGAAAACGCGTAACAGTGACATATAAAAGAAAAATGTAAAAAGTTTTATCTTCTCGCGAGAGCTACCATTCATCTTCTTCCCATTCCTCGTCTTCTTCTTCCTCCCATTCGTCTTCCTCAACCATTCCTTTTCACCTCCACTGACAGTTTGGTGTAGTGTAGCTTAGTCTGGAGCGCTTTAAACATTTTTATTCGTCAAATGTCGTAGTCTCCTCCAAAAGTACAGATAAAACCACCGCTTTTTGTCCTATTTTTCTCTCTGAAAATTTGTCCCTCAACAGTGTCCATGAACGCGACTGAGTTGCGCTGCTATTTACTCGGGGTTTACTTCAAAAACTTGGCTTTCAATGAAGCTACGGGTTCTTTGTGGTCTGCAGTCATGTAAGCCCAGCACAAGTTTGGCGAGCTATATACGGCACCTATTCTTCCATGAACATCAACCACGGCTAGCCCCATGTAATTGTAAGTGCCTGAAGAAATCAAAATGGATAAATCCACGGCTGCCAATTCTAGTGTGGGATGATGTGAGGCGACGGCTTCGAGCTTCTAGAGCTGTGAGAAAAGCCATAAACCTACACTGACCCTTAAGGCTAACCGTTGATGAAGCTGAAAACCTTGCTCAAGGATTTTAACCTTTTAGCCACAACTTCGCGTGGAAACGAGAAACAGATGTGCTCTGAACTGCTCTATCTGCTTAAGGAGGAGATAGGAGACCCTGCGCCAGTGGTTGGCAAGACTGGAATCAGAGGCTTGGTTGCGGCAAAAACCGCCTTCGACCCCTACGAGGTCATAGAAAAGTTCCGCGCTATCCTGCAGGAGCGCCCATACGAGTTTCGCTATGCACTGAGGATTATTCCTGTCGAGAGGGTTGTGCCCACCGATCTAGACGAAGTAAAACGCGTGGCTACAGAACTTGCCGCGAATATGGGAGAGAACGAGACCTTCAG
>JABXJW010000066.1 GCA_013375395.1 Desulfobacterales bacterium
TATTATCCAGTGTGGCTGAGTTACGCTACTGCACAGCTTTCGCCTTTCGTTAGGGTTCGGCTGGTTGACGCGGTTGCCAAAGGGTGGAGCTTGAACGCTGTTGTTTCGGACGCGAAAGCCTTTCGCCCCGACTTTGTTGTGGTAGATACGAGTTGGGCAAGTTTGGAAAACGATTTGGCGGTCATGGACATTCTCGAAGAAGAGTGCGTTTGCGAAGCCGTTCCTTTCGGGGTTCCCTTCAAGACGGACGATTTCGCGTTGCGCCGAAGGCTTGTTCCACGCGAGAAAATGGGTTTAGACGAGGTTCCTTTCGTGTCAATAGTCTACGAGCATTTCTTGAATGTTGAAGATTACTTTCAAACCAACGTGTTGCATCCGCACTCTATGGTTTTTGCTGGTAGGGGCTGTCCGCACCGTTGCACTTTCTGTTCTCGCATGGACGGCAACGTTAACCAGATGCGGAGCGTAGACAACGTTCTCGACGAAATCCTGTGGACTCAAACGTTTCTTTCGCAAGTTCGAGAAGTATTGTTTGAGGATGCCACTTTCACCGTCAACAAACGGTGGACCCACAAGTTCTGCGAAGCGGTTCAAACTAGAAATGTTGACTTCGTTTGGAGTTGCCAAGTTCGCGCCGATGTTTCGTTGAAACTTCTAAAGTCTATGCACAAAGCTAGATGCCGTTTGGTTATCTGTGGCTTCGAGAGCGGTAGCGACCATATCTTGCGTGGCATAAAGAAGGGCTTGACTGTTCATCGAGCCAAAAAGTTTGCCAAAAACGTGAAAAAAAGTGGGTTGATGTTGCAAGCGGACTTCATAATCGGGCTTCCAAACGAAACCAAAGAAACAATTCGGCACACACGCAAATTGATACGGGAGATATCCCCCGACATAGTTCAAGTGAGCATCGCAACGCCCTACCCGCGCACAGAGTTTTACGATTGGGTTAAAAGCAACGGTTTCTTGTTGAACAACCCGCCCCGATACTTGGATGAGAACGGCTTCCAGCTCTGCACGATAAGCTACCCTGAGTTGTCGGCTAAAGAAATCCAAGACGCGGTTGACGAGACGTTGCGGAGCTACTATTTGAGCTTGCGTTTTGCGTGGAGAGCGTTTCACCAAGTTTTCCGTAAGAACGGATGGCAAGAGTTGAAGCGGTTGTGGCGGTCAGCGAAAGCTTTTCAGAAACATTGAAGGTTCAAGTCGTTGTTCCCACGTTGAATGCGGAAAGAACTCTTGAGAAGTGCCTAACCCGCATTTTGTCTCTCGACTATCCTAATTTTGATGTTGTGGTAATCGACGGCAAATCTCGTGACGGCACACTTGAAATCTGCAAGAAACTAGGCGTAAATGTAGTTCAGGGCGATTTCAACCGTAGCGAAGCATACAACTACGCGCTCAAACGCTTCAACGCGGAATATTTTGCTTTCGTGGATGCTGACTGCGTGGTTCCCCAAGGCTGGCTTTCCCTTTTGCTGGGTCACATGAACGATGAAAATGTGGGTGTGGCTGGCGGTTTCTACCGCACTCCCGAAGACGTGGGTTTGTGGGCTAGGCTTGTGGGTTTCGAGTTGGACACTCGTAGGCGACGGTTCCAGAGGCAAATTACCCGTTTGCCGACTGGGTGCTTGCTGATTAAACGCGAAGCTTTAGAGAAAGTTCCTTTCCACAATGGCTTCGACACGGCTCAAGAAACCGACTGGGGCTACAGGCTTGCGGGCGCAGGCTACACGATGCTTTACATTCCTGAAGCCGACGTGTTGCATTACCATCGAAACTCGCCCATCGCATTCTTTAAGCAACAATACCGTTACGGCAAAGGCATAATCGACTTTTACCTTGCGAACCGCAAAGCCATCAAGGGCGACGAAATCACTAGCGTATATATGAACATTCAACCGTTGCTTTTCTTGACTGGCTTGCTCGTTCCATGCTTGCTTATATATTGGATTCTGCTTTCACTCTACAAGTACACGCAGACACATAACAAACTCGCGCTGGGCCTGTTCGCCGTGTATTTCTTGCGTTGCCTAGCGTGGTCAACTGGTTTGATAACATGGCTTTTCAGAAAACTCAGAAAATGAACCGCCAAGGTTTCTGTTGGACTGAACTCGCCCTAGCCTTCTCCTTGATGATCTTGTGCGTGCGATCCTACCGCATCAGCATCGACGAATACGCCATAGCCGACCCCGCCCTGTCCTTGCTCCTAGAAGGCAACGTGGACGTGGACGAGTACCCCGAACTCCACCACGTAAGTTTCATGCGCGACGGCCACTACTATCCTTGGTGTACCCCGTTTTTCGGATTGCTATTCGCGCCGTTCTATTTGGTTGGCAACCCATACGGCTACGGGCATGTACTCGAAACCATCCCTTCAATTCTTGCTATAATTGGTAGCATGGTGCTTGTCCATCGCAAACTCAAATGTTTCGGCGTGAAAGAATGTGTTGCTAAGTTTTCGGGTTGGAATTTCGCGTTTGGAACTGTGACCTTGTTTTATTGCATGACGATTCTTCGGCATCCCGTGGCTGGATTCGTTGCCCTAGCCGTTTACTGCGGGCTTTCCAGCGAAACCCCGAAATGGAAACTCGCGTTGCTCGGTGTGCTGGCGGGTAGCCTCGTTTTGATAAACGAGTTTTTCTTGGGAGTCCTAGCCTTCTTTGCAGTGTTTAGCCCACTTCTCTTGGAAAACCGTAAGCGGTGGCTCGCCTACGTTTTGGGCATGGTTCCGCCCCTGTTGCTGTTCTCGGCGTACAACCAGCTAATCATCGGCAACGCTTTTGTGACAACTCGCATGTTGGAGCCTAGAACCGCAAGCTGGTTCACAGGCCAGCCGTCGCTGGTGCGGGCGTTGGCTCAGTTGTACTCGCCCCGGTGTGGACTATTCGTTTTCACGCCCCTATTCATTTTGCCCATCGTTGCGTTCTTCGTAAGCTTCAAGGCAAAGAAAGGCGGGAAAGTTGGCGGACTCAAGGACGTTGCACGATACGTTTTGCGTTTCAAGCATCAAGTTTTCTTGACTGGCTGGATTGCTACGCTGTTGCTTTCGGCTTCAACTTTCACTCTCATCGCTGGAGACTTCGCTTGGGGACCCCGACTAGTGACGGAAGTGTGCGCGCCCTTCGCAATCTTGACTGGACTCGCACTCGACAAGATTCGGAGCTGGAAAGGCAAGTTGCTGGTTTCCGTGTTGTTCGTCTGGGGTGTCTTCTTGAACGTGGTTGGCGTTTTGACTGAGCAATGGATGTTCTATTTCACGGCAGACAAAAGGGGCCTCCTCGGCGTTTACTATTACGACGTGAATCCGTTCTATCCCGTTTGGCAGTATCCCCATTCGGTTTGGCTGTTCACTCTGCGGGAGTTCTTTAGGAACCCGACAAGCTACTCTTGGTTTGCGATTATTCCGCAGACGGCGTTGATGAGTTTCTTTGTCGTGTTGGTTCCAGCAATAACGATAGGTTTAGCTTTCTTGTGGGCGAAACAATGAAGGTTCTGTTGGTCCGAAACCACGATGTTGGAAACGTGAACACGCGACTACCCGAAAGTTTGAACCGAGCACAAGGCATCTACCCGCCGTTGGGCATCGCCCATGTCGCAAGCTTCTTGGAGCAGAACGGCGTGGACGCTGAAGTTTTGGACGCTAAAGCTTTGAATTTAACCTCAACCGAAACCAAAGAACGGATTGGAAAGGCGCACGCGGACATCGTGGGTGTCACAGCTATGACTCCGAACTGTCGTGGAGCCTTGGAAATCTGCAAATTCACGAAAGAAGTGGATAGCCACATTTTGACAGTTGTTGGCGGTCCCCAAATGAACGTTTTTCCAGCCGAAACGGTTTCCGACCCGAATGTTGACGTGGGCGTTATCGGCGATGGCGAACTAGCTATGCTCAAACTCGCCAGAAACTTCGGCAACCACAAGAATGTTCCAAGAATCATGCATGGACGGCGAGTGCTAAACCTCGATTCGTTACCTTTTCCCGCCCGCCACTTGTTGCCAAACGAAAGGTACTATTGCGTCATCGCCAAGCACCCGTTCACGACTATGATTACGAGTCGCGGTTGCCCGTTCAAATGTGGCTTCTGCTATTCCCTCGATAAGCGAGTGCGCTACCGGAGTGCCGAAAACGTGGTTGACGAAATGGAGCAAGCCGTTGAGAAATACAGATTTAAAGAAGTAATGTTCTATGACGACTGTTTCACGCTCAATAGGAAACGTGTGGTTGCAGTCTGCAAGGAAATCATTAGGCGCAAGTTGGACGTGTGCTGGGAAACTCCGACGCGAGTGGATCTAGTTGATTTTGGTTTGCTCAAGCTGATGCGGAAGGCTGGTTGTATCCGAATCCGCTACGGCGTGGAGAGCGGCGACGAGAACATCCTAAAAGTCATGGGCAAAGGCGTAACTTTGAAGCAAGCAGAAAAAGCTTTCGAGGCTACTAGAAAAGCGCGGATAGAAACTTTCGCGTATTTCATCTTGGGTTACATCCGCGAAACCATTGACACCATGCAGAAAACCATTGACTTCGCAAAGAAACTTGACCCTGACTGGGCAATGTTCACCGTCGCCACTCCCTTGCCCGAAACTCGCTTGCACGCGGAAGCCGTCAAACACGGTCTCATAGACGCTGACTACTGGCGCGACTTCACATTGGGCAAACGAAGCGACAGAGTGCCTTTCATGGTTCCAGACGCGGACAAATGGGTTAATCGTGCTTACCGCCAATTCTATTTTCGCCCGTCTTTCATTGCAAAGAAAATCGGCAAAGTCGGCTCGCTCAACACGCTTAAACGCAACTTGGAGGGAGCGTGGGGAATACTAAGGTTCGAGATGACTTAACGGATTGATGGAAAGAATTGTCGGTGTCATCCCTGCTGCTGGAAAGGGAATACGTGCTTATCCTAGCACCAAATACGTACCCAAAGTCATGCTTGAGGTTGGTGGCAAACCACTCATTCAAAGAAACATTGAGTTGATGAGAGACAAACTGGGAATAAAGCGCGTTTATGTTGTTGTGGCCTATCTAGGCGATATGATAAAAAACCACTTGAAAAATGGCTCTGAACTCGGCGTTGACATAACTTATCTACAGAATGACCGAGTGGATGAGGGACTTATACGCTCGATACAAGTGGCGAAAGAACATGTCAAGTTACCGTTTATCGTCATACTTGGAGACGAGTTATACGTAAACACAAATCACGGGCAAATTCTTTCAATGCTGAAACAAGACTTCAACGCGATCTGCGCGATTAAGAAAACCGACAATCGAGCACTCATAAAGAAAAATTATTCGGTGTCACTCCGAAAAGGCAAAATTGTGTCTCTCACAGAGAAGCCACAGCAAATAGAAAACAGAAATCTTGGCTGTGGCACTTACGTCCTCAAGCCCTCGTTCTTTGACTACATCGAAAAAACACCGCGTTCTAGCGTTAGCAAAAAAGTCGAGTTGACCGATGTGATAAACACGATAGCAACACAAGCTGGGCGGGTGCTTCCCTTTTTTCTGAGAGGCGATTACGTAAACGTCAACACCGTTTACGACCTCAACATGGCGAACTACGTCTTTAGAAATGCAATATTCAAAAAATGCGAAGTAAGCGTCATCATACCAGCACTTAACGAGGAAAAAACCATAACGTGCGTGGTGAAGGATTTTAAACGCCAAAAAGTTGATGAAGTCATCGTGTTGCCTGGCAATTCTACCGATGATACTGTGAAGCAAGCGGAAAAGGCAGGCGCGAAAATCGTGACAAGTCTTGGGCATGGGCAAACTCCAGGTTACGGCGAGAAGTTAAAGCGTGGCATGGAAGTGGCGAAAGGCGACATACTGATTCTCACGGAAGCCGATGGAACATTTAGAGCTAAAGACCTTGGCAAAATATTGGAATACTTGAAAGACGCGGACATGGTTGTTGGCACACGAACCACTAAACAGATGATTGAGCAAGGAGCCAACATGGACTGGTTCTTGCGGTGGGGAAACATTTTTCTTGGAAAAGTTATGCAGCTCTTGTGGTTGAGGGATGAACCCCGGTTCACCGATGTTGGTTGCACGTACAGAGGTTTATGGAAGGACACTTTTCTGAAAATAAAGGACAACCTAAAGGCGACTGGCCCAGAGTTTTCTCCTGAGATGATGGTTGAAGTTCTAAGGGCGAAACGTAGAGTGTTGGAGATACCTGTCAGCTACTTTCAGAGGGTGAGTGGCGAGTCGAAGCATAGTGGAACGTACAGAAGGAAAATGAAGACGGGCTTGAGGATGCTGTTCTTAATGTTCAAGAGACGGCTGAGATGAAGCACCGAAAGGCTTTAATATGCCATTAATATACCTTATAGCGAGGAGAAAACGGTGCTAAACTGGCTCATAAAATTCGTTGAAACTTTGTGGTTGCTGATTGGCTTCGTGTATTTCGTGGACGTGCAGACCGACGGCGACTTGGACTTGCCCCATCAAATGCTGATCTTGAACAAGCGGAGTCGCTTGTACCGTTTCTTAGTTAAGGTTGTGGAAATCGTGAAGGCGAGGTTGCTCTAATGGACGAAGCTGTTGGCGCGTTTATCGCCATTCTTCCCGCGTTTGCGATACCAATTGGCATGTTAATCGTTGTAGCATTTCGCGTCACACCTATTGTTGCCTCTTTTGTGGCTCTCGCATCTTTTTTGGTGGCGATATTTGGTTGCGTCATCACTGTTTCATGGTTTATGTTCAGAGATTTTAACGGCGAAAAGAAAGGTGACTGTTGATGAGTAAGGTGGGTTTTTGGAAGTGGCTTTGGCTTTCGGCTTTGCGGTTGCCAAGGAACCTACGGCTCGTTTTCGCGGGTTTGATCCACGATATTAGGAACATAGATTCAGAGGGTGAGTTTATTCTCGGCGGAACAATAACTCTTTTCACCTTTTTGGGTTTGATAGTGCCTATCTTTGTTGAAGGGTGGCATCCTTGGCTGTTTCTTTTACCCGTGTTCTTCTTTTTCGTGTTTTTGCACGGCTACTACCGAATGAAAGTGAAGGCGGATTGTTGATGTCTTACAAGATACAAACATTCTGGATGCTAGTTCTTCTCCATTTGGTTGCGGAGGCTCTTGCAGTCTATATGCTGTTCACCTTCGATGTTTCTGCTTCAATATTTCAAAAGGATACGGCTTCCACGTTTTTCTATTTGGGCGACTTGGCTTTCATATTGGTTCTTAACCCTGTCTTTCTGGTGCTTGGGCTAAACCGTGTTAATGGTGATTGCTGATGAATAATACATCTGGAGGCGTAAAAATTAGGGCTTGGCACTTACTGTTGTTGCTTGTTTTTGTGGTTGCTGTTGCAGGGTTCACGATACATCGCATATATGTTAACACCGCAAATTTTTGGGCTGGGGTTGAGCGATTCGAGGGCGAATTGGAAGGATACGGCGTGGAAATCCAAGAGGGTGTCGTCAAAAGCCCAGCCGTGATTATAACGGTTGAAAGCGAACGCGACTTCTTTTTGAAGGTGCAAGAGGCGCAGGGTTCCATTGTGTACCGCGAGAAAGGTGGTTTTTTTGTAAAATACTATTTGTTCACGGAAGACTACAACCTTGCCTATAAATACACACTTAGTAGGGGATTGTAGTAATGGGCAAACGGAAAATTAGGGATCTCACAGCCAACAGCACGGGCATTTCGTGGCGAACCGTTGTGGGCAAGGACTACAGGTTCGCGGTTCCCAAATCTGCGCGTCACCACGTTAAGGTAGGCGCGGAAGTGCAAGTAACCGTAAAACCCGTGGAGGAGAAATATCGATGAATGAAGAAGTAAAGAAAACTGTTCTGAAAGAAGCCGAAAAAAGCACAACACGAACGCTCTTAATTGCGATATTGGCATTTTTTGGGTGTGGACTTACCGCGTTATTTTTCCCACAAATACTCGTTGACGTGGCTGTGTTGATGCTGATTGCTGTGTGTTTTAATTTCGGGGTAACTGCGGGAATATTTTTGATTGCCAAAAAACTGAAGCTAAAAGGAAGCTTGAAGCGAAATGGATTTTGAGGAGTTGTGGCTCGTAGACGAGGACGAAGAAGCCAACGAGTTAATCAAGTTCGGCTGGAAGTTCATTCAAGTCGTGTATGAGGACAAGCCGATAAAGGAGTGGAAGGGCTTTTTGGGTCAAACGCTTAGGACCGTGGCTACTGCGAAGGAGGCGAAGTTTCTGTTGGGACGGCCTAAAGGGGTTGAGCCACGAGGGAAAAGTGCTTTTGACAGCTTGGAAAGTTTGGATGAGTATGTTGAACGACTTGAGAAGTTGAAGGAGGCTTGAGAGAATGAGAAAAATCAATTATGTGATGTTGTGTACTCTGTTGACTGGTTTGTGGCTGTTGGCGTTCATGGCGTACATCGTAGTAACTTTCGGTCCTCTTCTTGGCGTGGGCTTGGTTGTTGCGGGGGCTTTCGGTTTAATTGATTTTAGCAGTGTTTTTCTGTTTGAAGAGAGTGAGCCAAAATGAAGAAAATTGAGAAAATGTACCTTTTGTTTGGTACGTGTTTCTGTCTTGTAATGACGATAACGCCAGCAATTTATGATGCTATATTTTGGTCAAGTCCACCTTTAGCACGCGCTTTTTTTCCGTTTTCAGTGGTTTGCTTTGCGTTAGCTGTACTTCAAGTGTTTTGTTTCTATTTTTTCGGGGTAGAGGATTGGTGAGCCGAAATGAAGTGTTCTGGTTGTGGGAAGAAATTAGAACCGTCTGAGATTTCTGTGGTTGGGCCAGACGTGATGGTTTGGTGTGCCAACTCGGTTTGTCGTGGACAAGCAAAATTCATGCAGGAAGCTAGGAGAACTAGAGAAGTGGCAAAACTAAAGAAGGTTATGAGAACTACGGAAAGCGTGGAAGTTAAAATCGTAGGTAGACAACTATTACGGTTGTTGGACTTTCCTTTGGTTTTTTACATAGAAAAGGAGTGAGCCGAAATGAACGCTAAACGAGTGCTGATTAAATGGAAAGATGCCGAGTGCAAGCGTTGTCGAAAGAAACTCACGGAGGAAGAGAAAAAGTTTAATTTCAATCGTGTCGGTGGCTACGAGAATCCGCTTTGCTTCAACTGCGCCAAGGTCGCGTTAACGGCTATTGCCAATTGGCTTGCGGATTTGATGAAGGTGGTGGAAGGTGAGCCGAAATGATTGAGTTAATTGTTGGAACAGTCGTGACTTATGCGTGGCTTGCTTTCGTGTACGTTTTCGCTTGGAGATTTGCCAAAAGCTTCGCAACAGCCTTGGCTAGTGGCGTGGCTGTCATATCCATATCAGTGGGTTACATGCTTCTCGTTACCTATGCGAACTTGCAGTGTTTCGCGTCTGAATGGTTGCCGATAGAGTCTGCGGTTTTCGGGGTTGCTTCTCTCGTTTACGTGGTTTATCGGAACGCCCCTAGAATGGAGAAGCGCAAATGAAAGTTAAAGAACTGAGAAACTTCGATGAAAACGAAATTTACGTTGCTGGAGCTTGTCGCATAGTCGCTGATGTTCTTGAAGCCATAATTAGAGAGTTGGAGAGGAACAAATGAAAAGGTTCGAGAAAGCAACTCGTCTAGTTTGCATTTTTCTCTGTACTCTGGCTGGAGTAACCCCAATGGTCCTCGACGTTGCGTTTCAACCAAGTCGGTCTTTAACGCCTACTTATTTTCCACTCTCGGTGTTTTGTTTTGGGCTAGTTGTTTTCCAACTGTTTGGCTTTTTCGTTCTTCGTAATGGGGAGAGAAGCAAATGAAGAAGACTTTGATAGGTCCAATACTTATGTTCCTAATTGCCTTGTTTTTTGGCGTTAAGGCAGTTTTCACGTTTCCTTGGGGAATCGCGCCTTGCGCTACGGCTCTGGTTGGAGCCTTCTATTTGCTTTACCTCGAACGAAAATACAGTATGAGTGACCGCTAGAAACGGTCTTCTTGAAGCAACTTTGCGTTGCCGAATAGTTCACGCTTCTCGGCTTGCATTTCGCCGTAAAAGTTAAAATGAGGTTTTGGAAGATAGAAGAGTGAACGCTTGTTATTTTCGGCTGTAGGCAACAAAAAATGAAGCTTTTGGCTTTGATTCCAGCCTTCAACGCTGAACACACCATAGGCAAAGTCATCGTGCAGTGTCGAGAATCCTTGGCTCAAGTGTACGTGTGCGACGACGGAAGCAGCGACTACACGGGGGAGATCGCACGGAAATGCGGGGCAGTCGTGTTGCGCCACAAGGAAAACCAAGGCAAAGGCGAAGCCCTCCGCACCCTTTTCCGACACGCCATGAAATTCCGTTTCGACGCAGCCGTAACGTTGGACGCGGATGGGCAGCACAACCCAGTGGACATCACACGGTTGGTCCAGCCGATAGTCGCTGGCGAAGCCGACTTGGTTGTGGCCCACCGGACAAACATGAAAGTTTTCCGCAGAGTCGGCAATTTCTTTTTGAGTCCAGGCGAAGACAGGGAATGCGGTTTTAGGGCCTACAGCCACGAGGCTTTAAGCGCAATCGTGTTCGACAGCAAGGGCTTCGGTGCGGACGCGGAAATCTTAGCCGACGCAAAAAAGAAAGGCTTGCGGATAACTACTGTTCCAGTGAAAGTCAGCTACGACAAGGGAAGCCACACCAAAAACGTGTTGGACCATTTTTCGGAGTTGGCAACCGCCATACTGTTCCGGCGTAGCCTGCGGTTCTTCGGGATAATCGGCTTGGCATCATTGGCAGTCGGCTTCTACCTTCTGGTTTGGGTGGTGCAATGGTACGAAACGTTTCACAGGCTGGCGGTGGGCAACCTGATGGCTGGCGTCATGCTCACGCTTTTAGGCGCGTTAACGCTGTTCAACGGGTTGATACTTCATGTCTTAGCGCACAAAGGAAATCGTTAAGCGGTTTTTCAACTGCCAACCCAAACACTATATTCCTTTGGATAATCATTTCGCAAGTCTATAGCGGAGTAAAAAAAGACAACGATTTTTTGTTGGTTCGCCTTTAAGAAAACATTTTTGCATTGTTTGGAAACTGTTAAGTCGAACCTCGTTACTTCGCAGTACACCGCTTTGCTCCCATCGACTCCCACATTTTTTATTTTCACATAAACCGTGAAGTTCCAAACGACCTCGAAATTTTCATCGAACGAAACTCCCGAATTACCATTATCCGAAATTATGGTAAAAGTTGGCGGTGTCGGCGAAGGAGTGTATGTTAGAACCCTTGAGGCAACAAAAACTAGCACAACGGTTACTGGGATTGCTATGGCAAGGGCTTTTTCAACTGTTTTCGTTCTTTCTCCTTCCTTCTCCATACACAAAAACGTAGAATGCCCCTTAAAAACATATGCGAAATAAACCCTTAGAATGGTTTCACATTACTCTCTTATGCACGTTTTAGGCGCGGAAAAGCAGTTTTATCACGGTTTATTCCGTGTTTTTCTAGTTTTTTTAAACTTCTAATTCTGCGATTTCATCTATGTCTTTTTGCATTTTCATACGGTAATTATCTAGGGTTTGCCGTCGTTTAATGCCCGTCCACGACTGAATTTTACGGTCTACATCGCTAGGCGTTCCAAGCAACGTTTGCTGTTTTGTGGTTATCCAGTTGTGGCGTAGCCAATGGGGGCATCTCCCCAAAGCGCGCATGATTATCCGGTAAGCTGTTGATGGACTGAGAGGCCAGACAGGTTTACGCTTTTTCGTTTTTTTCCATTGCTTCACGATCCATTCAACACCAACATTACTTCGCCGAATCTTGAGGGGTCCACCTCGTTCGCCATGTTTGAACGCTGGTATTTGCACATGGATATGTGTATCCGTTACAACCATGTCTTCCTTCAAGACTTTCGTGGGTTCTAGCTTGCGTGACCCAACGTAAAACGTGAACACCACGTAGGATTTGTCGCGTACCAACTTGACGAACTTCGGTTGGTGTCCACTACTCAGTTGCTCCCCGTTCAAAGCTCGCTCCAAATCTTCTACGGGGATCTGGCTATTGGGCTTCACTTTGTATTTGCCGTAGAAACGCCCGTCCTCATGCAACTTTTTCTTGTATGGATTGCCTCGCTTCATTCCAAGCAACATCCACCAACATTATTTTAACATGGAAAAGTCGTAGACCGCACACGGAAGGTGAATTATAAGGGTGTAAATAATTCAAACACCATTATTTTATGTTCCTATGGTGTTATATCATCATAAAAAACCATGTTTAACAGACAGTCTTACTTAGTAAGGGGTCACACTCACACATTTTTTTTGGCGACTCCGAGGATCTCTTCGGCTTCCGTGTGTTCCAGCATCTCTTTTACCATGCGCGCTTTGTGTTCGCTGATTTCTATCTCTAGTTCATCTGCCAAAACGGTTCTTATCTTAGCCTTGTTGATGCGTCCTCGTTCGTCCTTGAGCGTTTCTAGTAGCTTTCTGTTGAGGACTTCGCGGGCTAACGCTCTCGTGGAGTATTGTTTGGCTTCTCCCGCCTTTGCCTTCTCCAAGCTCACTCGGTAACGCCTATCCGAGATGCCTGCCTTCTTGCGTTCGTACTTTGCCTTTAGCAAGTCGCACTCACACTTGAACTGCGGGCATCGCTGGCAGAACTGGGTTTCGCATTTGTCCGAGTCTATCATTCCCAAAAAGAGTTGGCAGAAGAAAGGCGTAGTTACGTGTCCGGTGAACGGGCTTTTGTGGACGGTGTAAACGCTTGCTTCTCCCCTGTCCCAAACCACCACCATGTACTGGATTAGGTCTTCGCGCACTTTTATGTCGATGAGGCTTTTGTCTATGACGGGAATTATTAGGGGCAAGATTTTGAAGCGGAAGCTCTCTATGGTTTCAGTGATTGCTTGGCTTAGTTCTTGCCACCATTTGCGTTTGCCGATGACGTAGCTTGGCTCGTCGAAAACTATGACTTTGCCTTCTCGTAGGCGGTTGACGGCTTGCATGAACTGTTTGTACGTGAAAACAATCTGGTCTTCGGTGAAGGTGGGGTCGAGCTTGCGCGCAACCTTTATGGCTGCGTGGCTCTTTCCGATTCCAGCTACGCCCACCACCACAATCACGGTTGCCATGCGCTTCTTGATTCTGGTTTGTAGCGTGTGTGTGAAAATGGGGTAGATGTGGCGGTTCCAATCAATAACTTCTCTTTGCATTTGGAATTACTCTACCTTGCCGTAGGTCTAGGATAATCCCTTTCTTTTTCGGCTAACCCTACCACTATAGTTCCGATTTCCTTTTCCAAGTGTTCGATTACTTGGGCTTTTAGTTTTTCTTCGCCTTTTCTTGGTTGCCACGCTTAACTTTAGCCAAATATTTGCGACTTTCTTCCAACATCTTGCCATCCACGTTTATCACCTAGTCCGGGTACATGCCGTGTCTGCGCATTTCAACCGCAAGCTTCACCACAGTAGCTTTGTCGCCTCTATGCTTCGCAAGATTGTATTTGGCAGCTAATAGATGTTCATAGGCGAGAGCTGCGCCTTCTCCTGTTCCCTTGTACTTTTTCAGTTCTTCTTTCGCTAATCTAACTTCTTCTTGCAACTCTAAATCTTTTAGGTGTTTTCGCTTCGCAAAAAACCCTAACTTTTCGTCTTTGGGAGGCGGTTCATAAAGATGCTTCTGCGAGTACGGAACTTTGCTTGTTATGGGTCGAACTCGCTTCTTGTCGTCCGTGTAGAATCCTTTAGCCTTCTTTCTCACGGTATCACCTCTTTGACTATGGGTTTAACCAAGATTCCCAGTCTGTGGAAAAGGTTCAAGATCGCGGTCAGCACATCCTCGTAGTATTCGCCATAATCGACGTCGTACACTTCTTCTTCGTCTTCGCCCTCGCCGTTCCAACTTTCCAGTTCTTTCATCGTGGTTTCGACGGCTTTGTTCGCGGTGTCGATTGCTTTGCCGAAAGCTTTGTCTTTCCAGGGGTCGGGGATTGCAAGGTGCAGTCGGCGTATGTTTTCCATCCACAGTTCTTGGGTGGGCGCGGTGAACACGTCGAAAAGCTTGGTTAGGATGATTGTGGGGTAGTTGATTCGCTCCGACAGGGTTAGGCTGCTGAGTTTTTCGCTGAACCTTTTCATAACTTCTGGAGTGTCTTGTTTAGACTTTTCTGACAAAACTAGGTCTCCCGAAAATTAGAGCTGTCTATTCAACTATGTATGGATAGTTCAATTTATGTGTTTCTATCTCTAAACGAGTATGGATTTGGCGAAAACCTTTTAAACAAGAACGTCTAACTTTCTTTCAGAGTTCTTACGAGTCTCTGGTCTAGTTTTTGCGAGGTGTATTCTATGGGTAAAGTCACTGGGCTTTTGAGCCTTGTAATCGGCGTTGTCATCATTGTTGTGGCATTGCCTATTTTGGCTGCCATGCTGTCGGCTTCCGCGTCTGCCGGAGTCATATCGATGCAGACAACCATCGTCAACTTTATGCCTATCTTCGGAATCGGGGCTGCTCTGGCGATTCTCGGCGCGTTCGGCCTGTACACAAAGACTTAGCGGGGTCAACATACTGTTCGACTTAAGAACGTGGCTCAAAACTACTCGCTGGTACGAGAGGGCCATAGCAACCGACAATCCTCTCCAGCTTTTTTGTGATGACATGCCGAACTTGCACCTTTACGTTCAGGGCGCGATGATGTCCCTTCTTTTTTTGTCATTTTTTGTTTGGCAGGCTACTGTCTGGGACGGGACGTGGCAGTACATGGTTGGCTTCGCGGAGCGTGGGGTTGGCTTGCATTTTGCCACGGTAATCACGGCTTGCACTTGTTTCCTTTTTTTGAGTGAGTATTGCCGTAAGCGAGGGGTCACTAGCTGGAACAACGTTCTTTTCGCCAGCATGGTCACTTACGCGAGCATGTTCGTTTTCGAGTGGCCCTACACAGTTCTGTACGATTTAATCCATAACGGCGGGCTCGTGGGCGGGATCGTGACGTACGGGCTTGTCGGCGAGTTCAAGTGGTACAATGTTTTGTTTCAGAACACGTTTGGGTTTGTGGTTCCATTGGTTGTGATGTGGGTTGCTGTGAAGCCGTATTTTCCCCGTTTCAAATTGTCGAAATTGAAGGTTCTAGTTTGGGCTGTCGTGGCTGCCGTGTGGCTCTTGTGGGTTTTCTATCCTTTTCCAACTGAAACCGCAACGTCAACGCTTTACGGGTTGAGTAAGGGCGGAGGCTTGTTTCCCCAGAATGTTTACATTTGGTACAGTCCCGTCACGCATGAGCTTACGGACCAAATGGTTTTTCACAACATGGGCGTGTTCATCGTCAATTTTGGGTTGAAGGCGTTGACCACATTCGCCTTCGCGGTTACATTACTTTTCAAAACGAGCAGGGAGGCAGCCAGTTGAAACGTGTGCGAACCAAAGAAATGGTCATTCACATCCGGGTTCCAGAGGACATGACCAAGGAACGGGTTAAACAGAAGGTCAACGGCAACGGCTTGAACCCTCTACGCGACAACATTCACGTTTTCGACTCTGGCGACCCCAACTTCAAGAAGCATTTGGAGAACCATTTTTTCCGCAAAAACAAAAAGTTCACAAAGGTTCTCGCGTGTCTTTTCCCCTTATTCTGGTTGCCCACCTTCCTTTACGCCTTGGACATTCTGGTTTTCAAGGCTCCCGCCTCAAGCGTAGTGGCAAGTTACCTTCCTTTAGCAGCAATCCTAGGTTTGGCGATGAATGGTGAAACTTGAACCCTTCTTTAAAATTATCTTGATTGCCATAGTTCCTTTACTATCTATTCTCGTTCCAATTCGCAAGGTTGAAGTTGCTGAAATCGGCGCGTACATTCTTTGTGTGTTTGCGTGGTTCTGCGTGTTTTTGCTTGGTGATAAACGGTGAGTTTTGAAGAAGAACTTATTGTGTGCGTTTCATGGGTCATGGTCATCATGGTCATCTTCTTTGTTTCTTGGTTTTACAAGTTGTTTCGTGGTGAAAATGGTGAAAGTTAGTTTGGCAACCGTTAGCGAAGTAGCGCACAAGGTACACCCGACGTTGGGCGGTTTGGTTGACAGGGGCATCGGCATCTACGCTTTGGACCGCAAGTTTTGGAACGACGGCATGGTTGGGCTTTTCGTGGGCGTGCCGATAACTATCGTGTTGTACGAGTGGCTTCGCGGGCTAGTTTGGGACTGGTATCGCCCCGTCTTGTTTGTCGGAATAACGTTCCTAAGTTTCTGCGTGCAACATTTGTTTAGGCGAATTTGGGTGTTCAAGACGGAAACAAAAAACGAAAAGAAGGAGAAGGTGAAGTGAAATGGACTGGCTCACCGTGGTTCCTTGGTACGTTTGGCTAGTCATCATAGTGCTAATACTGGTTAGCCTAGTCGTGGTTCTCGTGATTTTCAGGGGAGGCTGGCAATGGAAAGTGCTGCATTTCTTTAGGGACGGCTCGTTCGAGCTTTTCCCTTGCACTCGTGAAGAAGGCAAAATTTCGTTTAAGCCGTTCAGGAAAGGATTTGGCAAGAAAGGCGAAACGGTTGAAAAAGTCATCGTTACCCAACCAAGTGCTATGATTCATAGTCCAGTTGGCTACCGAGTTTACATCACCAACGATGATTGCCCGACAACGTTGCCTCCTCCAACAGAAACGGCGGAGGCGACGGTAACTTGTCCCAAATGCAAAAAGGACATTAATGTTCCAATTAAGAACCCAGCATTAGACATTAAGCCCTCCCTCATTAGCCTAACTACTGGCAGAGCCTT
>JABXJW010000376.1 GCA_013375395.1 Desulfobacterales bacterium
CCTGAAGTCTGCCCTTTGGTTCCGGTGGCCTGCTTTTAAACGGTGATTTTGGTCCTGTTTTTGGTCGGCGATTACAGACGGTGCTGAGGCTCTCGATCTGTACAGAAAAGCCATGTCGACTGATCGTTCATACGATGTTGTAATTATGGACTTGACTGTTCGTGGTGGTATGGGAGGGGAGCAGGCGATCAGGGAGTTACTAAAGCTTGATCCGAATGCGAAGGCAATAGTATGTAGCGGTTATTCCAACGATCCGATATTGGCGGAATACGAAGATTATGGATTTTGCGGGGCATTAAGCAAGCCTTTCAAGATTATGGACCTTAGTAAAAAGATAGGAGAGTTGATTGGCGATAAAGTGTAGTGAATATCAGGCGATGATGAGGGAACGCAGTCGGTTCAGGTTGATGCGGTCATAGTCGACAGGCCCCTTTTTCTTCGGCGTCTCAAGGATCTTGGGGAGGGGCTTTAGCTTGGAGTCGTTCAGTATGAAGGAAAAGGCGTCTATCCCGATTTCCCCTTTGCCGATATGCTCATGTCGATCTATCCTGCTTCCCAGTCCCTTTTTGGCGTCGTTTAAGTGTATCACACGGAGATGGTCAAGACCTACGACCGTATCAAAGGTCTTCATGGTTTGTTCATAGGCTGTTTTCGTACGGAGGTCGTAGCCTGCTGCAAATGCATGGCAGGTGTCAAGGCAAACTCCGATCCTCTCCTTTGCATCTACCATATCTGAGATAGCAGCGAGCTGCTCGAAATTGTGGCCCAAATTCGATCCCTGGCCGGCCGTGGTTTCAAGGATGAGCCGGCAGGTCGCGGCTGGAACGCGGTCAAATACTCTATCTATTCCGTCTGCAATACGGCGCAGGCCTGGGGCTTGCCCCATTCCCATGTGGGAGCCCGGATGCATGACAACATAGGGTATTGTTAGCTGGGAGGATCGCACAAGCTCCTGCTCGAGGGCCATTATGGATCTCTCGTATTTACTTGGTTCAGGTGAGGCGAGGTTGATCAAATAGGAAGTGTGCGAGCAGATCGAGCTTATCCCGGTCTGTTCCCTTGCAAGATGGAACTGCTCGATGTCGCGGGCAGACAGGCTTCGCTCCTTCCAGGTATTGGCATTCTTGGTGAATATCTGCAAGGCGGTGCATCCGTATTCATATGCAGTCAACACGGCCTTGTGCAGACCGCCTGCAATGGAAAGGTGTGCGCCGAGGAGGATCATCTGTTGCGCCTTGATCTCGCTTTCAGTCGCTGGGTCAAGGTACTTGGTTTTTTGGGCAGAAGGAGGTTAAGATTTAGTAAGCGTTCACAGGTTCAGGGTTCACCGTTCTGGGTTAACCTCTGAACCTTGAACCTCTGAACGTATTGTTACAGTAACACATACTTTGGCCTCATGGAAGTAGATCAAACCAACGTGGAAAACGAAAAACCTGTAAAGCTTCCGATCAAGGACGTTCTCGATCTTCACACCTTTCTTCCCAAAAAAATTCCCAGCCTGCTTGAGGAATACTTGAACGCATGCAGGCAGGCAAAGATCTATTCCGTGAGGATTATCCACGGCAAGGGCCGGGGGATGCTAAAAAATCTAGTTGGCGTGGTGCTGGAGAAGCTTCCCATGGTGGCCTCGTTTTCGGATGCAGCACCATCTGGAGGGGGCTGGGGCGCTACCATTGTCGAGCTCAAGAGGGAGATCGATTTTGAGTCGCCGGAATGGGCCGAGATTCTCTATGAAGGAGCAAGGGCCATGGGGGTGCGCGTGGAAGCGGAACAGATTACTCGGTTTTGCCTGCATGCCAGAGAGCTGATGGCGTGGAATCGGTTTGCCGATCTGACCGCCGTTACAGACCCGGAAGAAGTTGCAGAAAAGCACTTCGTCGATGTGATGCCTGTGGCGCCTTTGCTCCGCGCCGGATCCCGAGTGCTCGACATAGGGTCCGGCGGTGGGTTCCCCGGCATTCCTCTGAAGGTGATGCGTCCTGACCTGTGCCTTTGCCTCATTGATGCGTCAAGAAAAAAGGTCAATTTCCTCAAGCATGTCATAAGGACCCTTGGCCTGAAAAATATTGAGGCCCGGCACATCCGCGCAGAAGAGCTTTGCAGAGAGGATCAGGGCAAAGGCGCTGTCCACAACGTGATCATATCAAGGGCTGCCTCAAGGTTGGACGGGTTCCTCGCTCAGGCGCTTCGGTTGCTCCGCAGCCCAGGGATAATCATCGCCATGAAGGGGGCGTCCATCCAGGCAGATCTTGAAAGCGTGGGTTCGGTGATCGCAACAGAGGGGATTTCCGTCAACACAAAGGCATATCTGCTCCCCCGCCTTGGCATTGAGAGGACCCTGATTATTTTCAGCAAAAAATAGACAGCCCCAAACCATTGTTTTTGAGGCTCCAGGCCGATGGGAAATTTGTAAACGTTCACGCGTTCAGAGTTCAGAGGTTCAGGGTTCACCGAAAATCTGAACCGTCCCGCCTGCCTCGCAAGCTTGGCGAGCGGGCAG
>JABXJW010000067.1 GCA_013375395.1 Desulfobacterales bacterium
AGAATAGCACCAACAGCCACCTCAAAGGGAGAATCCCCCGGCCACCAATGGCGAGGCCCGAAGGCAGTGTAGAGCCTGCTGTAAAGTTCCGACAAAATCGCCTTCTTGTCAAACATGGCGGCCTCGCAAAAAGTCCGAGAATGGACGGCAAAGTAAAAAGCTCCAGATGCAAGGCGCGCGCCTCTTTTAAAGCCTCAGGCGCAATCCTGAGGAATGAGGCGTACTTAAAGTACGTCGCAATGACGAGGGATGAAGCGCAACGCAGCAGGTGGACTTTTTACGAAGCCGTCAAACATGGGAATCAGGGGCCAAAGCGATCAACAAGCTTTTTTTCATAGCGTTGGGCCTTTTCCAGACCGGTAGGGATTCGGCGCAGCATGTTCAACTTCATGACAAGGAAATTGAGTTTTTTTAGCTGACGATACTTGGCCTTCGTGTCTTGCATGCCGGCCAGAAGCTCTTCGGTATTTGCGATCTCCTTTCTCAGGGAGACCTCCGGTGGCACATAGCCTGCGTTCTTTAAGACCTTGTATGCGATCCGAAGATCTTCCGGCACATGGGAGTCGTCTTCCAACGCAATGGGTTTTCCTGCTCCCGGCAGGTTATCGAAAGCACCGTCCTTGATGGCGTCCAGAATACGTTTTTCAGCAATTCTCCGAAAACAGATCATATCTTATAGAGCTCTTTTTCAACAAACAGGTTTACAACATCGGTGTCCAGACGTCCCGCCTCTGCATATTCCTTGAGTATCCGGCTTGCCCCTGAAATGGGAATGGCGCGGCGATAAGGCCGATCTGCGGCGGTCAAGGCATCAAAGATGTCTGCCACGGCCAGGATTCGAGCTTGCAGGGGGATTTCATCAGACTTTAGTCCCTTTGGATAGCCGGTTCCATCAAGGAGTTCATGGTGCGAGGCGGCAAAGAATGGTACGTTTTCTAAAGTCTTCGTAAACGGTATGTTTCTTACGATATTATATGTATGCTCTACGTGTGCCTGGATTTTCCTGTATTCTTTCGAGGTCAAATTGCCTTTTCTGACAGAAAGAAATTCGACTTCCTCCTCGCTCAAGTAAGGTTTTACATTTTCCGCCGAATCTTCGTACGTCTTGGAAGCTATGGCTTTCAAGGCGGCCAGGTCTTCGCCAGAGAGAAAAGATGATTCGTTCACTTTTTCAACAAACCTAAAATCCTCTTCTATATGTTGTTCTACTGCGTCGCCCTGTTCACCCATGCAGTCAGTGCGCACCTCATCTTTGGTCCCAGCGCGGCTGTTGTCCCGATTGCCGCCCACGCTCAAGGTCTTAATCAGCTCAAACCGAGTCGCAATGGTAGCCATGGCCTCCTCAGAGAGCTTTTTTTCTTTATCAAGAAGGTGCTCGGGGACACCGATTTTGCCGATATCGTGCAGCCATGCTGCATAGATGAGTTCTTCCATTTGTTCGGGCGCAAAAAATACATTTTCAAAGGGTCCCGTGGTCTCATGGTCAATGGCCTGAGCCATGGCCCTGGAATAAGCAGCCACTCGCCTTGAATGACCTGCTGTGTGAGGGCTTCTAGCATCAATGGCTGAGGTAGAATAGCGGATCAAGGAGTCAAACAGCGCCTTGATGTCTGCAATCAACTTGGCATTTCGGATAGCCACAGCCGCCTGTGAGGCCAGAGACATGACAAGGTGTTCGACCGATTTTTGGAATTGAACAATAGCGCCTGTCTTGTCCATGGCGTTGATCAGTTGCAGGACACCAAGAATCTCTTCCTGCCGATCTTTCATGGGGACAACCAGCAAGGATCTCGTTGTATAATTGTTGCGAAGATCGTAATCCGAATTGAAATTGTACGGTAAACTTTTAGGCAAATCGTAGGCATCTTCTATGTTGAGGATGTTTCCTGTAATGCCCACATAGCCCGCGATACTCTCTTTTGAAAGGGTGAGAGGATAGGGCTTGAACCCCGGAGGAGGATCCAATCGGTGCTTCAGCGTGTCGTTTTGCGCCACATGAAAGTAAAGCCTGCCTTGGTCTAAGATATATATGCTTCCTGCATCTGCGCCTGTAAATCTTCTGGCTTCACGGACAATCAACTCCAGAAGTTTTTCCAGCTTGGTTTCGCTGGAAAGGGCGATACCGATCTGGTTAAGCTTTTTGACCTGTTTTGTCAATATGGACTCTGATAGCATATCCTGCTCCTGCTGAGATGCATAGAGAGCATTTGGTTCGGCAAGGCTTACCCGTGGCTGAGCGCCTGCGACTTGCGGTTGTGTATTCACACCTTTTCTTATATAGGATTCTAGCCTGGCTTTCAAGGGCTTTTGCGACAGCAAGGGTCATGCCAACAAAGTTCAAGTTTGGGACACGGGTTCGTTGCCGCACGATACCGATTGTGGTATGTATCCATAAATCAAGGTTTCACAAGCGTCATTACTAAGCCGGATTCACATCAGGCGGAGAATTCAGGAATTGTGAATTGGGGAATTGGGTCCGCTTCAGGCAGTTGCAATCTAAATCCGCAATCCGCAATCCCTGAGGGGGACTATATTATTATGACAACGCACGTGTTTGGTTACGCCAAGCTGGATCAGACGGAGGTACTGCAAGCCTTGTTCCATCCCCGCAAAGAAGTCGATTCAACACCGCCGCCTGGTGCGATAGATTACGATGTTGCTGTAGAAGAAAATGTTCGGATCGGTGCCAGGTTTCACATGGCAGGTGTGGAAGATCCGAATATTTTGTTTTTTCACGGCAACGGGGAGATCGTTGGCGATTACGATACCATCGGACCAGCGTATAACGAACATTGCCTGAGCCTCATTGCCGTGGGCTACCGAGGTTATGGGAGCAGTGGAGGGGTCCCTGCGGCAAGCTCCATGATGCGTGATGCCCACGCAATATTCAAGGATGTCAGAGGGTGGCTGAAAGATGAAAACCGCATCGGTCCGCTTGTGGTCATGGGCAGATCCCTTGGAAGCGCCTCCGCTCTGGAGCTGGCCGCCACCTATGAGGCCGATATATCAGGTGTTGTGATTGAAAGCGGATTTGCCCACACGGTCCCGCTTTTGAATTTCCTGGGCGTTGACACACAAGCCCTGGGGATCACCGAGGCAGACGGCTTTAAAAACGTGCAAAAGATCGCACAGTTTGCCAAACCTACACTCATCATCCATGCACGGAACGACCAGCTCATCCCCCTGATGAGTGCTGAAACCTTACAGGTGCAATGTGCCGCACGCAGTAAAGAATTTCAAATGATACCCGGTGCTGACCACAACACCATCATGCTGCGGATGGGCAAATCTTATTTTGAGAATATAAAGCGATTCACCGACAAGATTGAGGGCAAACGCCAGAGGCGTTATTTTAGGCGAGAGCGGAAGACGAGCGATTTGTCTCTATCTGAGTAAAATATATGTAACCGCAGACACACGCGGACAAATAGCTGGCCGACCTGGCCAGCTATTAACCGTCTATGCCCTTCGGGCATATTGAAAATCATCCAGAGATTGCATTGTTGATCTCTACAAAGCATAAAGCTTATTCCGCCACGGCAGATTGCATTTTTTGTTCGGCCAGGTCGGCCGAACAAAATGTCTGCGCAAGTCTGCGTGGGTCTGCGGCTAATTCATCTTAGTGACTAATGTTGTCAGGAGGTGTGGTGGTGGCGGTGCAGGGACTTGAACCCCGGACACTGCGGATATGAGCCGCATGCTCTAACCGACTGAGCTACACCGCCACAGAGTGGAACATTCGGTTTGTGATCATCTGAATAACACCCTGCGTTTCATTAGTCAAGGGCAATGCCACAGCAGCTTATCCGAGACCTTTACACTGGGTATGATTTTAGCCCTATAAAACAAACGGGTTCGACCGTGTTTTTGAAGACCTGAATTTTTACCAAATCCGGAGGTTTCAGCAAACCATGAACCATCCCTGGAATCATTCTTGCTCCGGGGTCATACTGTCGGGTGGATTGAACACCAGGATGGGAGGCCGGAACAAGGCATTTCTTTCCGTGGGGGGCCGGCGAATCTTGGACCGCCTTTACAACACGTTTCATGGCCTTTTTGAAGATGTGTTGTTGGTAACCAACGATCCTTTACAATACCTGTCGTGGGACCTTGCGATTGTGTCGGATCTTTTCAGCGTCCGCAGCTCTCTTACCGGCATCCATGCCGGCCTCTTTCATGCTTCGACTTTCCATTCCTTTATTGCGGCCTGTGACACGCCCTTCTTGAAACGTGGGCTCATTGAAGTCCTTCTTGAGGAGCTTGAACCAAAGTGGGATGTGATTATACCTGTTACCAAAGAGGGCGTCCAACCGCTTTGCGCCATCTATTCGAAGCGTTGCATCAAACCGATTGAGCATCAACTCAAGACTCGAGATCCTAAGATCTTAAAATTCTTCCACAAGGTTAAGGTCAAAGAGGTGCCGGAAGCACGGCTTAAAGCCGCAGACCCATACCTTGTTTCTTTTTTCAACATCAACACGCCGGAGGATTTAGCTGCATCTGAGAGGCTTCCAACCTGATGAGCGCACCGATGCGGCCGCTAAAACGTCTTGGTAACGTTGAAAAGTGTTTGCATTGCGTATTTGTGAACAAAAAAACTTCGCGATAGCTGAAGAGATAATGGCGCTCACTGTGACAAGGGGAAAAGGAGAGGACGGATGAAAAGGGAAATCCAAGGCCAAAGTATTCTTGTGGTGGATGACAGCTTGACCGTCCGCATGGAACTACAGGCACTGCTGGAAGAGATGGGGCTGAAAGTCATGTTGGCCGAAGATGGCCGCCAGTGTATGGATGCTTTGCAACATGCGAAACCGGATGCAGTCCTGCTTGACGTTGTCATGCCGGAAATGGACGGCTTTGAAGTCCTCAGATGGATTAAGCATCAACCTGAGCTGGAGGATATACCTGTTATCATGCAGACGGCGACGGATGACATGAAAAGCATAAAACGGGGTATTGACGAAGGGGCCTTCTATTATCTCACAAAGCCGATTGGACTGGAGCTATTGCAGTCAATTATTAGCGCCGCGATCTATGATTTCCTGCAAAAAAAGGCGCTGAGGGAACAGATACTGGAAAGTGAAAATCCACTTGGGTCAATGGTGGAGGGAACATTTCGTTTTCGAACGCTTGCCGATGGTGAATACCTGGCTGTAAGGATTGCGAATGCGAGCCCGTCTCCAAAGAAGGTTACGGTCATCAATGAGCTGATCATTAATGCCATTGAGCATGGAAATCTCGGTGTCACCTATGATGAAAAAACCCAATACATTGACAATGGAACATGGCGTTCTGAAATCGAACGGCGGCTTGCATTGCCTGAGCATGCCGGCAAGGATGTAGAAGTAAGAATCAAAAAATATCCGGACAAAATGACCGTTCTGATCGCGGATCACGGCCCTGGATTTGACTTTGGAAATTATTTGGAACTGGATGAATCTCGTGCGCTGGACAATCATGGCCGGGGTATCGCCATAGCCAACACATACCTGAACTTGCAGTATCATGGTACAGGCAATGAAGTTATGATTACGATACCTTTTTACTAATCCGTTTGGCTTACTCCAGCAGGATGAAATATTCTGTGGTGGTATTCATTAGAGAAAAGTTAAAATCTTAGGCTAAAGCTGCCAGTAACTCTTCTGGCCACATCAGAGGTGTCAAGTGGATAATCATCGAATTTTTCATCAAGAAGGTTAAAGCACGCCAAAGCTATTTCTGCGTCATTGTCAAAGATGGTAAAATCATATCCAACGCGCAGATTAGCGAAAACATAGTTATCAGCTTTACCGCCTGCCACTGTGTTGCCATCAGGATGTGGCCAGGTGTATTCTCTCCATTCCGTGGAAGATTTATAATGGATAGTAAGATTGGCTGAGAATCCGTTTTTTAGCCTTGCCCTGAGCTGAGCATTTGCCATATGCTGAGGAGTCATAACCAAAAGTTGTTCCACTGCGGCATCCACCACCTCTTGTTTTAGATAAGTATAATTAACTGTGCCGGTCAAATAGTCTGTTATCTGATACTTAAGCTCCAGCTCTCCTCCGTGTTGTTTAGCATCTCCCAAATTTTGATGAGCATATGGAATAACCATTCCTCCTAATCCTGGATCAAAATAAGGAGTTCCTGAAGGTGCAAAATAAATAAAGTCCTCTATTTCAGAATGGAAAAGATTGGCGCCTAGAAAGAACTTTTCAGTTAGTTGACCGCTATAAGCCAGCTCATATGTGGATGCCTTCTCAGGGTCATTGTCTTCCTGGCCATATACGTGCAAATACTGGCCTGCTCCATATGGAGTCGTTCTGTCATAATAGCTTTCTATAAAGTCGGGATTGCGATATGAACTCCCACAGGTAAGACGAAAATTATGCTTTTCATAAGGAGCATATTGCAAAGACAGACGATGAGAAACAGTGCCTCCCGTATTTGGGTGGTCATCATATCTTAAGCCGGCATTCAAATCTGTATTATCTCTCATTTTGTACGTATTATCGATAAATACTCCGGCCATATCATGAGTGCGTTCTCCACCGATAAGAGGGCCATCAGCATATTCTTGAGTGAAATTGGCCCCCCAAACCAAGGTATCTCTTTTAAAAAGCTCCCAGGTATGCTGGACTTCAACCCCTGTTGTGCCCATTTCAAAATCAAGAACCTTTTGGCCGAAAGACGAGCCATTGTTTCGAGTCTGCCTTTTCATATGAGCACGTATAGTTATGCCGGGATCTTTAGAGGCAAAAGCAAGAACTGTCCTGTAATGATCGCCATCCGTGTAGTCAATGGGGCCTGTGCTTTCACATATAAAGTCATTTTCCATTGTATCTACATAGGCTGCAAAAAGAGAAAACTGGGAATTATCATTAAGATGATAATCCCAGGTAGTATTTATTCTCGAAATCTGTTGTACAGGCTCATTGGACCAGGCAACATAATCCCGGTTGTCTCTTTGATCCCATCCTAAAGTAACCCTATAGTTTATGTTATCCTTAATTGATCCTCCATGCATGTAAGTGCCGATGAGGGTCTGTTGCTCTCCTCCAATAAAAGAAATTAGATTCCCTTTTGTGTCTTCAGTTTTCTTGGTGATGACATTGATTACTCCAAACATGGCATTAGAGCCATATAGAGAAGAGCCGGGCCCCCTTAGAACCTCGATCCTCTCAATTTCATCTAAAGAAATAGGGGGAGCAGATAGCAAGGGGATGCCATATATTTCCAAAGACCAGGGTACTCCGTCAATTAAAAGCACTATTTTGTTTGCCGGCAGCTTGTGAAATCCTCTTATTCCTCCCGCTGCCATATACGAAGAATTAGTGTAACCAAAATGGATCCCTACAACCATCCTCAATGCTTCGCCAAGCTGAGTCGCTCCTAGCTGCTTGATATCTTCAGCCGTAACGACACTTAATGCTGCCGGGGCTTCGCTGATTTTTTGGGCTTGTCTGCCGGCAGTAACGACTTCAACACTCATCAACTCTTCCAGAGACATTGAGAGTAAATCATCTAAGGGTGATATGTCCTCCGTACTCTTTTCTCTTGCCATAGAAATCTCAGAAAAAGCTGCTTGAACAAGTAGAAGGCATATTCCTACCACAAAATATTTTTTCCTTCTGTTCACAAAAAAAGGCTCCTCCTTGCTGGAGAACACTAAACAACGGACATAGCCCAGCATGAATTATGCCAAAAACGATCCCAAGACAAACCTGTGCACCTTGAGCAAGGCAACCGTAAGCATGTTCCTTGCTTCTGTGGGAGCAATGGAAAGAGGCCGGCCGGCCTATAGTATTTTGATATTCCAAAGAATGTAAACTGCTTGACTCTGTCAACCGTTTGACGGAATGAGACACAGGAAATTGGCCTTTCTTATAGCTTGCCATTTTCCCCATTTTCCACGGAGTAATGCAATGCCGCGAAATTGTTGTTGTTTTATTTCGCGGCGAGCTTGGCGGCACACTGGTACGAAACTTGAACAATAGGAGAAATAAGATGTGTATATGGTATTTTGCATAGTCTCTGCCGATGAACCGATGGGGACGCCGATAGTATTTGCTTCCAGCAAGGGATTCCGCGGTGGGGGAGAGTATAAGTTACAAACTCTGATATGGGCAAATGACCGGTAAAGTTATCAGAATAGTCTTTATTACAGCCATTTGTGTAACAATAAGCACCTCGGCAAACGCGAATGCGGAATCCCCTCCGTCCCGCGAGTACCTGATCAAAGCGGCCTTTTTGTACAACTTTGCCAAGTTCGTAGAGTGGCCGACAGAGGCGTTTCCGAATGACAGCACTCCCATAACTCTTTGCATCCTCGGCGAAGATCCATTCGGTGACGCGCTGGAATCCATCAAGGGCAAGACGATCAGAGGCAGGGATATGGTGATCCGGCACGTGGTGCGGGTAGAAGACCTGGAGCACTGCCATATTCTCTTCGTCAGTGCGTCGGAGGAGAAGCGTCTACCGCAGATTTTAAACACCATCAGAGATAAGACCATATTAACGGTCAGCGATATGAATAGATTCGCCCGGCGTGGGGGGATCATCAATCTTGTTACGGTAAGGTCCAAAATCCGTTTTGAAATCAACGTGGACGCGACTGACTTGGTCGGGCTGAGAATCAGCTCAAAGCTTCTGAGACTGGCGAGAATTGTCAAAGACGGGCGTGGAGAGGAGAACAATTGATGCGCTCCTTCCGCGATATTTCCATAAGACACAAGCTCCAGGCGATCATCATGCTTACGAGCACCATCGTGTTACTCTTGGCATCAGGAGTGTTTGTCACAAATGCGCTTATCACGTTCCGTCGTTCCATGATAGAAAATCTGTCGACCTTGGCAGAAGTCATCGGAACCAACAGCACAGCCTCGCTGGTATTCGACGATCAAAACTCCGCGATTGAGACCCTGGCAGCGCTAGAGGCCGAACCGCACATTACTTCAGCCTGCATTTACACGAAGGACGGTGAAATATTCGCGAAATATAGTCGTATGCACGGGGACGCCATATCAGTTAAATCGAAAGGAGGCGAACACCATCTGAGAGGCAGCCGTCGGGAATCACAAAAAGTGATCGAAGAAGGTCACGGTTTCCATGGCGACTACCTGGATCTTTTCAAGCGGATCATTCTCGACGGCGATATGATAGGCACGGTTTACCTGCAATCTGATTTACAGGGGCTTTATTCCCGCTTGAGATGGTATGCCGTTATTTGTGCCATCGTCATGCTTACATCCATGTTTGTGGCATACCTGTTGTCGTCAAGATTCCAACGTTTGATCTCAAAGCCGATTTTACATCTCGTGCAGGCAATGAAGGTGGTTTCAGAAGAGAAAAACTACTCCATCCGGGTAAAGAAACAGGGCAATGACGAACTGGGCGTCCTCTTTGACGGGTTCAATGAAATGTTGTCGCAAATTCATGTGCGCGACCGAGAACTCCGGCAACACCGCGAACACCTTGAAGAGCGTGTGGCAAGGCGCACTGCCGAACTCTCGAAGGCCAACCAACATCTAGAGCAAGCCAAGGTCGCGGCCGAGGCTGCCAGTCGAGCCAAGGGCGAGTTCCTGGCCAACATGAGCCATGAGATCAGGACACCTTTGAATCCGATGATCGGTGTGACCCGTCTGGCGCTGGATATGGATTTAAGTCCCAAGCTGCGAAATTATCTGACCACGATAGAAACGTCGTCTCACATACTGCTCGGGATCATCAACGATATTCTTGACTTGTCTAAGATTGAAGCGGACAAGCTTGACATGCAAGCCATTGATTTCCAGCTACACGAGGTGCTGGGAAACTTGTCCGACATGTTCCGCGACAAGGTTGCGGAAAAAGGAATCGAACTGATCATCGCAGTTGGCGATGATGTGCCGTGCGCTCTGGTTGGCGACCCGCTGAGGTTAGGCCAGATTCTAATCAATTTGACGAGCAACGCGCTAAAGTTCACGGAAAGCGGAGAGGTTTTCATCGAGGTTGCCTGTGTTGAAAAATCAGCGGGCAAAGCCAGGCTGCACTTTTCAGTGAAGGACACCGGCATAGGGATATCCAGGGAAGATATTGCAAAGCTGTTCAGTGCCTTCACTCAGGCCGATGGCTCCACCACTCGCAAATACGGAGGCAGCGGCTTGGGGCTGACCATCAGCAAGCGTCTGGTAGAAATGATGGAGGGGGAGATCCGGGTGGAAAGCGAGCTTGGCAAGGGGAGCACTTTCCACTTCACGGCAAATCTTGGCCGGCAATCAGAGGACAAAGAAAAAAAACTTATCGCTCCTTCACTCAAGGGGTTGAAAGTCCTTGTTGTTGACGACACCAAGACTGCCCGGACCGTCATAGGCAAGATATTGAGATCCTTCACGTTTGATGTGGACACAGCCTCCTCGGCCGAAGAAGGACTGGAAAAGTTAAGGGAAAGCCTGACCGGAGACAAACCCCTTGAACTGGTGGTCATGGACTGGAAGATGCCCGGCACTGACGGCATTGCAGCCTCGAAAAAGATAAAAGAAGATCCCCAATTGGCCCATATCCCGATCATCATGATGACCGCTTTTGGCCGTGAGCAGGAGATGCGACAGGCCGAGACCATGGGGATTGACGCTTTTCTGATTAAACCTTTAGAGCCGTCCCTGCTTTTTGACACCATTATGAAACTGTTCGGGCAGAAGGAGTTGGAAAGCACGGCCCCGCTATATCAGACCGTTGCCAAGGAATCCGTGGCCATTCAGCGTCTGGGAGGGGCAAAAATTCTCTTGGCAGAAGATAACGTCATCAACCAGGAGGTTGCATCGGAGATACTGGCAAACGCCGGAATTATTGTGGACACAGCCAATAACGGCAACGAAGCGGTCGATGCCTTAAACAGGACCACGTATGACTGCGTACTTATGGATGTTCAAATGCCCGAGATGGACGGCTTTGAGGCGACAAGGCTGATTCGGCAGGATCCGAAGTTCGCCAAACTTCCAATTATTGCTATGACCGCTCATGCCATGAAAGGTGACCGGGAAAAATGTATAGAAGCAGGCATGGACGACTACGTGACCAAGCCCCTTGAGCCTGAGGTCCTGTTTTCCACGCTGGACAAGTGGATAAAACCGGTAAATATAACCCCTGAATCCGCACCTGACAAGGCCGGTATCCGTGTCGTGCAGGCCGCCGGCAAAGCCGAATGTTACTCCAAGTGACGGATTCGGATCATCTGTGACATTGCCAAAAGAATCGTAATCAACTCTTTTTATCACGTTTTGCGCTCATGCTCGCAATAAGATCACGTTCACGTGGGCGCCCTTTTCCAACCCTTCTGAGTCTCTTTCGATCCTGATGAGCCCATCTGCCTTAACCATTGTATGGATCAGGCCGGATTTTCCAAGCACAGGCTCAGCATAGAACCGGTCCCCACGGGACACAAGCCTGGCGCGAACAAAATCCTCCCGGCCCTGGACAGAGGCCAGGTTGCGGTTCAGCACTGCCGGGACCTCTAGCACTTGGGCCAACTTGTCTTTTGAAAGGCCGCTTATACTTTCAATGGCAGGTCGCACCATGACGTGGAAAACTACCATTGCCGATGTCACCTGCCCCGGAAGTCCCCACACGGGTTTTTGCTTGCTCTGAGCCAGGATCGTAGGTTTTCCCGGGCTGACCGAAACACCGTGCACCAGGATCTCCGTGTCGGAAAGCCCCTTGAGCACATCCAAAGTAAAATCGCGCGAGCCCACCGAGCTGCCGCCGGAAATCAGGACTATGTCTGCCAGGGCCAAGGCATCCTGCAAGAGGCGATCCAGGTCGTCAAAGTTGTCTTTGGCAATCCCCAGATAGACAGGCGCACCGCCTGCCAGGCGGACAAGGCCGGTGAGGGTGTGGGCGTTAACATCGCGCAACTGGGAAAGAGTAGGGGTTTTCTCGATTGGTACGATCTCATCGCCGGAGGAGACGACGGCAACAGTGGGCTGCCTGTAGACCGGCACGCTGGTCCGGCCGAGGGCTGCCAGAACCCCCATTTCCTGGGGGCGTACGCGGCTGCCTTTTGAAAGAATTTTTTCTCCCTTTCGGAGGTCTTCACCGACTTCGATGACATGCTGCAAGGGGGCGGAGCTCTTGAAAATCTCGATCGTGGTTTCATCAAGGCTCTGAGTGTGTTCGACCATGACTACGCTGTCGGCTCCTGCCGGAAGCATCCCGCCGGTGGCTATCCGAACCGCTTCACCTGCTTTGACAGAGACCGTGGGGACCTCGCCCATGCCAACGGACCCTACGACCGCCAAGAGGGCGGGCATGCTCTCTGATGCGCCGAATGTCGATTGCGCCCGGACTGCATATCCGTCCATGGTGGCGCGGGAAAACTCCGGAAGATCAATATCAGACAACACATCATGGGCCAGAATGCGGCCCACAGACTGATCCAAACGGACCGACTCTTCACCAACAGGCGGAAAAGCGCTGACCAATTCCAGAACAGCCTCAAGGGTGGTCACTTTAAAAAATTCTTTCCCGCTCATAGCCCTTCTATCCTGCCGCCGCTGTTGTAGATGACCATACGTTCCTGTCCGACATGTCCGATGAGAGTAAAGTTGGTCTTGCGGGCCAGATCAATGGAAAACCGCGTGGCGGCCGAACCGGAGACAAGGATGGACACGCCCAGCCGTATCGCCTTCAGGAGAATCTCTGAGGCAACACGGCCGGTGGTCACGATGAGTTTGTCCTCGGTTGAGATATTATCCAGAAAGCATTGGCCGCAGATCATGTCAATGGCATTGTGCCTGCCTATATCTTCACGGAACATGAGGATCTCGTCCGGTGTGGCAAGCGAGGCATTATGGCAGCCCCGGGTCGCCATGTAAAGGGTTGAACGGCTCTGGAGTTCGTCTGCCAATCGCAGGACCTGCCGCGGTGTCACGCTAAGCTGCCCTGCAACGGTTGTCGCGGCAGCAGTTTCCGCGTTTCGCTCAAAATTTGTCCCTTTACCGCACCCTGATGTAATGGAGCGCCCTGGCTTTTGGTGCTCGAAGGGATCATGAGATGTCTCAACGTGCACCTTGAGCCTGTCGGGCTCTTGCTCGACGTGGATGTCTCTTAGTTGCTCAACGCCTGTAACGAGCCCGTCGGATTTTAAGAATCCCACGGCCAAAAACCTGGGGTGCTTTCCCGTACAAAGGAGCGTGACTACCTCCTGACCATTCAGATAGACGGTTAAGGGAACCTCCTGAATGGCCTTCACCTGAGCTTTTCTAAAGCGGCCTTCTGCAAATTCGGCCACATCGTAATTCACCGCATCCTTCATGATCACTGCCTCACAAATGTGCCGGTCTTTCCCCCGGATTTTTTCAGCAGATACACATCAGAGATCGTCATGGCGCGATCGTGAGACTTGCACATGTCATAAATAGTCAATGCAGCAACTGACACGGCGGTCAATGCCTCCATCTCCACGCCGGTCTGGCCAACCGTGCGCACAACAGCCTCTATCCGGATGCTGTGTGTGTCGGGCTGAGGGGAAAAATCGACCTGCACGTGGGTTATTTGAACGGGATGACACATGGGGATGAGTTCCGCGGTCCTCTTTGCCGCCATAACACCTGCAATGCGTGCTGTCTCCAGCACATTTCCCTTTTTCACCTTCTGGTCCCTGATCAGATCGAGTGTCTCGGGCTTCATGGTAATCACCCCTTGAGCCGCCGCCTCCCTGGCGGTGGCAGGTTTTTCGGAAACATCGACCATGCGGACCCTTCCCTCTTCGTCAAGATGGGTAAATGTTGACATTGGCTTTCCTTCCCAACCCCTCAGTGGAGGATAGTTTGTGGATGGACACTAACTACGCAAAATGCTCCTTTTTGCTGGTAACACGCTCCTTTATGGCGTTCAAGGTATCCTCCAGCACGGGGATAACGCGATCCCTGATATCACCCGCCACCACAATGAACATTACTTCATCGCCCACCTTGAGCCAGCCTTCCTGTATCTCGACTAAAATCTCTATGATGCCGGGCCGCCTCTTCTGTTCGGAAAGGATTGATTCCAGTGCATCGCGGTCAACCGTAAGGTCGAGACCTGAAACCGGGCTCCCGCCCCGCGAAGTTCCCCGCACTACCCCCACGTGGCACAGGATCATGCCGACCTTGGCGTAGTCCGGGTGCGCTTTGATCCTGTCAATCAAGGCAGTAAGCTCCATGCTGTTCTCCTTTTCGTGTGCAATTTCAAAAAGTCGTAACAGGTTAGGTCTTTGAAAACACGGTCGTTGGATCTCCCTCGAATCCAGTTGTTTCATAAGGCTAAAATGTTACAAAAAGTCGAATATGACCGAACAGTTAAAAAGTCAATGAAAAATCTTTGCAATGCCGCCCACGATTAAGCTTTATTTGACATATTTCTCTTGACAATGGAAGGAAATATCCATAATGAGAATTACTCCCAGCCTACGGCGGATATGAGACTTTTGCAAAATCCCCTTTAATAAAGGGGGACCCGCCTGCCTCGCGTTGCGAAGCATTGCGGGCAGGTTTAGGGGGATTTTACCGCTTTGTGTTTAGGCTCTAACGGGGCCATGGTAAAAAGGGCGACTTATCATGACGGAGCATAGCCGGAGCGTCAAAATGGAAAAAACAGTGGCAGGTTGCCGCAAGATCGTATCTCGACAGCACGCCCTTGACCTCATCTTGGACTGCACGCATCCTCTGGAAACGATCGATCTCCCACTTGAAGAAACGCTGGGATACGCCGCCGGCAAAAGCGTATATGCCTCTGCAGACATTCCCGGCTTCGACCGTTCCGCCATGGACGGCTACGCCATTTGCAGCAATGACGCCGCCGATGCAACCGCCGGACACCCAGTCAGGCTGAAAGTCGTGGGCGAAATACGCCCGAGCACGGCAGAACCGGTTCCTGTGGAAAGCGGGCAAGCCGTGCGTATCATGACCGGAGGCCCGATTCCTGCCGGGGCGGATGCAGTGGTAAAAGAAGAAGACGTGCGATGCGGCCCCGGGGTCATCGAGGTTCCGGCCGCAGTCCGGCCCTCACTGCACGTATGGGCAAAGGGAAAAGACATAAACGCCGGAACACTGATCGTCGAACAGGGGGGGGGCATCACCCCCGCCGTCCTCAGCATCCTGTCCAGCCTGCAAATCAGTAGGATCGCCGTTACCAGGAAACCCGGGGTGTGCGTCCTTGCTGTTGGCAATGAATTGATTGATATCCATGACACGGCCAGAGACCACAAGATCGTGGCCAGCAATATCTACATGCTGTCTGCCCTCATAAAAGAGCACGGCAGCCGGGTGAAGTACGCAAAGATCTCCAAAAATGACAAGGATTCCATCAGGGAGCATATTGAGAAAGGACTGGGTAGCGATATTCTCATCACCACCGGGGGCTCGTCAAGGGCTCACTCCGACCTCACCCGCGCACTTATGGAGGAGATCGGGGTTGACTTGATGTTTTCCGGCGTGTCCATGCGGCCAGGAAAAGGGACGTCTTTCGGCCTTTATGACGGCAAGCCTGTTTTCTGCCTGCCCGGAACACCCAGTGCGGTTTATGTGGTCTTTTTCGCCCTTGTTCTTCCGGCTCTTTTGCAACTAACAGGCTTGAGGACAGACTGGATGTCCCGCATCAAGGCCGTCCTTGAAAGTGACATAGACAAAAAGCCGGGGACTGAACATCTGGTTCAAGGATTTGTAACGGAACGAGATTCCAGCTACAGCGTGCTTCCTCTGGCAGGGCCGGATGCGGGGGTTTTCCCTGCCATGGGCAGGGCCAACGCCCTGATCATGGTAGCGCCGGATGAAATCCGATTGAACCGGGGCCGGGCCGCCACGGTCCAACTCCTGAATCCGAGAGAGGTCTCCCTCCCACAAAAGGGAGTCCGTGAACAGGAGGACACAATGCCTCCCATTGTTTCTATTGTGGGAAAGTCGGACTCCGGGAAAACGACCCTTCTGGAAAAGCTCGTACCCGAGTTGAGGGCAAGGGGTTACCGTATCGGCACCATCAAGCACGATGTGCATGGATTCGACATAGACCATGAGGGAAAAGACAGCTGGCGTCACAAGCAAGCCGGAGCCCGTACTGTGGCCATCTCATCGCCCAACAGGGTGGCTGTTGTAAAAGACGTGGAAACCGAGCAGACCATCGACGGCCTGGCGTCAAAGTACTTCGAGGAGGCGGATATCATCCTGACCGAAGGATACAAGAAGGAACAAAAGCCCAAGATAGAAATCTTTCGGAGCCGGCTGCACGACACGCCTCTTTGTGAAGGCGACAGCAGCCTTGTAGCCCTTGTATCCGACACGCCTCTCGACCTTGGCGCGCCTCGCTTCGAGTTGGACGATATAGAGGGTCTTGCAGACCTTGTGGAACAAAGGTTCCTGGCAAAACCACGCCGGCAATGACAGCGACCGGCCTTTAATTAACGTCTCGGAATTTCTACAACCTATTGAAAGTATAAGAGGTTTTTGAGGCCTGGGTTTTTGCCTTGCGCATGGAATAATGGAATGGTGGAATATTGGAATGTTGGTTTTCAAAGGAAGTTACCCATTTATTAACTTGCCTGTCAAGAGAGATTTTGCCAATAAACCATTGTCC
>JABXJW010000006.1 GCA_013375395.1 Desulfobacterales bacterium
TGTTCGAGTTAGATTTGATTTTATTTTCCAAGGCTTAAACCAATCCTTGTTTGGTTCCGGCTTGTCCGGGTTAGGGGTATGCTCAGCTCTTCCAGAGGTCCACGTCGATCAGGCCGAGCTTTGCCGCATAGCGAACCAATTCGATGGTGCTGTGAACTTCGAGCTTACCCATGATGTTGGCCCGATGATTCTCAACGGTTTTGGGGCTGATAAAGAGCTTTTGAGCGATTTTTTTGGTGGAAAGGCCTTCGGCCAGCAGCCGCATGACCTGCTGTTCGCGAGAGGTCAGGGCCTCGTACCTTGCGTCCGTGATCTTTGCTTCCTTTTCGGGCAGTTCAATGAGCTTTTTCACTACCTTGTGTGAAACGGAACTGTCCAGGAAGTAATCTCCTTTTGAGACGGTCTCAAGGGCCTGGATGAGCCTGCCGGCGGCCGATTCCTTGACTACATACCCGGTGGCTCCGGCTTGAAACGCCTCAGCAATATAATCGATCTTTGAGTGCATGCTGACAATCATAATGCGTGTTTCCGGCAAAAGGCTGCGTATGCTGCGCGTCAGGTCAATACCACTCTTGTCCGGCAGCGATATGTCAATCAGCATCAGGTGCGGCTTGAGCTTCTTGGCCATCTTGAGCCCTTCATGCGCGTCTCCGGCCTCCCCGACCACTTCGAACCCGGCGTTGCGTGCTATGAGCGATTTGAGGCCTTCCCTGAAAAGTGGATGGTCGTCAACAATCAACACTATTTTCTTGTCACCCATTTTTTCCCCTCTTGCACGGAACCTCTACTAGAATCTTCGTGCCTTGCCCCGGAAGCGATACGATTCGCATTTCTCCCTCAAGGAGGGCTACTCTTTCTTGCATGCTCCGAAGTCCCATACGCTTTTCAGTTTGTGCAGCGAGCATCCGATCATGCACTTCAAAGCCCTTGCCGTTGTCTTCTATTCGAAGAATAATATTAGGAAAAGATCCGACCAACTTGACATTGACGTGGCCGGCGTCAGCATGTTTCTTGACGTTATTGAGGCACTCTTGAATCAGCCGGTACAAAATGATTTCGGTATCGAAATCGAGTATTAAGTCATCCATGCCCGCGGCAGAGAACTCTACCTGCACCTTGTTTTTGGCGGAGAACTCTTCGCAAAACTGGAAAACCGTCTCGACCAGGCCGAGCTGATCAAGGCCGGCAGGGCGTAAGCCATAGGCCAAGTCCCGTACGGCCGCGATGCTTCCTTGAAGCGTTTTGGAAAATCCGGAAACCCCTTGCCTCATCTCGGGAGGAACTTCCGGCTTATCATCAAAAAGTGTGTCAAGGCCCATTTTTACTGCTGAAAGGTCTTGGGCCACCAGGTCGTGCAGGTCCCGGGCAAGCCTTTGACGCTCATTTTCCTGCGCCTTCATCAATTGTCTTGTAAGGCTGCAGACGTGTTCTTCGGCCAGCTTCCGCGCAGTGATATCCTGAACCTGAACCAAATAGCCCCTTGCACCAGTCGCATCTCCAGTGGCTAGGGGAGTAATGAGGACGTCAAGATGGATAGTCCCCGACTTTGTTGTTTCATAAAGTTTGAGCTTCCTTACCTTTTCAAAATCAAAGGAGACTTCATATCTGACCGTCTCCCCCTTGGCAACCCTGTCCTTAAAGTCAGATGCCACATTCGGATCGGCAAAGAGTTCGAACCCTCTTACATCAGCAGCATCCCGGATACCGAATATATCCAAACACGATTTGTTGAGGTCAATCAATAGGCCGTTTGAATCATACAGCTCAATTCCGATTGGCGATTCCGCAAAAATCTGTTCGAATTTCTTTTTTGACTGTTCAAATGATTCCTCAAGTTTTTGTTTATGAACAACCTTGTCGATGACACTGGGCAGCAGGGTGAAGAAATCAACGGACTTTACCAAGTAATCCGCGGCCCCCAGTTTCATGGCCTGAACAGCGATATTCTCGTCCCCCTGGCCTGTGATCATGATGACCGGGATATCCATGTTTTCTCGCTTTAAAGCGCCAAGAAAATCGAGACCGTTCATGCCGGGTATGAGGTAATCGGTGACGATGACGTCCGGGGTGATCTCATGTATCCTCTCGAGACAGGTGTCGGCCTGCGTGAAATAGTGGATCGAAGAGCCCGGCAGTTCTTTGTCAATGGCACGTTTCATGAGCTCAAAGTGCGCTTCTTCGTCCTCGATGATCACAAGCTCTAGCGGTTCCATGCCTGGAATCCTTACACATCAAGCATTGAAGACATGTTACTGTTAAACGGTGGGCGGCTCGTTGAGGATCATCCAGTAAAAATCGATTTGCATGATCTTTTCCTCAAACTCCTTATAACCCACCGGTTTGGTCAGATAGCTGTTGGCATAATGGCTGTAGGATGCTGCAACATCTTCGTTTCGTTGCGATGTAGTAAGCATGATCACGGGAACTTTCTTTAAAATCGGATGCTCTTTGACTTCCTTCAAGACCTCTATCCCGTCAATGCCGGGCAGCTTTATGTCCAGCAGGATCAAACCGGGAATGGGATACTTCGTCTTATCAGCATATTTTCCCCGGTTGAGCAGGTAGTCGAGAGCCTGTTCTCCGTCGGCCACCACGTCAACCCGGTTTGCATTGCCTGCCTTTCGAATCGCCCGCTTGGTCAGTTCCGCGTGGGCTTCCTCATCTTCTACGAGCAATATGTTGGAAGGTTCAAAATCCATGCTCAAGCCTCCTTTTCTTTAAGACTGAAGAAAAATGTAGTCCCTTTTCCAGGTTCTGATGTGAGCCAGACCTTTCCGCCGTGGTGTTCGATAATCCTTCTTACAATCGTCAAACCGATGCCGGTCCCTTCTCCAAGCTTTTTTGCAGATGGGAGACGCTGGAAGATCTGAAAAATCTTATCAAAGTACATTTCCTCAATACCGATGCCGTTATCCCGGATATAAAATACCTTTTGGCCGTTTTTTTCTTCTGCCCCTACTTCAATGCACGGGGAAGGGTTGTCTTTTCCGATATACTTAATTGCATTGCCCAACAGATTTTCCATAACCTGGCCCAATCGCTTTCTTTCAACATAAACGACCGGGAGATCTTCCCGGATACTAACCACAATAGCTCTGGCCTCGATTTGAGGTTGAAGGGTTTTCAGGGCATCTTCCACGACCTCGGCAAAAGGGATCTTTCGCTTCTTTTCGCTTACGCGCCCGACGCGGGAAAGATCGAGCAGGTCATCGATCAAAAGCCCCATCTTCCGGGAGGCATCACTCATGTATTTGAGGTATTGTTTGCTGTCTTCCGAAAGGCTTTGCCCAATCTCTTCCTTGAAGGCGCCGATAAAACCATCAATAGTGACAATGGGGGTCTTCAGATCATGGGAGACCGTATAAACAAAGGTCTCAAGCTCTTCATTTTTGGCAGAAAGCTCGGCAAGCAGGGCCTCCAGTGTCTTTTCCTTTTCCAGCAAAGCCTGCTCGGCCCGTTTCCGTTCGCCCACTTCATGAAGCGCCTGGTCCCTGGCCGCCCTGTACATTTCCATGCGACCCAGAAGGAGTCGAAGCAGCAACGATAGCGTTACTGCCACAAAAATGCCGAAAGCCAGGAGCCAGAGATTACGAACATGTGCTGGTGAATAAACTGTCGGTTTGGGTTCGAGCTCCAGTTGCCAGGCCTTGCCCCGAAAATGAATCTTTCGGACCGCGTGCAACCTGTTCCTTTTGAAGTTCAAGTCGTCCCGGGTGCCGTGATGGTAAATCAGTCGGCCTTCTTCGTAGATTCTGACCCAGAAATCCTTAAAGATTTCCTTGGCCAAACACAAATCCATTATGAGCTTCACCTGAAATACGCCGTTTAGATAGCCTTGCACTTTGCCGTCATAGAGCAAGGGCCAGAAGCTATCGAAACCGGTTCCCCACTGGTAAAGTTCCACGCAAGGTGTGGCGGTACGTTCAAGGCTCTGTTCGGCATTTTCAAAAGCGGCTCGATATTTGGGATCAGGATGCTTATATGCACTTTTGCCTCTTGCAATCGCGTTGGTTACCTCGGGATAAACCCACCTGACAACGCCCTGGGGATCGATCCAGTTGATTCCCATAAACCCCGGATAATGCCCGTAGAATTTCTCGGCGAACTGGAGAAAGCGCTTTTGGCTGAAGTCGGGCGGCCGTCTTTCAACCCACCTTTCGGCGAATACCTGAAGGGATGCAATCCGGGCATTCATCAGGCCTTCGACACGAATCCGTATCTGTTCTGCGGCGGTCTCCGTATGCCGAAAAGCGAGTTCGCGCCCATGTCTGTTCTGATCTTGCCACAGAGTGAGCGCAATGCCGCCAAAGAGTAGGAATGAGACAATCGGAACCAGCTTTTTTGCAAGGGAACTTGACGTCAAGGATCAAAACCTGGTTGCGTGCTTGCGTTGCTAAGAACCCACTTACAAACCAAAATAGCATATGGGCACGGCGATCGCGTGTCAAGTGAAACCTTTGGCGGGCAAAATCCGAGACAGGGAGTCTCCAGGTTAAACACTTCTGGTCGGCATCAGTATTTTCTCAATCGACTTCAAAACCAAGCTTCTTAAGCTTGTCGGCTAATATATACGGGCTAAATGGTTTTACAACATAATCATTACACCCCGCCCGAGCACAACTGACAATGGTATCTGGATCTGCATCCGAAGTTACCATCAATATTCTTATTTGCTTGTGCCTTGGAATCTTCTTTTCTTCTTCCATCTTCCTGATTTCGGCCAAGACCTTTGTTCCGTCCATTTCAGGCATAATAATATCGAGAGTCATCAGGTCAAAAGGCCTCCAGTTTTCCCAGGCATTTTTAAAGGCGGTTATGGCCTTCCTCCCACTTTCAACCGCCTCGCATTCACCAAAACCGTCCATTATCTTTTTCATCTTCTTTCTGCTGACAAGCTCGTCGTCAACAACAAGAATTCTCATCTGTCCCCCGTCGCTTTTTTCGGTCTACCTTCCAACCCCGGCATAAACCTCTAGGCGATAAAACTCTTTTTCAAGTCTTTTGAGGATTTCGACGCCTTCTTCTAAGACGCCTGATTTTGCTATATTTTCAAGTTCATAAGCAATCTTGGAAAGCTTATCAGCGGTCAGGTTTGCCGCAGCGCCTTTAATGGAATGTGCCTCTCTGCTGACCAGCTCGGCATCCCCATCGGATATGGCCTGGCGGATGGCTCCTATCTGGTCACTCCCCCTTTTTAGAAAGCCATCCAGAACCTTCATCACAAACCCCTTGTCTCCCTCAAATTCCTTTATGACCCTTTCAAAATTTATTGGGGCACTTCCCTCATCCATTTTGGATTTGCGGCTCATGCCATGAAAACAGTGTGGATCTTGCCCGCCTGCCTGCCATTGCCTGGCACTGGCGGGCAGGCCATCGTCCGCCTCAGGCGGACGATGGGGGGCTGGGATCGCGGATTCCAAATTCTCCAGCCCTTCGCCTTTGGCCTTTGGCCGCTTGCCCTTCGCCCTCGACGTCAACCACTTGTCCACCATGGCTAGTAGTTCTTTTCTCCTCAAGGGCTTGGAGACATAGTCATCCATTCCCGCCTCCACGCACCTTTTTCTATGGTCTTTCAGGGCGTGTGCCGTCATAGCGAGGATCGGAACCCTTTCCGGCCTGCCTGAAAGCTCTGTATCCCCTGCTTTTTTGAGCTTTGCCTCGAAATTCCGGATTGCCTTTGTCGCTTCATAACCGTCCATCACGGGCATCTGTATGTCCATCAGGATAAGATCGTAATGTTTTCGTTTATACGCGCCTACCGCCTGCCGGCCGTTCTCCGCCAGATCGACCTGGAACCCTGCTCCACGTAGATGCCTCATGGCCACCTGCTGATTAGTCGGGTAGTCCTCGGCTAAAAGGATTCGGCATCCTTTCCTGTATTCCTCGGCTATGGTATGTCTCGTAACCAGTTTGGCAGGAGGCTGTTCCTGCTCCTCAGCGGCAAGGCCTAAAACCACTAAAATCACATCATGCAGATCATCCCGCCTAATCGGCCTGGTCAGGTAGCCATCAATGCCTATGTCTGTGCATCTCTTGGCGTCTCCTCTAATTCCGGTAGATGTAATGGCTATGATCGGAACCCCTTTCAAAGCATCTATTGTCCTTATTTCCCCGGCCAGATCAAAACCGCCCATCTCGGGCATCCGAATGTCCGTCAAAATCAAATCGAAAGGCTCTTTGATGTCCACGGACTCCCTGAGAACGGATAGTGCATTTTTTCCGTCAAGCGCCTCCACAGGCAGACAGCCCCAAGACCTGAGATACTCTATCAGGATAAATCGGTTGGTCACATTGTCATCCACCACCAGCACTCTTAGATCACGCAGATTGACCTTCTCTATCGCTACGACGGCTTCCTCACCAGTCTGCTTTGTAAAGACTGCCGTAAACCAGAACGTGCTTCCCTTGCCCTCCTCACTGTCCAGGCCGATTTCGCCTCCCATCAGTTCCGCCAATTCTTTCGATATGGTAATCCCCAACCCGGTCCCCCCGTATTTCCTGCTGGTTGTGCCATCTGCTTGCGTGAAGCTCTCAAAGATTGTTTCCTGTTTGTCTTTTGGTATTCCGATGCCTGTGTCCCTTACCGAGAAACGGATCCTAACACGGTCTCCAAGCTCCTCGGCCATCTCTGCCTTCACGTAAATCTCACCCTCATGGGTAAACTTCAGGGCATTGTCTGCAAGATTTACCAGTATCTGCCTCAGCCGGCCAGGATCGCCAATTAATCGGGAGGGAACATCCGGAGATAGAAAACAGAGAAGATCAAGCCCTTTTTGTTCCGCTCTATTGGCGATAGCGCCAGCCAAATCCTCAACCGTGATTCTCAGGTCAAATGGAATCTGCTCAAGCTCTAACTTTCTGGCCTCTATCTTGGAAACATCAAGAATGTCGTTGATGACACCCAGCAGGTAGTTGGCTTCTGTGTTAATTGTATGAAGGGTGCTCCTCTGACTATCATCGAGGTCGACCTCCATGGCCAATTCCGTCATGCCGATGATTCCGTGTATGGGCGTCCTTATCTCATGACTCATGTTGGCCAGAAACTCGGTCTTGGCCCGATTGGCTGCTTCGGCGACTTCCTTGGCGCTCTCTAACTGTTGGGTCCTTTCTTTCACCTGCTGTTCGAGTTCAAGACTGTATGCCGTAATTCTTTGATAAAGCATAGCATTTTCAACTGCCAGAGAAGTGTTCAACAGGGCTATGGACAGCAGATCCATGGCCTCTTGATTAATCTGCTCCCGGTCCACGGAAAGTTGGCTCACGAACATTCCCAGGACACGGTTTTCAGTGGCAAGAGAATGAAGGAGGATATCTCCCCCATTTTCGAGTCCCAGTGCATTAACTATCACGGGCGTAGTCTGGCGCAAGGCCCAGGAGAATGTCCCATTTTTTATCTGGAGTTCGACCTCTTTTCCCGCTTCAACGTGCAGGTGCTCCGGGTGGGCGTATTCGCAAGCCAATTCAATCAAGTCGTCTTCAAAGAGGAAAAAGGCGGCCAGATTGAACTCAATAAGTCGTGAGATATGCATGAAGTTTTCCATTAAGATAGTCTTGACATCATGTTCTATGTTAATTTTTTTCTGGAAGAAAGCTATCGAACGAACAGTTTCAAGGTAGGAATTGATCTTCCGGTTCGCCTCTTCCAAGTATGCGACCCTCTTTTGAAGTTTTTCTATGCTAATCTTGTCCTTATCCATGCTCATCTGCAAATTCTTTATTTGAAGGTTTTCAATCCTCTTGCTTTTCAACCAGCATGAAGTCGGCTATGCTTTCAAACTGTTCATAGATCTTTTCCATGGCAGGCTCCAGTATACTCATCTTCAAACCGAGACGTCCCCAAGCGTGTGGATTCAATGGGGGAATGAACTGCTCCCCGCTGGCGCCGAGGCTGCTTGCATGTGTGATGATATCGGCCACATGAATCACATCCGCGAGGCTGGAAGACCGACCCGGCCTTTCCGCGTCGTGGTGGAACCCAACAGCATTCGCAAGAGAGGATGGGAGTTGCCAGTGAAGCAAGAGCTTCTTTCCCACCTCTGCATGCGTGAACCCGAACACAGCCGTTTCCGCTTCGGTAACCAGGCAGCTTTCCTCCTTCACTATCGCGAAAACCTCATTATATTGTTCAGGGCAACTTTCCAGGAGCGCCATGCGACCGATATCGTGCAACAGTCCGGCCACGAAGAACCTCTCCGGGACCTCCTCCCTTTTGTAGATGCCAAACACCCGGCTCGCTATTCCGCACACCATGCTGTGCTTCCAGAAATCCTGCACACCCAAGGGGGCGTTATCACCAAGACCTTTGAACATGTTTAAGATGGATGTGCCGAGCACAAGCTCCCTAAGCGGCCTGAAACCTATGATGGTTACAGCCCGAGATACCGTATCGATCTTTCCCGGAAAGCCATAAAAGGCGGAATTGACCAGCCTGAGCAGTTTGGCGGTAAGGGCCTGGTCCCCTGATATCACCCTGCCGAAATCGGCGGCACAGCTCCTGGGGTCGTCTAAGATTTCGGATACCTTAGTAATCACGGTCGGAATACTCGGCATGTTCTTAAGCCGGCGGATTACTTTGTTTATGGTGATCTCATCCGCTTTCTTTTTCATTGCACAAGCTGCGCAGCCTCCTTTTCCTTACCAGCCTGTATATCTCGGCTATGAGAGGGTCTTCCGTGTTGGTCTTTTGGAACAGATATGCCAGTTCGCGTTCTATGCGCCCTTTTGTTTCCTCGTCTACCAAGTCGGAATTTTTCTCTTCAAGATCGGCCGGGCTGACATCCACAACATTCGCCTCTGTTACTCCCCAGGCCCTTAAGGCATTGAGATGCTTTTCAGCCAACGTGGCCCCGGCATTGAGCAGCAGGGTTCCCTGGAAGTTGATGATATCATCCTTCAGCACCATGCCTGCTTCAATATCGTTGATGTTCAAAATACCCATCGGATATATCACCCCACGTTGCCGCCCCTTGGGGCGGCAGTCTCAACCCATATGATTTGCACATGAACGGAACTTAGGGGCTTCGCCCCAATTGGAATGATGGAATACTGGAATGATGGGCACGAAGTGTGATGTTTTGGCGCAAGCTTCACTTCGTGTCAAGCCGTCAGGCGCAACCTGTGCGCTATAACGGGTATTGGGAAAATGGGACAATGTAGTATTGGGTGAATTTTTCTTGACAGGAAAGTCATAATTGACAAACTTCCTTCCAAAATCAACATCCCAATATTCCATCATTCCATGTGCGAGGCGAAATTTAAGCCCCGGAAGCCCTATAATTTCAATAAGTTGTAGAAACTACGAGACGTATATTTGATGCCAATAGGCATAAATTGTAATGAAATGCAGCACGTTTCATGCCAGTTCGTTTCTGAGTCAGAATTCCGAAGAATAAAGGTCTGTTTGGCCTTACATAAGGGGAATTGGCGGGCCCCCGGCCCTTCCTATGAGGAAATAGGTGACCACCTTCCCTTTGCCTTTGACCTCGATCGCCCCACGCTCCTCAAACAGATATTTACTCCGCAAGCGGTCGTATGTTGCTTCTGTGACCTGAACGCAGCCTGGAAGGCCGTGCGACTGCATGCGGTGAGCCGTGTTCACGGTGTTGCCCCATATATCGTATATGAACCTTTTTCTTCCAATCACCCCCGCCAGAACCGGTCCGGTGTCAATCCCTGTCCGTATGCTGAGCGGCTCGCTGCTTTTCTCGTTGAATCGGGCAATCTCCTTTTGTATGCCGAGTGCCATTTCTGCAATGGCTTCAGCACTATTCCTGCATGGCGGGGTGAGACCTCCTGCCACCATATAGGAGTCACCAATTGTCTTTATCTTTTCCAAGCCATGCTCCTCGGTCAGCAGATCAAACGCCGAGAAAATTTCGTTCAGTAATTCGACCACTTCAGCAGGACGTTTATGAACACATAGCGTGGTAAAAGCAACGATGTCGGCAAAAAGGACCGTTACGTCCTCGAATTTGTCGGCAATTGTACTTTCTCCCTGTTTCAACCGTTCAGCAATCGTCTTTGGCAAGATATTGAGCAGCAGATGCTCCGACCTCTCCTGTTCGGCTTCCAATGCCTTTAGATAAACCTGCTCCTGGTCGCGCAGCCACTTCTTTTCCAGGATGGCGCCAATCCGGGCTCTCAAGATTACCTGGTTGGCCGGCTTGTGAATGTAGTCTTCCGCTCCCAGTTCAATGCACCTGACGACACTATCGAGTTCGTCTACCGCCGAGATCACAATCACCGGAATATGGCGCAGCGCGTGGGCGGCCTTGAGATACTTCAGCAGTTGGTGGCCGTCCATCTCCGGCATCACGATGTCCAGGAGTATCAGGTCGCACTTCCGTGCCCGAATCAGATCCAGTGCCTGGCGCCCGTTTTCCGCAACGGCGACGTTGTAGCCTTCTCGCCTGATTTGCTGGGAGAGCATAGCACTGTTGGTCCGATCATCGTCAACAACCAGTACTGTAGCCTCTTCAGGTTTCATGGTGTAACCTCATGAAATGCAGCACGTTTCATGCCAGCTCGTTTCTGAGGCAAAATTTCGAAGAATAATGGTCTGTTATGGGATATCGTGAGAATTGCAGGCAGGTTATGGAATAGAGGTTTTTTAAAACGATTACCCTGGGCGTCAGAAATCTGACGCTGATTTTCAAGAAAGAAAAACGCAAAGAAAAACAAATAATTGCAGCTTAATATAGCCTTTTGGTTCTCCGCCTGCGGCGGATCCTGGTTAGGCGTGTTGCAGGCTCTTGAACAGATCCAGTGCCTGCTTCGGTGTGGCCTCGTCATGGACAACGGCATTTAGCGCCTTCATCGTGGCCACCGGGTGGGGATTTTGCCAGACATTTCTGCCCAGGTTGATCCCTATTGCGCCTTTCTGCATACCATCGTAAACAAATTCAAAGACCTCAAGCTCGGTTTCGCATTTTGGTCCGCCTGCCATAACTACCGGCACCGGACACCCGTTGGTAACCTTTTCAAAATCTTCCGGGCAGTAATAGGTCTTCACGATCTTTGCCCCCAATTCAGCAGCAATGCGGCAGCACAGGCCCAAATAGCGTGCAGTCCTTTTCTCAAGCTCTTTTCCAACGGCCGTGACCGCCATAACAGGGATACCATAACCCTCACACTCGTTGACGAGCCAGGCCAGACTCTCAAGGGTCTGTTTCTCGTAATCACTTCCCACAAAAATCGAAAGACCGACAGCCGCCACGTTGAGCCGGATTATCTCTTCAATGGAGGTGGTGATGATCTCATCGGCCAGGTCTTTGCCGATGATACTGGTGCCACCTGAAACCCTCAAGATGATGGGTGTGTCAACATCCGGATCAACGCAGGTGCGAAGAACCCCCCGTGTTACAAACATGCCGTCGGCATAAGGCAATAGATCCTTGATCGTTTCGCCGGGTCTTTCAAGACACCTGGTGGGACCCTGGAAGTAACCATGATCTATGGGAAGAAACTGGCAGTGTCCGTCCGGCTTGATCAGCCGGGACAGGCGATTTCTCATCCCCCATTCAAGGTTATCTGCTCCTTTAATCGATTTACCCCTCGTGCCTCCGTACTCCAGTGGCATCTCGGATACATTCCTTGTCTCCAGAATTCCTTGTGCATCTGCCATGACAATCACCTCCACTCATCTCTCATAGAGCCCACTGAGATTCTTAAACCTGTAACCAAATACAGATTTGCTTACTAGAGCACCTTATGGAACCTGTCAACGTGAATTGAGGAACTTAGGCACTCAGCATTTGAAATAAGGTAACAATTTAGGTCTTTGAAAAGACGGTCGCTCCAACGAATCCATTTGTTTCATAAGGCTAAAGTGATACGAAATAAGAAAGTATGCATCTTTTTAGCAACTGACCCTGGCGCTTCGCTTCAGGGTCAATTGCTGAATTGTTACTCAAAATCCAAAGTCCCAAAGCGTCTATCTTTGATGGTCTCGTAAAAAGTCCAAATTAGACGGCAAAGTAAAAAGCTCCAAATTCAAGGCGCGCAAATCCCGAGGAATGAGGCGTACTTATGGTACGCCGCAGTGACGAAGGATGCAGCGCAACACAGAAGTTGGACTTTTTACGAAGCCGTCTATCTTTGCGGCTCAATAATGACCTTGATCGAATCCTGCGCCTCGGCCACTAATTGAAAGCCCTTGGCGGTTTCCGCCAGGCCCAGCCGATGAGTAATCATATCACCTACGCGCACACGGCGGGCGCGAATGAGCTCCAGGGCCGTCACATGGTCTGCCGGGCTTCCGGCATAAGAGGTCGTAAGGGTTATGTCGTTTCGAAAGAAAAGATTGTTGATAGACAGGGGAATGGTGACACCCGGATCAGTGGGCGCAAAGAAAAGCACCGTACCCCCACGTTCCACCAATTCCAGTGCCTGCAAGTTAGCCGATTTCGCGCCGGTACACACCAGCACTCTGTCTGCCGGCCTGCCGTCATTTAGGCGGCGCAGCTCGGACAACACGTCTTGCTTTGCGTGGATCGCAGCGTCGGCTCCGAACCTCTTTGCCGCCTCCATGCGGGCCTCGCTGATATCCGTGGCAACCACCCGCCCTGCGGCCATGGCACGGGCAAGCTGTATGTGGAGCAGCCCTGCAATGCCGCTGCCCATCACCATGACCGTATCACCGGGCCGAAGCCCTGCCATCCTTTGTGCACGCAGCACGCAGGCCAGGGGCTCGGCAAAGCTGGCCTCCTCAAAGGAGACCCCCTCCGGGATGAAATATACCCCCCGGTTTACGTTGATGGCAGGCAGCCTCACGTACTCGGCAAAGCCGCCCGGATCGAAATTGGTGCGGCCAAGCGTATCACATACCGTATGGTGACCGCTGAGGCAAAAACGGCAAGTATTGCACGGCACATGGTGGGATGCAACAACCCGATCACCCTTCTTGTACCGATCGACCCCCTTGCCTGCCTCAACCACTTCCCCGGCAATCTCGTGGCCGAGCACCAAAGGGGCTTTCTTGACCCGATACCATTCCATCACATCGCTGCCGCAGATGCCGCTCGCCTCAATGCGCACGAGGAGTTCACCAGGGCCGGTCTTTGGGATGGGGATCTCCTCTACCCGGATGTCCTTGTTATTGTAGTACATGGCCACACGCACGTGCATATCCTCATTGAATGTCCTGTGACAGAGCACTCCAAGCCGATTCCTATCCCATGCAACCCGGCCGTGTCAAGTGAGCATGGGACCCCTCAGCCCTGACGCACGTTTTCCCCCTCACCCTAACCCTCTCCCGCGAGGGGAGAGGGGATTAATCAGTTGAAATTATAGACATAAACTCCCTCCCCCTTGAAGGGGGAGGGCTGGGGTGGGGTGGGGGTGGAAACAGCGCGACAAATATTTTCTTCAGAGCAAATTACCAACAGTCATTATTCCGTAAACTCATATGGTTACAAAAATGCGAAAATTCGTGCGTCAGTACTGGGGAACCCCTGGGAACAAAAAATGAATGGAATCCACCTTTGGCGGACTGTTGAAATATCAATAATGGCAAGCGGTTAGAAAATGTCTTGGGCGGGCCTTCATTTGGGTTTCATGCTCATGTTTCCATGGAAAATCACACCGGGTTCAATGGCTATCACAGGAGCACTCATGTCGCCGAAAATCCGGGCCGGCGAACGCAAATCAATGCGGTTTGTAGCTCGGACATTGCCCCTTATCTCCCCCCTCGCGATAGCAGTGTGAACCAATATATCAGCATTAATAACCCCTTTTTCCCCTATGATCACCATCCCCTCTTTGCTTTCCACTGTCCCCGTAAAATGGCCATCCAGTCGCACAATTCCCTCAAATACGAGCTTCCCTTCCAGAGTGCTTTCCGGGCCCAGGAGCGTCTGTATCCCCTTTTCTGACTTTTTCATCTCAGGTCTCTCCTTTTCTCTCTCCAGCTCAACAAGCTTTACGTATTTCCTTTTCATCAGTCAAGGGATAGCTCAAATCTTTTGGGAAAGTATGGCGGCAAAGCGTTTCAACGGGTGTTCAAATCTTACCCTCGATTCATATGAATCCTCAAAATTGTAGAACCTTGTCGACATGTGCCGTATACACTGAGACGCCTTGATATGTGGAAAATCAGCAAGAAATGGTCTTTTTTTTGACTCAATTATACGGAGACTCTCTTTGTCATACGGTATGGACCCCAGGTATTCAGGATCTATGCGGAACCGTCCTTCATTGGCATTGATGTTTTCGTCTGCAGTCTTGCGGAACATGTTATAGAGCTTGAATCCCTGTTTAAGGTCCTTCACCTGATTGATCACCATCATGGGAGAGAATGTCCATTGAGGTGTATAGTCGGACAATCTCCCTTCGATCTTCTCTTCGAGCTCCTTGAAGCGGCAAAAGCTGGCCTTCGCGCATGCGTATCCGCTTATCAGGTCCTGGGGCGTGGTAACGATAACTGTACGATCGGCTCCAAGAGCGAAATCAAGCACCGTGCGGGCAATCCCGGCGCCAAGATCAAAAACGGCAAAATCGTAGCCCTGGCTTGTATTTTTGAAGTGGCTGATAAATTTTACCTTTTGTGCGTAGTTCAAATTGGCGAGCTTGAACTCACCGTATGTGCCGCATATGAGATCGAAGTCATACTCTGTCGGAACGACAAGGTCTTGCATCTGTTGATCTTTTGCCAGGAAGTCCATCAGGTGATGCTCGGGGAAGATGCCAAGTTTATTCGAAATATCGGCATTGCCCAGGTCCGCGTCGATAAGGAGGACCTTGGCCCCGGCGTCGGCCAAAGCATGTGCAAGGTTGATGGCAAGATGTGTCTTTCCCACACCACCCTTGTTGGAGATGACGGAGATGGTACGGACCCCGTGCTCCTTTTCACGTCGCCCTGCAATTTGTCCAGGCATCAAAGCGCCTTGGCCGCCCTTGATCGCCTTCCTTCCATGTCGCCCATAGACTTCTCGTAGGGCCGTAGAAAGTGCGCTTTTCGGGGCGGCCGCCGGACGAATCTTGTAGCCGGTAAGCACTTCAAGGCTTCTGATTGCAATTTGCCGGCCGGGAGATGTCATTGCAACAAGGAGGATATCATTGACGAGGCGAATGGGTAAAGCCTGCCGCCTTATGGCAATATCCGGTTCAAGGAGGGCAACGGCGGCCGGCTCAATGCGCGCACGCAAAGGATCCACAAAGGGTATTTTCAACTTCTTGGCTGTGGCCCTCGCAGCCTCCGCGTCCGCATCAGGTGGAGAGGGAAAAGAGTATACCTTTGGAGACTCCCCAGAAGCTTCCCGTTCTATATCTTGAGCCCGCCTTGCCTGGCCGGCCTTCAGGTTTTCTCTGTTTTCATTCACGCATTGATCTCCTGTGGTACAAATGCAATCACTAAGCCAAACAATCCGAAAAATCCGAAACTACATGGGAAAAAAATCCTGCCGAAAAGACACGAGCTTTGCGACTAAGCGCCTAGACACCATTCCGTCTTTCCTCATCTAGCAGGAAGCGTGCCGAAATCTTGAAAAGAGATAATTAGGCGTAATTGTTATAATTTCATAGAATTGAATGTTTCTTGTGGATGTATTCGAGTATGAGTCTGGATGAATGCAGCTTCAGGTTCCCCTGATTTGTCAAAGTCTTGACGTTTGGCAGGGGTATTTTGGACACTATCAGTTACTTGGCGGGAATTACAGCTACGGCATTTGATGCGGCAAGACCCCTTTTTACTTGAAATCGTCTTCGCCGAAGACCTCGGCTTCGTATACCTCTACCTTGGTGTCAGAATCCTGCCATGCTGTTGGCGACATGCCGCCCTTCAGACACAGGTGCTCAAGGAACCGTTCCTTGTCCGGCAACTGCTCCCAGACCTGCGGGAGAAAGGTTGACCTGTGCACGCCGCGAGAAAGGATCACACCATGAACGTAGGGTTGAAGCTGACGCTTAAGGTCCTCTGCGTCCTTGAAACTCAGCCTCTTTGGCGCCGTCAGGACGCTGATCTCAATGTCTATCTCGGACAACTCCTCTGCACTGACGGGTGGAAATCTCGGATCATGAAATGCGGCGTTCTGAGCATTGCTTTCCACGCATTCCACAAGGGACGACACCGGCTCAATAGTGCCGATGCACCCTCGAAGTCGGCTGCGTTTGTGGAGTGTGACAAACCCCCCTCTCTCTGCCGATAAAAGCGGGGAAGCCGCCTCGGGCCTCCAGACCTTGGCCCCGCCTAAAAGCTTCGCCTCAATGGCAGAGCGTGCAAGCTTGAGCAGGGCCTTTCTCACCTCGGTAGGCAGTGTCTCTTTCATTTCTCTCGTCATCTCCTTTCCTTCCACAAAGGCAATACTTGCATAACCCACAACACGGCCCTTGCCGCCTGCGGTGTCGCCAGAATTCTTATAATCGATCGAGATGCCATGCCAGCCTTTGATCCCGGCAATGTGCATCAGTGTCAGAACGGCTTCCTTGCCGCAGGCCTCGCAATGCGGCATGTCGGAGAATCGGCGGCCGGCAATAGCCCTGATGCAGATTCGATCCAGGGAAACCGCTGTTTCATAGGAATGGTAGTGGGAAAGATCCGAGCTTGCCACAACCAGGGTATCTTCGCCGATATAGGGGGCAAGTGCAGCGGCAAGGGCCTTTGGGTCTGCGCCGCCGGTCAAGATCGGGACAATCTCGAAGCCTTTTAGCATAACCTGCAAAAATGGGAGTTGAACCTCAAGTGAATGTTCTCCTTGATGGGCCTCGGCAACACATCCAAAGTGCGGCGATCTTCGCAGTTTCAATGCAAGCCTTGCCAGGGGGACATCTCCGAGAGGCGTTCGGTATGCCTTTACTTCAGCAATGGACGCACCCATTAAAGGGGCCCGGTGACTCGGCCCAAGGAGAATAACAGTCATTGTGGCCGGGTCTATCTGTCTGTAGCCGGCAGCAGCGACAATACCCGAATAGACATATCCGGCATGGGGAGAGACCAGCGCCCGGATCTTCCCAGGCGCCTCAAGGCCGCTGGCATTTTTTAAGAGAGTGCCGACCATTTGGCGCAGCTCATCGGCCGCAACCGGGTAAAACATACCGGCGACAGCGGGGGGCCGGACCTTCACGCCGGCCTCCTCAGAAGCGCACGAGGCTGTCGTGAGGCAGGTCAAGATCAAGATGATCGAAAAGACTATTGTGTGAAATTTTTTCATCATCCCCATCGACCGCTAATGCGGGTCCCGCAGAACTTGCATTTTCCGTCTTTCACGTGGTTTGACACAAGTGTGTATCCCCTTCTTTTAACCACGGTGCGCTTGCAGCCGGGACATACGGTCTTATCACCCGAGCCCGGTACGTTTCCGATGTAAACATAATGAAGCCCTTCTTTTAAGGCCGTCTCTTTGGCCTCTTCCAAGACCTCGACCGGCGTGGGTGGGAGTTGGACCAGCTTGTACTGGGGAAAGAACCGGGAAAAATGAAGTGGGTACACAGGCCCGAGGTTTTCCAGAATCCACCCGCACATCCTTTTGATCATTTCCATGTCGTCCGTGTACGTCGGAATGACCAGATTGATGATTTCCATCCAAATCCCGCGCCGGTGCAGGGCCTTGAAGGCCTCAAGCACCGGCTCAAGACGGCCCCCGTTCAGATCCCGGTAGATCTTATCCGAAAAGCTCTTCAGATTTACACTGGCCGCATCGATCACATCACACAGCCGGTTCAAGGCGGCCCGGCTAATGTATGCATTGCTTACCCAGATATTCTTGATCCCTACTTTTCCGGCCTTGGCCGATATGTCGACCATGTATTCGTAGAATGTCGTAGCCTCGGAGTAAGTGTATGCGATACTCTTGCACCCGTAGCCCGAAGCCATCGACACGATCTCGTCCGGGGACAGGTTGTAATTGCGGGTCTTGTCCGGGCCGGTTTGAGATATCTCCCAGTTTTGACAGTTCAGGCAACGGAAATTGCACCCGGCTACTGCAAGAGAAAATGCCTTGGTTCCGGGATAGAAATGCTGGAGCGGCTTTTTTTCTACCGGATCTACATGAACCACGCACGGGTTGGCATATGAAATCGTGTAGAACTTTCCTTTGATGTTGACTCTGGTTCGGCATCTTCCGCGTCTGCCGGGCACAACAACGCATTCATGAGGACATGTGCCGCACCGGACGGCGCTATCGGCAAGTCGCTTATAAAAGTAGGCTTCTCTGACATGGGGGTCTGATGGAGAAAACGCCTCCTTGGCCCAGGCATGATCCCACGGAAACAGCAACGCACCACAGGCGGCGCAAAATGTAGTTCTTATGAACTCTCTTCGGGATGGTTGCATGAGGACCATACTTGTGGTTTTGCAAAACAAAAGCACGAACTCAGGTTCCGAACTTTAGTTCGTTAGTGTTGTAGGATCGCCACGCCTAAATTCATTTCAAAACAGATAGGCTATTTAGCCCCAGGCTCAGGCATTTTAAGAGAACCACTGAGATCAATACCCCAAGGATTCCGATTGTAGGAAGAAACAGGAGCCCTGTCAATATCGTGCCGCAGGCCGCACCTGCAAGGTCTGCCACATAAAGCCGTCCGGTAATCTCTGCTCCTGTGCCTTGGGCCACGCGAGAGACGGCTGAAAACTGACACCCGGCCGAAAAGGCTGCGAGAAAAATTAAAGATGGAATTACAACGTACTGCATGGAAAACAGACAGATCGGGCCCTTGCCGCTGCTTCCAGCCAAGGCGGCAACACCGGCCAGGGCTGCCAGTACGATCAGGGCTCCGTCGCAGGCAATCATCTGCCGGGCTGCGCTCTTTTTGAACTTTGAGGATGCAAACGCTCCCATGGCAGAGCCTATCATGAACAGGGTTATGAATGCGCAAATCCGCAAGTATACATAACCATATATGACTTGAAATAAGAGTAGAAGGGACAACTCAAAGGCCATACCGGCATATCCGGAGGTCAGGATTGTAAAACGGAGCACGTCCCTGCGGCACGCCAGGGCCGCAAGCCCCAGGATCAACACAAAGATCAGGTAAAGTGCCGTCTTCGGGCTCCCCGATTTTTTGAGCCAAAGATCAAGAAGGTGCCCAAAGGCACGGGGAGAGAGGTCCCGGTTTGGAGGCACATCTTCCCTTGCAATGAGACGACTGAGAAGATCCATGCGAAACGGATCTGCCATGGTTACCAGGTCATAGTCGACCAGACGCCTGGTGGCGATGTTGCGCCCGGCCAGGATGTCTGCGATATTGCTCGCCAAAGGGACGTCTGAGGCCAGATAATAATGTGTGATCCCCGGAAAAACGAGAACATGATCGAAACAGTTCTTCAGTGCGGCGTAAACAGATCGATTCACGGCAAGACCCTTTTCTTCAAGGTAGTTTTCAGAACCCACGAGGCTGAAGGAAAGGACTCCATCATCGGTGAGGATCGATTTTACCTCATCAAAGAAGTCTTGAGTGTAAAACCTGTTGAGTTGCGCATTTTCCGGGTCCGGGAGGTCTGCAATGACGGCATCGTATTTCATGGACGTCTTCTTCACAAAGAGGCGGCCATCGCCAACGTGGACCTGCACAAACGTGTACGAAAGGCTTTTGCCGACTATCCCCTCCAGCTCAAGTATGGCAGGATCCAGCTCAACATAATCTATTCTCTTGGGTCCGTGTTTGACAATCTCCTCTATGGTTCCAAAGACCCCCCCGGCAATCAAAAGGACATTGGCGCCTTGCTCAACCTGGCAGAGCGGAAGATGGGCAACAGCCTCCATATCAAGATCGCCTGTTGAAAACAGGCAAATGGCGTCTTGCAGGACATTGATCTGCCTGCCGGTCTTAGAGATGGTAAGCTGTGCAAAGGGCGTGTTTTTGTGGGCGATCACGGCTTGACCGGGGAAACGCAACGAGAGCGTGAACAGATGGAGAGGCCTGGCTGCCAGCATTCCAATCCCCAACAGGAGCAATAGGGGAATTCCTGCATAGGAGGTCATTATGGCAGCGGCAAAAAGGTTCAGCAGCCCGAGGGCCACCAGGCTGTCCCAGTGGGAGAGGGTGTAAACAAGGACGAGGCTGAATAGGAGCCCGCCTGCAATGTCTCCCAGGTTGTCGGCAATATATACCTTGCTTGGGACTCCCTTTCCCTCAAGGAGGGCCCCGGCTACGGGTATCATCCCGCCACCGACAAGGCAGTAGGGGATAAGGATCGCAGCACTTAAGGCTATGGCCGAACCCAGCCCCAGCATTTCACCCCGTACCCAAAGGAGCGGAAGAGCCCTTGCGGCGGCAACCTGAAAAAACGGCATGACCGCAATCAGCACATGACCAACAAAAAGCGTTCTTTCCGTCCTTGCCTTTTCGGCCAGCGGCACACCCAAGGCGCTGCCAATGCCTGTAGACAGGAGCCATACACCAAGCACTATCCCTATGACCAACTCATTGCCGCTGAAGGTGGACATGAGTTCGCGGATCATGACGAGCTGAACAGCGATAGAGGAAGTTCCTAGGGCCAGGAGGCAGGCCCAGAATCTTTTCTTTCCAGCAAAGCCTTTGTATCCCATCATAGAGTTCCTGGATTAAGGAATTGCGAATTAGAGATCATGTGTATCATCCTTAGGTCGAATTTGCCAATTCAATCCGGTAATAACGCGTTTTAACACGGAGCCAAATTTACTCTTTACAAGCCTGTAGCGTTATGATATCTATCTTTTTTTCTTTTGGAAGACAATTATGATGGTTTCGTAAAAAGTCCGAACTAGACGGCAAAGTAAAAAGCTCCAAATTCAAGGCGCGCAAATCCTGAGGAGTTAGGCGTAGTTATGGTACGCCGCAGTGATTTACCCTGTTAAATCGGCTCCGCCGTCTCGCATAGCGAGAATTTAACGGGGCAGGGGATGCAGCGCAACGCAGAAGTTGGACTTTTTACGAAGCCGTCAATTATAGTCAGTTATGGCTATGGCCGCTCGTTATGTTTGATACAATACTTCTTCTCTTTAATAAAACATCCGGGCTGTCAACTTTGTTTGTTGGGTAGGTAGGTTTTACAATGAAAAAGAAGGATCTGGAATATTTCAAAAAACTTCTGGCCGAACGCTTCCAAAATCTGCTGGCTGAGGCAAGTAATACAGTATCCGGTATGACAGGTGAAAAAATCAGTTTCCCTGATCCGACAGATCGAGCAGCACTTGAAGCGGACCGCAACTTTACTCTTCGGATACGAGACAGGGAGCGGAAATTGATTGCAAAGATTCGGGAAGCCATCGAGCGAATCGACAACGGCACGTACGGAATTTGCGAGTCCTGCGGTGAGGAGATTTCCATCAAGCGCCTGAAGGCCCGGCCGGTCACCACACAATGTATTGAGTGCAAGACGAAGGAAGAAGCCCTGGAAAATGCTCTCGGGATTTAGGGAATCTTGATTTTGGCAGGTGGAAGAAAGCTCCAAAAACTCCGGTTATATCGACCTACATATGCATTCGACTGCCTCTGACGGTTCACTCTCACCTTCAGAGATCATCGAAACAGCCAAGAACATAGGCCTGCGAGCCATTTCCATCACGGATCACGATACCATTGATGGCTCGGCTGAAGCCCTGCGCTCCCCACAAGCGTTTCCTCTTGAAATACTGTCGGGCATTGAAATCAGCGCCGATTACTCTCCCGGCACCATGCATATTCTCGGCTATATGATGCGACCGGATGATCCGTCCTTGAAGCAGGCCCTCAAGGACATCCAACAGGGCCGTGCCGAGAGAAACTTGAAGATCATTGAAAGGCTTCAGCAGTTCGGGCTGAATATAGACTACAAGGAAGTCTCCGAGGTTTCCGGTGGTGGACAGATAGGAAGACCCCACATTGCTCAGGTGCTCGTTCGCAAAGGGGCGGCTCAAAATATTGATGAAGCCTTCGCAAGACTTCTAAAAAAAGGGGGGCCGGCTTATGTCCCGCGCTATCGACTCCCCCCCGCTGAAGCCATGCAGTTGATTTTGCGGGCAGGCGGGGTTCCTGTACTGGCCCATCCCTTTACTCTGCATACGGAAAATGAAGCAGAATTGGAAGGCGTCCTTGTGAACTTGAAACAGGCAGGGCTGAAAGGCGTAGAAGTCTATTATCCTGACCACGGACTGGAGAAAACTGCCAAGTACGAACGCCTCGCACGTCGTCACGGTCTACTGATGACAGGTGGAACCGATTTTCACGGAGCAGCAAAGCCCGGAGTTCACCTGGGGGTTGGAAGAGGGGACATGCGGATACCGTACAGGCTTATAGAGGAGATCAAAAAGAGCAGGGCTTAACATGCTGTTCCGGCAGCCCACTTGACAAGGCCGGTATAATCTGGTATTAAGTAGTCTCAATCAGGGGCAGAAGCCTCTGGCCGCTCCTTTGTAAAAGTTCACGCGTAGTATTTAATAGGGTAAAACCGAGCCACGAAGGTTGATGTCATCAGAAGATGGCAGTCCTCGTGGCTTTTTTTGTTTTGTGAGAGGAGGTCATGATGAAAAAAAGTACGATTTTTGCTTTGTTGTTGGCACTGGCCCTTGCGGCTCCGGCTTCGGCTCATTTCGGGATGGTAATACCCTCCGACCAGATGGTGATGCAGGGGGAAAACACCAATATCAAGGTGGATCTCAGGTTCTGGCATCCTTTTGAGGGGATCGGCATGGAACTGGCCAAACCCGCCCGGTTCGGAGTGGTGATCAACGGCAAGAAAACAGACCTGTCAGGCTCTCTCATGCCTGCCAAGACGAAGGGTCGTCAGACGTGGAGTGCAAGCTACAAGATAAGGCGGCCTGGTGTCTACGCATTCTATATGGAGCCCCGGCCCTATTGGGAGCCGGCAGAGGACTGCTACATTATCCATTACACCAAGACCGTGGTTAGCGCCTTTGGCGATGATGAGGGTTGGGATGAGGAGATCGGACTCAAGACCGAAATCGTGCCACTGTCCAAACCTTACGGACTCTATGCCGGCAACGTTTTCCAGGGAATTGTAAAGCTGAACGGAAAGCCCGTACCCTATGCCGCGGTCGAGGTAGAATATTTCAACAAAGGGTCCAAATTCAAAGCTCCAACCGATTACATGGTTGCCCAAACCGTCAAGGCGGACGGCAACGGTGTCTTCACCTATGCTGCGCCCCGGGCCGGTTGGTGGGGTTTTGCCGCACTGAATACCTCGGATACAAAGATAAAACATAAGGGTGAAGACAAGGAAGTTGAGCTGGGTGCAATTCTGTGGGTTAAATTTCATGATATGAAATAGGATGGTCTCGTAAAAAGTCATTAAATCGACGGCAAAGTAAAAAGTCCATATGCAAGGCGTGCGCCTCTTTTAAAGCCGCCAGGCGCAATCTTGAGGAATGAGGCGTACTTATGTGGTACGTCGCAATGATTTACCCTGTTAAATCGGCTCCGCCGTCTCGCATAGCGAGAATTTAACGGGGCAGGGGATGAAGCACAACGCCGCAGATGGACTTTTTACGAAGCCGTCAAATAGGGACGAAAACAATGCACATTTCAGAAGGGGTGTTATCCCCAAGCGTTCTCGTAGCAGGCGCCGCGCTCACAACAGCAGGTGTTGCCGTCGGCCTGAAGCGCCTTGATCATGAAGAAATCCCCTCTGCCGGGATACTTTCGGCGGCCTTTTTTGTGGCCTCCCTGGTCCATGTGCCTGCCGGGCCTGCTTCAGTGCACCTGGTAATGAACGGCCTGTTGGGCCTGATACTCGGCTGGAAGGCGTTTCCCGCCATATTGGTCGGCCTGGGGCTCCAGGCGCTCCTTTTCCAGTTCGGTGGACTTACCACACTGGGCGTGAACACGCTGAACATGGCGCTTCCCGCCGTGATATGTTACTATCTGTTTGGATGGGGCGCCAAAGCTGGCACCAGGCAGCATGTGTTGACCATAACGGCCTTTGCGTGCGGTTCTTGCGCTGTTTTGTTCAGCGGCGTGATGGTCGGTTTTTCCTTGTATTTGACCGGCGAGGCTTTCTTGCCTGCCGCCAAACTGGTTGTGGCGGCACATTTGCCTGTAATGTTCATTGAAGGGGGCTTAACGGCTGCTTGCGCCTTCTTTCTCAGAAGGGTAAGGCCGGAACTATTGGAGGGACAATATGTACCCAAATCCGCATCACAGTTCTAGCGCAGCCCGGAACGGGCGCCGGATTTTTTGTTTTTTCTCTGTGCTCTTGTGGCTGGCATTTTCCAATATTCCTGCACTGGCCCACAAAGTCACGATCTTTGCATGGGTAGAGGGAGATACTGTTTACACGCAGAGCAAATTCAGCGGAGGCAGGAAGGCCAGGAATTCCACGGTGGTCGTCTACGATAAGGAAGGAAAACTGCTCCTGGAGGGGAAAACAGACAAGAACGGGCTGTTTTCCTTCAAGATCCCCAAGAAGACTGAACTTAAAGTTGCACTGAAGGCCTCCATGGGCCATCTGGCAGAATGGACGATACCGGCTGAAGAGATTATGGGCGCAGCCGACAACTCCGAAGCCGGCGTTGTGCCTTCCACCCAACAGGCCGCTCCTTCGACAGAGACCAAAACGAGCAGTGAGCTGCCTGCCACGACAGCTGTAAGCTTGAGCCTTCAGGATGTCCAGGACCTGATCGACAGATCCCTGGACAGAAAACTTTCCCCCATCGTAAACATGCTGGCCGATTCCCTTGATCGCGGGCCCGGGATGAGCGAGGTGATGGGCGGCATAGGCTATATCTTCGGGCTTGTCGGTGTGGCCTTATATTTTGCAACACGTGGGAAGAGGAAGTAGCGGAATCAGATGATCGGAAACGAAGTCGCCACTGGCGATTCCCTGATTCACAGCCTTGACCCCCGCGTCAAGATCGTTGCGGTGTGTCTTTTCTCCATTGTTGTGGCCGTATCGCACCGATTCGTCGTCTTGATGTCGGCCATGGGTTTGGGCCTCAGTATTATTTTGCTGGCCGGGGTTCCCATGAGGCAACTTGTGCGTCGTCTTATCCCTGTCAATACGTTCATCCTGCTTCTGTGGATCTTTCTCCCCTTTAGTTTTGAAGGTGAGCCCCTCTTTTCACTGGGCCCCCTGGTCGGCGTGCGTGAAGGGGTGTTATATGCCGCCCGGATCAGCATTAAATCCAACGCGATCGTGGTGGTATTGATTGCCCTGGTTGCCTCGACCTCCATATTGACACTGGGCCATGCTATGCATGAGCTGAAGGCCCCGAAGAAGATCGTCCACCTCTTTTTCTTTACCTGCCGGTACGTTGATGTCATACACCGCGAGTATGTCCGGCTGGCGAATGCCGTAAAGGTTCGAGGGTTTCGCCCCGGAACTAATATGCATACATATAAGACACTTGCCTACCTGGTGGGGATGCTTCTGGTCAGAAGTTCCGACCGGGCGCAAAGGGTTAACAATGCCATGCTGTGTCGGGGTTTCAGGGGTAATCTTTACAGCCTCAGTACGTTCTCCTTGAAGGCTGCCGATGTTGCCTCCCTCATCTTGATGCTGGCTTTGATGCTGGCATTAGGGGTATTGGAATGGACAAAGATGGCCTGATTATCAACCTGGAGGAAATATCCTTCGGCTATCCTGACCGCCCCCCGGTCCTCGACAAGCTCAACCTGCAATTCTGCCGCGGGGATCGGATGGGCTTGATGGGCCCCAATGGAAGCGGGAAGACCACTCTGTTTCACATTATCATGGGGCTTATAAAGCACTCGTCCGGCAGGATCGAAATCTTCGGCAGGCATGTCAAGGAAGAAAAAGACTTTAGAAGCGTCCGTCAAAGAATCGGCCTTCTCTTTCAGGATGCCGACGACCAGTTGTTCAGCCCCACGGTTCTGGAAGATGTTGCCTTCGGCCCATTAAATCTTGGCAAGTCACAGGATGAGGCCAAGGCCATTGCCCGAAAGACATTGGCTTCCTTGGGTCTGGCCGGGTTTGAGGACAGGATCACCTACAAGCTATCCGGGGGAGAAAAAAGACTTGTCTCGCTTGCCACGGTTCTGGCCATGGAACCCGAGGTATTGCTCCTTGACGAACCGAGCACAGGCCTGGACGAGACAACGGAAAAGAGCATCATCGACATCCTGAGGGGGCTTGACCTTTCCTACATTCTTGTCTCACACAACATCGACTTCCTTGTGGAGACCACTCACCATGTCGGTTACATGGCCAACGGAAAGGTTTCTGTTGACCCGGAAAGCATCCCCCACACCCACGTTCACACCCACAAGCACGGCAAATACGTCCACGAACATGGTCGAAAGACGCCGAACGACAAAGCGTGAGGCAAACAGCCCTTAGCTTTTCCTAGAGGTCTGAGCTATGAAAGTAGAAACGATTTGCTTGACCTCTTTGCTCTTGCACTTAGGACACGTTACAGCCTTTTCGTCATGCTCCGCAATGCTCAGGATAAGAGAAAACTGATCCTTGCACTCTTCACACTGGTACTCGTAGGTAGGCATGTGCGACTTCTCCTTTTAATGCACGGGGCAACTCAAGTCCTCAGGATGTATTATCTTTTTTGGGGTTTGCTTTGATATAATATCAGGAATGAACTCCTGCCTTTCGGAGAGCTTTTCCCCTTTTTGCTTGAGCCATAAGAATGAACCGAAAACTGCGATTCCGGCTGCGGCACCCACAAGGATATTCTCATTGACTGCGGTAAGCCTCGTCAACAGATGCCCAAGAATCACGCCCCCTGTAAGGGCTAAGACAGGCACCATGTAAACAATGAACGAAGCCTTAAGCACGTAAGAGCCCTGAATGCTTATCGTGACGATATCGCCAACCTGAGCACAGGCGGTGTTGCGGACCTTCACCTCCACATTGGCCCCGGTACCTCCAAGGTGTGAGCAAGTATCCTTGGCCTTGCAACCTGCGCACTGGCGTTCATATTTGGTCACCACAAGCGCCATGTCGCCCTGCACGGCTTTTACAATTGCTGTTTTGGTTAGCAGTTGCGCCATATTTCTTAGCCTTGACTAGAATGAGTTACCTGTTCTAATGTACTGTCCGATTTTGCCTGAATTCCTGAATGAAAGGAGTTTTACCATGGAATCGTTCAAAGATAAAGTCATTCAGGCCACCGAGTTTGTTCGGGCCAGAATTGGAGACCGGCCGCGCATAGGGTTGCTTGCGGGTACCGGGCTTGGCGACAGCGTTGGGAGCCTTGAAAAGGTCACATCTGTGGACTACGGTCGGATTCCCAACTTTCCTGTTTCCACTGTTCCCGGCCATCGGGGAAGGTTTCTGTCCGGCAATATGGGAGGCAAGCCGGTCCTGGTGATGCAGGGACGCTTCCACTATTATGAAGGCTACACTATTAAAGAAGTTACCATCCCGGTCAGGGTCATGCAGCTCCTCGGAGTCAGGACATTCATATTGTCTAATGCAGCAGGAGGAATCAACCCCTTATTTGATACAGGCGACATCATGCTCATAACGGATCATATTAATCTGACGGGCGGCAACCCCCTCATCGGGCCGAACGTGGATGAGTGGGGCCCCAGGTTTCCCGACATGTCTCAAGTTTATGACCGCAAGCTCGTGGCTATTGCGGAAGAGGCCGCTATTGAAGACGGCCTCCGCGTCCAGAAAGGGGTCTATGTGGGGCTCCCCGGCCCGTCACTGGAGACAAGGGCCGAGATCCGCTTCTTGAAGACCATAGGCGCTGATGCCGTGGGGTTCTCCACGATCCCGGAGGTGATTGCAGCCGCCCACGGGGGGATGGCTATTCTCGCCTTTTCGGTCATTACCAACATGAATCTTCCGGACAACCCAATGCCTTGCGGGCTTGAGGAGATCATTGCCGCAGCCGAACGTACAGCGCCGCGTCTCCAGGCCATCATAGAAAGGGTCATAGCAAAGTTGGATGCAACCGATTGATATCATGATAAGAAACGGCTGGGTCCCGACCATGGCCGCAGACGACGCCCTGATCGAAAAAGGCGCCGTAGCCGTGTCCGGGGACAGCATTGCAGATGTAGGCCCTGAAGATGCCCTGGACGGCCGGTATCAGGCCAAAAAAACCATCGACGCTCGCGGTGGTATCATCATGCCGGGCCTGGTAAACGCCCACACCCATGCGGCCATGAGCCTCTTTCGAGGCCTTGCAGACGACCTGCCCCTTATGACCTGGCTCCAAGAGCATATCTTTCCGGCAGAAGCCAAGCTTACATCCGAGATGGTCTATCAGGGAACGCTGCTTGCCTGCGCTGAGATGATCCTTTCGGGCACGACCACCTTTTGCGACATGTATCTGTTCGAGGAAGCCGTGGCCCGGGCCGCCAAGCGGGCCGGCATGAGGGCGGTAGCGGGGGAGGTGCTCTACGATTTTCCGTCTCCGAATTACGGCCCAATAGAAGAAGGCCTCAAATACACAGAAGCCCTTATTGACAGATGGCGGGATGATCCCCTTGTCACCATAGCGGTGGAGCCCCACTCGGCCTATCTCTGCTCTCCGGAACTCCTTGTAAAGGCCAAGGCCATCGCCGATCGAAACAATGCGCCCATGGTGATCCACCTGTCGGAATCAGAGCATGAGGTAAATGAGGTCAGGCAAAAACACGGCAAAACCCCTGTGGAACACCTGGCGGAGATCGGGTTCTTATGCCCGAACCTGATTGCCGATCACTGTGTGGCCTTGACTCAAAAGGATATGGCGCTGCTGAAAGACTTTGACGTAAAGGTGGCCCACAACCCGGAAAGCAATATGAAGCTTGCTTCAGGGATTGCCCCTGTGCCCGATCTCATAAAATATGGCATTACAGTAGGGATCGGCACTGACGGCTGTGCCAGCAACAACAACCTGGACCTGTTTCAGGAGATGGACACCGTTGCCAAGCTCCACAAGGTCCACAGCCTCGATCCCACTGTCATGGATGCGCGCACCGTGGTGAAGATGGCTACCATTTACGGAGCCCAGGTGTTGGGGCTGGAAGATCTCATCGGTTCCCTGGAGCCCGGAAAACGGGCGGACATCATCATCATCGACACCAGGCGACCCCACCTGACGCCCATGTACAATATTTACTCCCACCTTGTGTATGCGGTCTCCGGCAATGATGTGGTCACGGCTGTCGTAAACGGGCAGGTCTTGATGGAAGACAGAGCATTGACCACCCTTGACGTGGATGCCGTGATAAAAGATGCGAATCGGATCGCCCGAGGTTTACGTTAAACGGGCATGGTGATGATTGTCGTTGCAGCGACCGTGTTTTCAAAGACCTAACCCGGACAAGCCGGAACCAAACAAGGATTGGTTTAAGCCTTGGAAAATAAAATCAAATCTAACTCGAACAAGTGCCTAAAGTGAACTAAAGTTGAAAGTGCCTAAAGTTAAGGAATGCGCTTTCAGCGCAACCTGTTTTTAAGACTGGCCACGCCGAAGGCGTGCACATTAACTTTAGCTCACTTTAGACACTCTAGGCACTTTAGCTCACTTTTTGTTGAACACGGCAAAAAATTTTCTGCCAGAAAAAACACAAATTTCACAACTAACGGACTAAATTATTACAAAATGGCTAATATGCAAAAAGACCCAGCCTACGATATCGTTGTTTTCAACGGCGCCGTCCTGACGGTTAATGAGAGCTTTGAGGTTCTGGAAAACGGCCTCGTGTGCATAGCGGACGGCAGGCTTGAGCGCATCGAGGCAGCCACACCAAACCGGCCGCGACCCCAGGCCCGCCAGACCATAGACGCCCGGGGCGGCATCATCATGCCCGGGCTGGTCAATACCCACACCCATGCGGCCATGAGCCTCTTTCGGGGCCTGGCCGACGACATGGCCCTCATGACGTGGTTGAACGATTACATATTCAAGGCCGAAGCCCGCTGGTTGAACCCTGAAAATGTGTACACGGCAACGCTCCTTTCATGTGCGGAGATGCTTTTGTCAGGTACTACCACGTTCTGTGACGGATACTTTTTTGAAGATGCAGTGGCGGAAGCCGTGCAGGAGTCCGGTATGCGGGCGATTCTTGGGCAGGGGATTGTGGACTTTCCGGCCCCGGGCGTGCCGGACCCTAAAGAAAACGTAGCCGAAGCTTTGCGGTTCATCCAGCGATGGGAGGGGAAAAGCCATTTGGTCGGGTGCGGCCTTTTTTGTCATTCACCTTACACGTGCTCTGAGGAAACGCTCAGGAAGGCTCGCAACGTGGCCGATGAAACCAACACCCTTTTTCAGATACACGTGGCCGAGACTCAAAGCGAGGTAGCGCAAATCGAGGAAAAACACGCCCTCTCCCCTGTTCAGTACCTCGACCGGATCGGCATACTAAATTCCAGGACCCTTGTTGTGCACGCCATATGGGTCGATGATGCGGACATAGCGTGCATGGCCGAAAGAGGTGTGGGGGTGTCCGTTACAACCGAAAGTGAGATGAAGCTTGCCTCCGGCGTGGCCCCGGTCCCGGCCTTTCTGAAAGAGGCAATTGCCGTTGGGCTCGGCACGGATGGCTGTGCCAGCAACAACAATCTCGACATGTTTCAGGAAATGGACTTTGTTGCCAAGTTGCACAAGGCAATACGCCTTGACCCCACAGTGCTCGATGCCGGGCAGGTGTTGACCCTGGCTACCAGGGGCGGGGCCGAGGCGATCGGCCTTGCAGACCGGATCGGTTCCCTGGAAGTCGGAAAGAAGGCAGACCTGATCATCATTGACACAAACAAACCGCACCTGAGGCCCCTATATGACCCTGCCTCCCAACTGGTTTATGCAGCCGGCGGAAGCGACGTCAGGGATGTCATCATTGACGGCAGTGCGGTGGTCCGAGAGAGGCAACTTCTGACAATGAAGATTGAGGCGGTCATGGAGGAGGTGGCTCGCCTGGCCGGTCAGATCGTCTCATAAACCAGGGCCAGGACGGTATCAAGCGCCTTTTCGGCTGTTTCGACATATTGTATCCCTTCCATGTTCGGCCAGGTGTGAAGCCCTATGACCGGTCTGCCGAGTTTCAGTGCAATGCTGATCTCAGACAGCGTGCCGTATCCCCCGGCAATAGCCACAAGAATGTCGGAGCTTCTCACGACCAATACATTTCTGGCATGGCCCAAGTCCGTCACGATAGGGATGGTCACATAGGGATTGGCATGGGTCCTGTCCGGGCCCGGCAGGATGCCGACTGTCTGCCCCCCTGCCTCATACGCACCCTGACACGCCCCTTCCATGACGCCGCCCAGGCCGCCACATACAAGGATTCCGCCTGCCTTTGCGATGCCGGCCCCGACCTTTCTTGCCTGTTCGTAAATCTCACCGTTGCAGTCACCCGCCCCCATCACGCCGACCATTTTCATGGTTATGTGTCATAACGCGTGAAACGCAAAACGTAAAGTGCAAAACAAAGGGCGTCCACGGCAACGTCAATCTTGACATGGGGGGATTTTTAGCTGCTTCGGGTTTAGACTTTGACTGGGCACTGCAATGGCGTCTTGCGAGCGGATTATATTTGTATCGAGCTTGATTTTGTGTTAGCGGTTTATAATGCAATCGAATCAACAATCTGAAAAACACCATCCCGAGCTGACCGACGTTGACAAGAAAATCATTGCCTTGATTCAGGCCGATCTCCCTGTTACAAAGCGCCCTTTCTTGAACATTGCCAACCAGATAGGCGTTAATGAAGAGGTTGTCATGGAAACCCTGCAAAGACTTCAGAGGGAGGGCACCATTCGCCGGTTCGGAGCAACGCTCAGGCACCAGAAGTCCGGATTCAAGGCCAATGCCATGGTGGCGTGGCGGGTGGCAGAAGACCGCATAGACGAGATAGGCCAAAAGATGGCCTCCTTTGACGGCGTGTCTCATTGCTATCGACGCGAACCGAACAAGGGATGGCCCTACAATCTGTACACCATGATCCACGGAAAAACCGAAAAAGACTGTTACATGATGGCCGAGGACATGTCGGCCGCGACGTCGGTTAAGCACTATGCCCTCCTTTTCAGCCGGGACGAACTGAAAAAGACCTCCATGGAATACTTCTCCTCTGATTGATGAGGCCCCGGCCCTGCCATTTTTCCTATCACTTTGGAGAATCCGCATCATTCTATCCCTGTGAAAAAGATAGACTGGAAAATGTTCGGGCCAAGCGGATTCGCCTTCTACTTTGACCCGCCTGAGCTTCTTTATGTTTTCGATCTTGGGAAAGCTTGCGAAAATAGACGGCGTGACGACAAGACCGGGGTCTCCCGATGGGCAAAAAAGGCAAGACCCTCTGCGTCCTTGGCGGCTGCGGCGAGTCAATACTACCAGAAATACGTCGCCATAATTACGAACTGGAGAGTCCAAAGTTCTCGGAAACACGCCGTTAAGTCCCCCTTTTTTAAAGGGGGATTTAGGGGGATTTCAGGAAGTTGCGCAAAAATCCCCCCTAACCCCCCTTTAGGAAAGTGGGGAATTAGCTGCTAATAATTTCAGGTAATTATGAGAACTTTAGACTGACCAGTTACGAATTGGAGCACTTATTCTCGGAGGCAGAGTTCTTGCGCCGAGGTAGCTGCCTGCGGGCTAACAGGAGAAAATCGGGGAAGACGCTTGGTAATCCACACCAGCAAGAGCAGGCCCGGCAAAGCTGCCCAGGTGGTGGCAATGAAGAAGTTTATCCAGCTCATGTGGTCTGCAAGCCACCCTCCTGATGAGGAAAGCAGTGTGCGGCCGAAGGCCATGAACGAGGTCAGCAGGGCGTACTGGGTGGCGGTGTAGGCGATGTTGCACAAACTGGAAAGATAGGCGACGAAAGCGGCCGTACCCATGCCGCCGCTGAGGTTTTCTATCGCGATGGTAAGGCTTAGCATGCCAAGCTTGTTTCCCGTTACGGCAAGCACGGCAAACATGAGATTAGAAACCATTTGCAGGATGCCGCATACGAACAGGCTCTTCAGGATGCCAAGGCGATCGACGATAATGCCGCCGATCACGCCGCCGATGATGGTGGCGGCCAGGCCGAATGCCTTGCTGACGTTGGCAATCTGGATCTTGGTAAAGCCCAGCTCAATGTAGAATGGGTTGCTCATGACGCCGGCCAGCGCGTCGCCGAATTTGTACAAAAGGATGAACAGGAGAATTAGCAGCCAGCCGCGACGACCGATGAATTCGGCAAAGGGGCTGATCACGGCGCCGTAGATCCAGGCGAGCACCCGGGCCTTCTTGCCCTTCAGGTGAGGGTCTGCCTCCAGGTAAAAGGCAATGCGACGCTCCTGCTCGATGGACTCGCGGCTCTCTTGCACGTTCGGCTCAGGGTTGAGAAGGATGGTGGCGATTCCCACCGTCATGAGAACGGCCATCAGGGCGTAGGTGGCAAGCCAACCCACGTAGGTGGCCAGATACAATGCGCCTGCGCCTGAAAGCAGCATGCCGATGCGGTAACCAAGCACAATCATCGCTGCGCCCGCGCCGTACTGGCGTTCTTCCAGGATCTCCACCCTGTACGCATCAATTACGATGTCCTGACTGGCCGACCAAAAAGCAACCATAAGGACGGAAACAGCAGTGAGCCCGGCATGTGCCGCCGGGTTCGTGGCGCCAAGGCCGGCGATGGCGGCCATCAGCGCAAGTTGTGTGACAATAGCCCACCCACGCCGACGTCCCAGCCGGCGGGTAAGGTACGGAATCGGCATCCGGTCCACCAGAGGCGCCCAGAGAAACTTGAAGGTGTAGGGCGCACCCATCAGCGCGAATAGACCAATAGTGGTTTTACTCACACCGACTTCTGCCAGCCAGACACTGAGGGTTCCGAAGGTGAGTGCAAGCGGCAAGCCGCTTGAGAAGCCGAGAAAGAGGATAGCCAGCACTCGCCGGTCCGCGTAAACACGGCAGGAGTCGATCCACCGGCGAACAAGAGGCATCGCTTGTGCAATCCTGTTCGTCATTGCGCCCGTGATAGCACGGCGAGGCGAAAGAATCAAAGTCTATCGTCAGCGACTTTCTCGCCTGGGTAAGGTCAGGCGCCGCACAGGCGCCAGGACCCACATTCCTGACAAACAGAAAACAGTTGTCAAGATTGTCGCCCTGTTTCTTCCAAAGGCCGGCAGCAACCTCAATGAAGGTTGATGGTCTCGTAAAAAGTCCAAATTAGACGGCAAAGTAATCCGCCGAAGCCGGACCAAATTCAAGGCGCGCACCTCTTTTCAAGACGCCAGGCGCAATCATGAGGAATGAGGCGTACTTATGGTACGCCGCAGTGATTTACCCTGTTAAATCGGCTCCGCCGTCTCGCATAGCGAGAATTTAACGGTGCAGGGGATGCAGCGCAACGCAGAAGTTGGACTTTTTACGAAGCCGTCAAGGTTGATATTTGATGCTTTTTCGAATACCTTTTTGCCTGTGCGCAGGACGGAAATCATCCAAAAAGATAATGAGGATCAAAGCATGCCCAATCCTACCTTCAAATACATAGACAAGCTCCGCGAAACGCACCGCTGCCGTCCGGAAGTGGCGGAAATGGCCGCCTGCATGCGAGACTTAGGCGTAGGCGAGTACGAAGACCTGCTTCAAAAGCTCACGGCGGAGGGCGAGGACAAGGCGATGGGAATTTTGCTCAATGTCTGTGCAGTGAATAAGGTCAAGCTGTCACCTCACCTGCTCGCAGAAACTTTAAGAATCGTGGAACCGCTGCTGGACTTCAGCCTACCCTACCGTTTTCAGGATGAAGCGGCTGTCAAACCATTGCTGGAAGTGGCCCAGGCGGAAGACATTTCCTGGCAACGCCAGGCCTATGCTGGCCGGATCGCTGCTGAACTGGCTGTCAACCTTGACACCGGGCGGCAGGCGGTGAAAAAAGTTTTGCTAAAATTGAGCAGTAGAATTCGTGCACCGGAACTGCAGTGGATTTTCGACGAGTCGCTTATACTTTTGGAAAAGGAAAACGGGCCGGATTTTGAACAGCTTTTTGAAATGCAGCGAGACCCACTGGAAGTGTTGCCGGCAGAAAAGCCGCCGGTGATTCTCGGGGGGCGTTTTACCATGCGCAGACCGATTCCAAAGATCGGTCGCAATGCCCCCTGTCATTGCGGCAGCGGCAAGAAATATAAAAAGTGCTGCTATGAAAAAGACCAAGAATTGCTGCGTGATCCCTCGCCATACCAAGGCGTGACCATGACCCAGGCCCGTACATCCCCTGAACTGGTTGATGATGCCCGGCTGATCGATGCAATGCGCGCTTATGAGCTGAAAAAACTGGATCCGACCAAGCTGACACCGGACCAGTTGCTGGCCGCCTACCGACGCGCCGATCTTTTCGGCTTACGGGAACTGGCTTTCGAAATGCTACTGGAACTCGAACGGCGAGCGGAAGAGAAAGATTTTGACCCGGGTCACTTTGAGGACTTGATCTATTCGGCGCTGGATGCAGGCAACGTTGAACTGGTAGAGAGAATATTAACCCATATCCCCCAGAGCGAATTGTATGATCCTGAGATGATCCAACTGAATCTCCATCTGATTAAACATCGCGAGCATTTTGCCCAGCTCGAAGCGGAGTGCCGTAGGGCATTGACCCAAGACGGCGAGCCACATTTGGATGATCCGTTGATGTCGTTGGGCAACACTCTCGAGAATAGTTCCCCGGCCTTGAGCATCGTCTTCGCAAGGGCTTTCATCTGTGGCAACCCGGATCGTTTTCTGGACAACGAAACACTTATGGATGTGGTTCGCAGAAGCCGGGCGGAACTCGGCATAGATCCGTGGGGGGACCCTATCGAGGACTATTTGGAATGGTGCCTTGACAAGGCTGGGAAGGATTTTGAAGAGAACAAGAAAAATGAAGAAATTCTGAAACTGGCGGCAAAAGTCGCAGACGCCCAACAAAGGGCCAAAGAGAAAGAAAAGCAGCTTCGACAGAAAGAAAACCAGCTTAACGAACTTACCGTCAAACTTGAGAGAGAAAGGGCAGCATCGCACGAGGTCCGGAGCATCCCATCTTCGAACCGTGTCGTGTCGCCTCCGCAAGAAAAGGACACCATTGCCGACCTAAGGCAGCGAATCGATGGGTTGAAAACGGAAATCAACTCACAACAGCAAATCCGCCGTCGCCTCCGCCGCCAGCTTCAGGCTGAACGTGAAAAAGTTCGCTCAGAGCAGCAGCAACCCAAGGCTCAAGTGCCTCCCCCGAAGCCGGAGATCTCCTTTAACCACAAGACAAATCTAAGAAAGATCCAAATTCCGGAGTTTATGCCGCCCTTTCAGCGGAGCTGCGAGTCGGTCCCGACGCCTCTTGTAGCCAAGGCCCTTAAGGCTGCCGTGGGATTTGCATCCCATGATGAATTCGTCTTGCGACAGACAATACCCATTAGAAGAATACCGGGAGTTTATCGGATCAGGATTGGTATGCAATACCGGCTGATGCTACGCTGGAAACCGGACGAAGATCTTCAGATTCTCGATTTGATCCCGCGATCGCAATTGGAAACTTGGGTCAAGCAGCACGCTGCATAAATTGCCTCTTTTTAGAAAGCTTCCCTTCACCCTGCCCAGAAGGCTGGATTTACGAATCTGTAACAAACTTACCATCTTATGGATGTCCGCATTCTTCTGCCTTGACAATCTACCTGGCAACTACTAAACTTTTTTTTGTTAAAAGAATTTCTCGCCATCTCAATTTCATTCCACAACGGATCACGCACAAATTTAGGGGGGCAAATGAAACTCAAAACGTGCCTACCCAACTCCTGACAGGACTTTGTCCGTTCTGTTGGGATTCGCGAACGTCGTTTTGTGCAGTGCTTCCCCGCTTTCTGTGAACTACGGCTCCACTTTTTCCCTACAATTTCTTGTACTCGTCAGCCTCTGTGTTTGTAAGCACTGCTGCTACCTTCTGATGAGAAGCCAACAAAGCAACCCAAGGAGGCAAACCATGTTTAATAAAGTCTTAGCGGCAACAGACTTGCTGGAGGCTTGTGATGCGGCCGTGTTGACGGCTTTAGACATCGCCAAGCAAAACAATGCGAAACTGTATATCCTTCATGTGCTGGAATCCGCCTATTCCGGCAAGTATCGGCATTTCGTAAAACACTTTAAGACAGGCGACGAAATTGTTAGTAATGAAGAGTATGAGGCAACAGTTAAAGAACAAATAGATAAACAGTGTGCCGGAGCTTTGAAACCTTATGGCAATTATGAAATTGCGGCAAGAGCCGGTTTCCCGTATGGGGAAATCCTAAGACTGGCAAGGGCGGAAAGGGTAGACTTGATCGTGCTCGGTCCACATGCGGGGAGGGCAGAAGAGAAAGGGGTGGTAAGAGTAAGCGGAACGATTGGCAGCACTGTGGAAGGCGTGATCATGCATGAGCGTTGCCCGGTAATGGTTGTCAATCGGATAGTTCAAAAAGAGAGGCTGAACTTTAAGAAGGCACTGGTGTCTATTGATTTCTCTAAATCGTGCGAATATGCCTTGCAGTTCGCGATCAAATTGGCGCAAAGATACGGCTCAAAGATTTTCATATTTCACATGGGGGCCGCACCACCTTCACCCAGATATCCTCAAGCAGAGTTAGAGGCGGAGGTGGCTGCTTTGAAGAAAAGGCTTGAAGAATTTTGCAAAGAGATCCCCGAGGGGATAGACTATGAACTTAGTGTATGGGAGGGGACTCAGCCATATTTGGAAATCCTGAAATATGCTCGCGAAAAGGATGTGGACATAATTGCCATGGGTTCCCACACAAAAGAAAAGGGCGAAAAGTGGTACGTGGGCAGCGCAGTCGAGCAGGTAAGTTCCAGGTCTGTGTGTCCGGTAGCGGTAATTACCGACCCCAAGGCTCTGCTTAAGATGGAGGGTTGATTGATACCTTAAACCATCAGCCATGCTGATGGTCCGGGCTATGCTGTGCAGGTTACGTAGTGTTTAAGGTGTCTGATAAACTGGTTCTCTCGCCCGCTGGTGATTCTTATCTCTCACCCCAGGACGATGGTTTCCACCTACGGGGCAGCGGCGGGCTGAGCTCTTGGCCTGATTTTTCCCCCTCAAAAAATCAGGCCAAAAAAAATTATCTCTGTGATCTCTGTGCGCTCTGTGAGAGGCTTCATCCCAGGTAGGCTTTCTTCACATCCGGATCGGCGAGAAGCTCTTCTGAATTCCCCTCAAGTGCGAGGTCGCCGTTTTCCAGAACATAACCCCGCTGGGCGAATTGAAGCGCTAGGCGGGCATTCTGCTCAACGAGAAGTATGGTGGTCCCCTCCTTGTTTAATTCCTTAAGGGCCTCAAACACGCTCATCATCAACAAAGGGGCCAGGCCCATGGAGGGCTCGTCAAGGAGCATGATCTTTCTTGCGCTCATAAAGGCCCTGCCGATTGCGAGCATCTGCTGCTCGCCGCCGCTAAGCGTTCCGGCCTTCTGAGTTTTCCTTTCTTCAAGGCGCGGAAAGATCGAAAGCACCCGCTCAAGATCCTGCTCGATCCTTTTGCCGTCCTTTCTTGCAAAGGTGGCAAGCAAGAGGTTTTCCATAACCGTAAGGTTGCCGAACAAGCGCCTTCCTTCGGGCACATGTGAGATGCCGAGTTTGCTCACCACCTTGTCTGCGGGGTATTTGAGCAGGTCTTTTCCCATGCAGATCATTTTGCTCCCCGCCTCAACAGGGACCAGGCGGGAGATCGCTCGCAAGGCAGTGCTCTTGCCTGCGCCGTTTGCTCCTATGATGCAAACCCTTTCTCCTTCTGCGACATGGAAGCTTATGCCGTGAAGCGCCCTGATACCGTCGTATGAGACCCGCAGGTTTTCCACTGAAAGCAACATCAGTGCAATGCCTCCGTGCCTAAATATGCCTCAATGACCTTGGGGTCGTTTTGGATTTCATCCGGTGTGCCTTCGGCGATGACCTCGCCGAAGACCAGTGTCTGTACGATCTCGCAAAGTTCCATGACCATCTTCAACCTGTGTTCGATGAGCAAAATGGCAAGGCCGAACTCGGCATGTATCCGGCGGATGATAGCCATCATCTGAGCAAGCTCTTCAGGGTTCATGCCTGCGGTGGGCTCATCCAGGAACAATATCTTGGGTTCAGTGGCCAAGGCCCTTGCCATCTCCACCCTCCTTTGTGCGCCGTACGGGAGGTTGAGAGCGACCTGATCAGCCAGATGGTCGATACCCATCAACTCCAGCAGGCTGTAAGCCTTGTCTTCAATTGCCGCCTCTTCCCTGCGGCGTCCGGATGTGCCGAAGAAGGCCCCTATCAATCCGTAGCTGATCTTCGAATACTGGGCCAGCTTCACATGCTCCAGCACTGTCATGTGCCTCCACAATCGCAGGTTCTGGAAAGTCCTGCCAAGGCCAAAGGAGGCGATCCGGTGGGGCTGAAGGCCTGTGATCTTTTTGCCGTCAAAGATAATATTGCCTTCGGTGGGCCTGTAGACGCCGGTGATGAGGTTGAAGACGGTGGTCTTGCCCGCTCCGTTGGGACCGATCAGCCCCCTGACCTGGCCCGGCTCGATTTCAAGATCGTAGCTGTTGACGGCCCGAAGACCGCCGAAGTCAAGGCTCATTTTTTCAACCCGAAGCAACGGCATGCTATACCTCTTTAAAAAAGGATCTCTCGTTCGCTCGCTCTGCTCGCCCAAGCATTCTGGTCTCTCGCAGAGCACACACAGACACAGAGTTTCTTAAGCTGAATCGCTGAGGGGGCGATTCAGCTTAAACTGCTGTCCCGCTTCCGCGGGAGATCATTACGGTTACCAGCAAAGTTATCTCTGTGCGGGCTCTGTGAGAGATATAACTACCAATCACTCCTTTCGCCTCTGTCTTGGTTTGACGAGGTTTTTGACATTGAATTCCTTGAAGGCGACAAGGCCGGTTGGGCGGAAGATCATCACCAGAATGAGCAGCAGCGGAATGATAAGCCATTTCAATATCTCAAGCGGCCGCAATGCTTCACCCAGAAGGCTCAAGCTTACAGCGCCGACAATTGACCCGTACACGGAATTCAGTCCTCCAAAATAGACCATTGCCAGGACTTCTGCGAGTTTTTGAATGCCGAAGGTGGCCGGGTTGACGTACCTGAGCACATGGGCAAAGAGGCCGCCGGCCACACCCGCCCAGAAGGCTGCAAACAGGAATGCAATGATCTTGGTGCGTCTGGTGTCGACCGTCATGGCATTGGCTGCTGTTTCTTCATCGCGCACCGCATTGAGCGCTTTGCCCAGCGTTGAGCGTACGAAATTATTTATGATCCACACACAGGCCACGGTCCAGCCGAACACAGTGGGGAGATTGGCCCAGTCCGGCTGGCTGCTCAGGCCGCGCGGCCCGCCGACGACCTCAAGATTTTCGATCATGCTCTTTACGATAAACATAAATGCCAGAGAGATGATGGCCAGATAATCGCCCCTGGTCCTGAAGGAAGGGATTGCAATGGCAAGCGCTCCCAGGGCGGCTACCATTCCCCCTGCGATCAATGCCAGCGGGAACATGAACGGCCCCAGTGCTGAGGGAAGCAGCGCTTGCCCGAAGAGTTTGTCCTCGACAAACAGGGCCACGGTAAAGGCCGAGGCCGCGTATGCGCCAAGGGCCATGAACCCCGGGTGCGAGCAGGAGAACTCTCCCATGTAGCCGTTGATGATATTCAAGCTCAAGGTAAGCATAACGGCGATCAGGGTGAGCTTTAGCGTAATGACGCGGTAGGCGCTCATTTCCGACCACATGTGCAGGACAGCATAAAGGAGTCCGAGGTGGATAGCCACAGAGAAAAAGATCGGAAGGTTCAGCATCCTGGCCGCAAGCCTGTTTGCAAAAGATGCGCTCAGCCGGGCGACTGCAGCTACCGGCAAGGCATATATCAGCAGCACGTAGATGACTGCGGCTGGGATCAGCACGGGTTTCTTGAGCATTATGACGCAGCCGAAAAGAACCGGTATCTTGGGCAAGCCCAAGGCAGCGGCCAGGGGGTCGCCCGCAAGATGTTCAAGCCATACTGCGATCAGCGCCCCGAAGAGCCAGCCCAGCAGGGGAACACGGGAAAATGAACTGCGGATGTTTTCTTTCAATTGCTTCATCTACCTACAACCTCAGACGGGCGCTGTACGGTTCGCCAAAGAAGCCGTGGGGCTTGAATGTCAGGATGAGCAGGATGATTGAATAGGCGATCAGGTCGCGCAGCGTCGAGGGAAAGATCATCGCCACAAATATTTCGATAAACCCAAGCAGGAAGCCGGCCAGTGTTGCGCCCAGAATGGAGCCTCTTCCACCAAGGATTGCAGCTACAAACGCCTTCCATCCGAACACGATGCCCATGTAGGGGTCCAGCACTGGATAGGCCAGCCCGAATAGTATGCCGGCCGCTGCGGCCAGAGCGGAACCAAGGGCAAAGGTCAGGGCGGCAATGGTGTTTGTCGACACCCCCATCAAGGGCACTACCACATAGTCAAAAGCCATCGCCCGCATGGCCATTCCCCACTTTGTCCTGCGCACAAACTGGTTCAGGGCAAACATGAGGAGCAAAGAGACCACAACGATCATTATTTTCTTGTTTGTTACGAACACGCCGCCGATATTGTACGTGGTTGACTCGATCAGGGACGGAAATCTTACCCGTCTTGCACCCAGCAGGGCCAGGTTCCCGGTCTCCAGTATGATCCCTATCATCAGGCCGGTGATCGCGGCAGAGGCCCGGGGGGCATCGCGCAAAGGCCGGTATCCGATCCTTTCTACTATCATTCCAACGAAAGCGGTCAGGAACATGGAGACAATGATGGTCAACATCAGGATCGACCAGTTGGGCAGTGCAACGGCTCCGGTTGAGGTGAGCGCCACCAGCCCGCTTGCCACACCGAAGCCGATGTAGGCCCCGACCATGAAGATATCGCCGTGAGCAAAGTTGAAGAGCATGAGCACGCCGTACACCATGGAGTATCCGAGGGCAATCAAGGCGTAGAAGCTGCCCCACTGCAAGGCGTTGACCAGGTTTTGGAAGAAAAATGCCATTGTATTAGTTCCGTGTTATTTACGGGCAGACAGACTTGTAAAACTCAAACTCGCCCTTGTCGCTGATCCTCACTATGACGGCACACTTGATCGGGTCGCCGTCTTCGGTGAATGTCATCTTCCCTGTGATGCCGTCGAATTCCTTTATCCGGGCCATAGCATCGCGGACACACTTGCGGTCCTTTTCCATGTTTCCGGTGATCTTGCCGCAAGCGCAAATGGCCTCTTGAACGATGAGAAGCGAGTCCCAGGTGAGGGCGGCCGCATCGTCAGGCACGTAACCGTATTGCTTTTTGTAGCGATCGATGAACACCTTGGTTGCGCCCGTTGCTCCGGCGGCCGCATAGTGGGTGCTGAAAAAGAGCCCGTAGCAGTCCTTGCCGCAGAGTTCCACCGTTTCTGCCGAACCCCAACTGTCGCTTCCCACAATCGGCTTGTTCCAACCCAGTTCGTGTGCCTGCTGCACGATTAGGGCCACCTCGTTATAATACTGCGGGGTAAATATTACCTCAGCGCCGGATCTTATGATCTTCGTCAACTGGGAACTGAAGTCTGCGTCCTTGGTAGTGAAGCTCTCAAAGGCCACCACGGAACCGCTGCCGTGAAGCTCTTCCCATGCTTTTTTAATGAACTCGGCAAGCCCCTTTGGATAGTCACTGGCCACGTCGTACAGAACAGCGGCTTTTTTGAGTCCGAATTCCTTTGTAATGAAATTGGCCAACACCGGCCCCTGGAAGGGATCGAGGAAGCAGCCGCGGAAGACATAAGGCCGGTCCTTGGTGGTGTCCGGGTTTGTGGACCACGGGCTGATCAAGGGGGTTTTGTAATTGTTGGCCACCTCGCCCGCGGGCACCGCCTGCTTGGAGGCCTGCGGCCCGACAATAACAAGAACTTCGTCCTCGGTGATCATCTTGGTGTTGACCTTAACGGCCGATTCCGCCCTTGATTCGTTGTCTTCGATGACCAGCTCGACCTGGTACGTCTTACCCCCGACCTTGAGGCCGCCTGCGGCCTTTATGTCCGCCAGCCACATCCGGGCCGTAAACTTTGTCCCCTCGCCCACTTTTGGGATATCGCCTGTGATAGGCGCGTTGATGCCGATCTTGATGGTGTTCTTGCCGCACCAGGCATGCGGCGCAAAGATAAGTGCAAACAAGATTGCGAGTAAAAAGGCTGCAAATTGCTTCTTCATAAAGGCACCTCCGTTCTTCGTGCAAAACAACTCGATTGTAAATGAAAGAGCCTATAATACACAGAAAAGGGTATTGCAACAGCCACGAACATACACAGATGCCTTCAATTGACACAAATTCACGGCTCGGCTATGTTTCAGTCTTAACTCGAATAAGCCGGAACCAAAAAAAGGCATAGGGCGAGGGGCAAGAAACCCTTAGCCTTTTGCCTTTCGCCGGTTAGGTTCCAGCAGTTTGAGAACATGGCATAAAAATCTGCCAGAAAAGCGCGAATTCTATTATTGACGGATTAATGCGGATAGAGCGATATGAGTAATTCCAAATCCGGATTTATTGCCATCATTGGTGCACCGAATGTGGGAAAGTCGACGCTGTTGAACCAGTTGCTCGGCCAGAAGATTGCCATCACCTCGGGAAAACCGCAGACCACCCGCCACCGCATACTGGGCGTAGTCCATCAGCCCGGAGCACAGCTCATATTTTTGGATACCCCTGGTATTCATCGGGCCAGGGGGGCTTTGAACGTGCGCATGGTGGAGGTTGCTACGAAGGTGCTGGCCGATGTGGATCTGGTCGTGTTTCTTACGGACGCCACCTATCCGGACAATCCCTCAGATGAAATTATCATCAAGTCCCTGAGAAAGAGAGACCTGCCGGCCATTCTTGCCATCAACAAGGTCGACCTGGTGGAAAAAGAAATACTGCTTCCTCTCATAGAACAGTGGCAAAAGGAATACCCTTTCCGCGCCATTGTTCCCATTTCGGCCCTTGAGCGCATCCAGATCGACGAGCTGTTGGCAGAGATGGTTGCCGTGCTCCCGCAAGGGCCGTTATATTATCCTGAAGACACGGTCACGGATCAGCCGAAGCGCTTTATCGCAGCAGAGATGATCCGCGAAAAGGTGTTCCGCCTCACCGGCGAAGAGATCCCATACGCCGTGGCCGTTACGGTGGAATCGTTCAAAGAGCGCCCCGGCAAAGACCGCATCGACATTCATGCAACAATCCATGTGGAGAGGGATTCTCAAAAAGGGATCATCGTCGGAAAGCACGGGGCGATGCTGAAGCGGATCGGCGAGCGTGCCAGACAGGACATCGAGCACATGGTGGGGTGCAAGGTCTTTTTGAAGCTGTGGGTGCGGGTTCAGAAACGCTGGACGCGCGATACCAAGGCGATCAGGAGGTTTGGATACTGACAGGCTCGCCATGGCCCGCCAAACTGGCCGGTCACATCGAAAAGAAGACAGGGCGCGTCCGCGATTTTACTTGACAATGATTTGAGATTATGAATATTGAGCAATGAATAAACTTATTCAACACCTGTTGATTATATTGAGCAATGAATAAACTTATTCAACACCTGTTGATTAAAAATCCAGACAGAAAAGCTTTACCATGGATATCCGCTTCTTTCATCACAATACACATCTTGATGATCCCGGCTCATTCGTAGAGCGAGATCCTCATCTCAGACAATTACGGCAACAATTATTGGTCCACCGCTCCTGCCTGCTGGATAAACTTCCTCGCCGCCAGCCCGGTATCTACACCGTTGCCGGAGGCTGTCAGATCGGCAAGACGACGCTTATGAAGCAATGGATGGCAGATCTGCTCAAAAGTGGTGTTGCACCAAAATGTATTGCTTATTTGACCGGAGAACTCGTTGATGCCCATCACTTCCTGGTCAGACTGCTCACCGAGACGCTGAACGAAATGCCGATTACCGGTGTGTGTTATCTGATCCTAGATGAGGTTGCCTATATTCACGACTGGGGCAAGGGCATCAAATATCTGGCCGATGCCGGCCTGCTGGAAAATGTCGTCATGATCCTGGTCGGTTCGGATCTGGCAATCATTGAGGAAGCGCGGATGCGATTTGCCGGGAGGGGCGGAACTACGGGCGCCGTAGATTTTCATCTCCACCCTCTCAGTTTTCTGGAAACGGTTAAACTAAAGAAGCGATTTTCTGCTAAGACGCTGGACCGGCTAATGAATCCTGATATCGAACCGACTGCACCATCACTCGATAAATTGTACGAAGAATTCGATCTATACCTCGTTCATGGCGGGTTTCTCACGGCTATCAACGACATGGCAAGGCACAAACGCATCATGGTCGCCACGTTTTCCACATACAGCGACCGGATTCGAGGCGATGTCCTCAGGAACGGGAAGCAGGAACATTACCTGCGTGAAATACTGGAAGCCGTAGTGAATCATTATGGAAGACAAGTTACATGGAATACCCTGGCACGTGAGCTTTCCATTGATCACCCCAAGACAGTGGGCGATTATGTGGCCCTTCTCGCAGCCATGGATGCGGCCTTTGTTCAAGCCGCACTGGTGGAGGACAAACTTGCTGCCGCCCCCAAGAAAGCCCGCAAGCTGATGTTCGCCGACCCCTTTATTTTTCATGCGGCAAGGGCCTGGTTAGCCCCGCGTGCAGATCCATACAGCCGGCAGGTCAAGCCTATCGTATCCGATACGGACTGGGCCCCCAGGTTGGCCGAGGCCTGCGTGGTCACACACTGTCGGCGATATTATCCAACTTACTATATTAAAGCCAAGGGCGAGGTTGACGTTGCGTACGTTGACCAAAATCGTTTCTGGCCCCTTGAAGTCAAATGGACAGAACAGCTCAGACCGAAGGATCTCAAGCAAATCGCCAAATATCCCAACGGCCGCATATTCACCGGATCACGGCGCTGCGGGGAGATCCTCGGAGTGCCTACCGAACCGCTTCCCCTTGCGATGCTTCGCTTCGGTTCGACGGAAGCGCCCGCAGATGTACGATAACCCGCCAATCTCCAAATTCCACAATTTGATTTAATCCCTCAACCGCAGGATTGATGATTTTGCAAAAAGTCCAAAATACCCTCTCTGCCTCGCTGGACAGGCTTGGGGTGAGGGTGAATGCTGTGGCGACGGCCAACCACGTTGAGCAAGTCCAGAAAACACGAAACCCCGCTCTCTCTGAGAAACGGAGTCTTGGGATTCACTGCATTGCCCACTCAATAATTGGGCCAATGTATCATGGGAAATCTCTGTGGCAAATATCAGCTTTGAAGTCCGGGGTCAGCCTCTTTGATCTTCAATTGAAATCATTCTGCCCGTTATCTCATGAAGGTTTTTGATAGTCTTCAACAACTCTTGTCTTACGGAGTCTTCGGGATTGGTATCGTATATCAGTGTGAAGTGGTTTCGAGTCAAGAACTTATCCAAATACGAAATCTTTTCGTAAAGCTCTTCTAAGTCTTCTAATTTCCAAGAGATTGGTGACATTTCTTACAGGCCTCCCACAACTCTATCAAAAATTCGCATGCGTCGTAGCTCTTGGCGAGGCCAAGAGGCGTAATATGTTCATTTATGATCAATATTCGGTTTACGCTGCAAGATCAATGCATTCCTGCAAGATTCGTGCACGCTGACCAATCCCCGGCAGCGACAAGCCACGTTGAGTTTGGCAAAAAAACACAAAAACCGTGTCTTTCTGCAAAACGGGCTCTTTGGAGTCAGTGCACGGCCCCATCCATAATCGGAATGAAAAGTATCAACAACTCATTGTTTTGTCAACAAGTTCTTGGCCTGACAGCCTGTTTCCGCCCGTTGTGAACTGTTGCCGACATCCAAGTGGAACGATATGTTACAATTCTGAGAAAAAGCAGCCGACAGGAGGCGAGCAGATATTGCACAGTGTCTGATTATTTGACGGTCTCCTGTTTCCGCACGTGCACAGGGGCGCCGGCGGCGGTCGAGGAGTTTGGTTTGACAACCCAATGTCTCTAACTAAATTCTTACAAGTTCATACGCTCTCATCCCCAGCCCGATCTCTTCTGCATACCTTAGCTGAACTTCCCAGTCCACCTTCGGATAAAGCGCCCGGAACTTATCCTCGCCGGGCTTCAAGTTGGAGGCGAGAGCAGTATTGGGCAGTCCTTCTGCCTGGTTGACCAGGTCGACCGAGGCCTGGTCGATCGCCACCGGGTCGTTTGAGGCCGCGATGCCGATGTCGGCCACAATGGGGGCATCGTTGTGGGAACAGCAGTCACAGGCGGGCGATACATCGGTAATGAAGTTGACAAACGTGGCTGCGCCTTCTTTGCCTTTCAGCACCCCGGCCGCATATTCCACCATGTTTTCCAAAAATACCGGAATCGCCTGGTCCCATTGAATCTGGATGGCCTGATTCTGACAGATGATGATGCACTCCCCACAGCCCACACACTTTTTCGGCTCAATCTCAGCCTTTTCGTCAACCAGGCGAATCGCCTTGTGGGCGCAATATTCAATGCATTCACCGCACCCCTGGCACTTTTTCCTCTTCACCTTCGGGGAAACCGTGGAATGCTGGGCCAATTTGCCTTTTCTAGAAGCGCAACCCATGCCAAGGTTTTTGATGGCGCCCCCAAAGCCTGAAAGCTCATGGCCTTTGAAGTGCGCCGCACTCACGATGCCGTCCGCCCGGACGATCTCAGAGCCGATGTAGACTCTCTTAAACCGCTTCAAATCGACCTTAACTGGTGTCTCATTGCCGCCCCGCAGCCCATCTGCAATGATCAGCGGGGCATCCACCACGGCATGGGCAAAACCGTTTTGTATAGCCGTGGCCAGATGACCGACCGAGTCGCTTCGGCTTCCCACATATAGCGTATTTGCATCAGTCAAGAAGGGCCTGCCTCCGGCCTCTTTGACGTAATCAACGATTTTTCGGACGAAAACCGGCCTTATGTAGGCAGTGTTTCCGGCCTCCCCAAAGTGGAGCTTGACGGCCTCAAGCGCCCCCTTCGTGACCCTGTCTGCCAAGCCCACGGCATCAAGGAGCCCTTTAACCTTACTGAGCAGGTTCCGGCTCGGCGTTGCGCGGAGATCTGCAAAATAGACGGGACTATTCATTTTCTTCCTCCCGTTTGAAGCAGTCCATAATCCTGGAGATAAGCTATTCGGGAAACCTCAGTTAGCGGAAACTAGCAGAAAAAAACTTCCACCTCAACATGTGTTCTGATAAACCTCTAACAAATTCTATGCGCCGTTGATTTGAGCTGTCCATATGGAGTAACAGAGTGTTGGAGTACCGGGGTAGTGGCCAGCAGGAGTGTAAGAGACCATTTTCTTGTTCCTCCCCGCCTGCCAGCGCCACGCTCGCTGGGCAGCTACAAGGCCAGCACACATGGCAATGGCCGGCAGGTAAACCCATCACTCAAGTACTCCATTATTCCAATACTCCCTGGCGGAGATCTGGCTTTCCCAGCTTGATTTTAGCGTCCAACTCAGAGCCAATTGGGGCCAAGCCCATAAGTCCGAAAGGAGGGATAAATCATGATACTTGCCGTAATGAGTGACACACACGATCATATCTGGAATGTTAGGAAGGCCCTGGAGTTCATAAAGCACCGTGGAACCGGGGCCATCATTCACTGCGGGGATTTTGTTGCGCCATTTATGCTGAAGGAGCTTGATCAGGGACAGATCCCTGTCCATGGAGTTTTCGGTAACAATGATGGTGACCAGTACCTGCTGACCAGGCTTTCACTAACCGAGCTTTCTCATATTGAACTTTACGGCCTGATGGGAGAGCTGGAACTTGACGGTTTCAGGGTCGCCTTTACCCACTATCGCACCATGGCTGAGGGCCTGGCCGCAAGCGCCAGATTCGACTTGGTTTGCTTTGGTCACTCCCATGAAGCATTCCTTGACAGCACGGGAAAGACGGCTCTATTGAACCCCGGTGAGGTGATGGGAAAGGACGGGTCCCCTGGATTCTATTTCGTGGACACCTCAGATGGAAGCTGTGAGCGGGTTTCCCTGCTGTAATGGCGCCTGATGCTTGATACTGGATACTCGATGCTGGATGTCGAAAATCCTCTTGTGGCGAAAAATCATATACATTTGTTCCCTTAGCCGGGAATTCATAAAAGGCACTCCACTTCCAATCTTCTGAACGTGACAGGGTTATAGAGGATTTATGCGGTTTGGAAGGAAGATATGAAACCCCAATCAAGACAGTTTTGGGGACGGAGTGAATTAACGTGACAACTCTTTGATCGTTGATTTTCTATCTCTTTCCGGGAAGCGTAAAGTAGAATGTTGAACCCTTTCCGGGCTCAGACTCCACCCAGATCCGGCCACCATGGCGTTCGACGACCTTCTTGCACATCGCAAGCCCCATGCCTATGCCCGACTTCCTGTGCAGGTGGTAGGAGATCTCGAAGATGCGCTTGGCCTGGCCCCGATCAATGCCGATGCCATTGTCTCGAACTAAAAAAGTCTTTTGGCCTTCTTGTTCTTCGGCACCTACATCAATGCGTGGAGAGGGGTTATCTCTTCCAATATACTTAACAGCATTGGTCAACAGTTCATCTACAACCCGGCCCAGTCGTTTCCTTTCACCGTAAATGACCGGGAGATCTTCCCGGACGTTTACCTCGATACC
>JABXJW010000377.1 GCA_013375395.1 Desulfobacterales bacterium
GCGTACCATAAGTACGCCTCATTCCTCATGATTTGCGCGCCTTGAATTTGGAGCTTTTTACTTTGCCGTCTAATTTGAACTTTTTACGAGACCATCAATACTGGTAAGAATCTCTACCCATCTCATCGAATCATCAACATTATCCTCGAACTCTTCCAACACGGCAACGACGCTGTCCCCCACTTTACGATGAATGCTTGATCGCACAACGTTAAAGACTACATCCAAGCGGGGGCAAACTACCCTGTCAATCGACTCAGCCCTGAAACCAGGAGCCTCGAACAGCACAGCATTCATGGAAATGTTAACGGCCTGCCCCCACATCTGCGAGCTGTCGTCATTAGTCCAATGGACTTCCATGGCGCCAGGCGGAACAGGCACCCGTATTGAGAACCGCCTGTCAAACTCAAGGGCCTTGGTTTCCTCTTCTATAAGCTCATCGCACAGTTTTTCGGCGTCACCCATCGCTCGCCTGATCTTGTCATCCATATAATTCGGCACCTCTTTTATCGAGGCCGAACGGAACCTGCTAAGCATAACCATGCCGCCCAAACCAATTAGCACGAACAACGCCACCGCAGCACTGATAGTCCAGCCGTCTACACCATCTCCCGAGATCTGTTTTGGAGTCTGCCCGGCAGGCTTTTTTGGCTTACCACCCAGGTCAGGCGATGGTAGCCGGGAAGCCACCACAGAGCTTGATCTTCCCGGCACAGACAATATAACCTTTCTCAAGCGATCAACAGAGGTTGCATCTTCTTCCGCTTTCATTGGCAGATACCGGCCGCCATACTCCTCAGCCCAATTTTTCAAGTAGCCTGACTCACCGGAAAGGTCCCATAGAATGATCCTGTCACCCAGCGCATCCCTTAACGCGGATAGCTGCTCTTCAATCAGCTCAAGGTTCCTTCTGTGATAAAGGTGTCTCAAACGGTCAAAAAGCTCGTCAGGGGAAAGCCCCGACGCCTTAAGCATACGGTACTGCCTGTTAAGGTCTTCGTACATTGGATCGGATTTCACGTTTTTACTGAAATGGCGGAGTTTGCCGTCCCATATGTCAGGCTCGCCGTCGGAAATGATCAATACGAACCCGATAGCTTCCTTGTCGTCCCGTTCAAGCAGATATCTGAAAGGAATCTCCAGGTCGGTACAGTAGCTGCGGGCATCGATTTTCTGAATTTCTCCCGCCAGCGTCTCAATGTCCGCTTCAGTTTCAGTGACTACGCTGATGTACTCGTGGATTTCCTCATCAAATCCGGCAAGCACTATTCTGAAAGGTTTCTTGAAGGTCCTGAGGAATGCAATTAGCAGGGCTCTCGATTTCAGCCAGGCGTTGTGCTTCTTCACTGACCTGGATAGATCGACGAATATGATCCCTTCGGGCACATCCACGGCATACGACACCACGCAAACAAGGAAAAAGGCGACGATGAAACCTATAATCAATATAGATTTTGCAGTCTGCATGGATTGAGCCCCCCGTTGGACACCTGTTTCGTGAATTCGGCTGGCAACGGAGTAATCCGGTGGCCTGTTTCCGGGCTATTTCTGCCACCCGGTCGGAGCGACGGTGGTATTATGACAATTTGTAACAGACGTCAGTTTGAGTCAAAAAACCGGAGAAACCATGATCGGAATATGGGAATCACGATTTTCATGGTTCATTCTCCTGTTGCTTGATCTTGCATAGATTGTGCCACAGTAAACACAAACCACGGTGCACTCCCAAGCCACTTCTTTTTATTCCTTTGCTTCAGGATACGTGTTTGATATAGAATGGAATAAGCGTCGTGAAGATTGTCCTGCCGCCTTGCCAAGAGATATCTGACATAAAGAAGAGGTTCACATGGAATTCCGTCTTGAGAATGAGATCCCGATGTCCGCCCCCGAGCTGTGGCAAACCGTTCAAACCCCGGAGTTCGATGCCTTTATGGCCAAGGAATTCGAACTTTATCCCCACATGAGGTTTGAAAGAGAATCTTCGGAGTATCTGATACGCAGGCGGCTGAGTATCAGTCTGCCCAACGTTGACATGCCCGGTATCGCACGCAAAGCTGCGAATAAGGTACTTGGCGGCGGCGAAATAGTTTACGAAGAAATACAGCAGACGCATTTGGATAGTTTTGAAATGCGCTGGAGACTTAGACCTGCCGTGCTCACGGAAAAATTCCACGCTTCCGGCATATTGCGACTCACCCCCATTGACGGAATCCGATGTCTCAGGATCATGGAAGGAAGGATACATATCAGGCTGTTCGGACTTGGTGGCCAGTTGGAACGGTTGGCTGCGAAGCAAGCAAAAAGGACAAGTGATGAGTTCTGCCAGGTGGTGGCCAAGTGGAAATCCGAGAATGCCAAATGTGGCAGATCATCAAATCTTTGTATCCAGTGAAATAGACCGGATTTTGGCAAGAGATTTGCACGGCTAAAACCGAAAAAATGTCTTTTTAGTTGCTTTCATGAGGAATATGTGATCAAAGTGGCACGTAATATAGATC
>JABXJW010000378.1 GCA_013375395.1 Desulfobacterales bacterium
GATCAACCGCCTCCAACTTCACTTGAACACCAGTTGCGTCTGCTGGACGCTCGTGCTGCAGGTATACGTACTCCATCCATCCGCTCATATCTGCATCAGATACAGTGGGAACACCCTTCGGGAACCGTAATCTCAGAGCAACATCCTCTGTGCCCGGAGAAATATCCATTACACTGCCATCAATCAGCACACTACTTCCCAGTGGTACAACATTATCTTTGATCGAGACTGTGGTTTCGCTTGGACCTTTACCAAGAGCGTATATGCGCTGGTCGTATGTGTTGTATATCGCTATTGTGCTGTCTCCGATAACTGGATACCCTCCCCAGTGGTGTCCACGGAGATTTATTGACCATACTTCATCTCCGGTTTCAATGTCCAAGCAGATGAATGGGTTTCCGCGCGGTTTAGGATCAAGGGGAGAGTGTTCACAAGTGTGTACGTAGAGTTTTCCGTCGGCAACGAACGACCCATACACAGGCCAATTATTGCCCCACAAGATTTCGTTTAGGGGATCGGTAACTTCGTGGCTCCACAAGAGTTTTCCGTTTGAAGTGTCGTGACAGTACACTATTCCTGCCATGCCCCCTACAAATAATTTTCCGTCATAGAATTGGGCTACGCTTCGCCTGTCATTGGTAGCGCTATAAATCTCTAAATAGTGCATTGGATCACCTATCCATATTTGCTCTCCCGTGTCAAAGTCCATGCCTACAATTTGTCTTGTCTCTTTTATGCCTAGGATGAAAACCCCATCTTCTGCACTGGCAACTTTTACAACTGCAGCCAGTGGAGGTGTTGGTGGACTCCAAGTTGTATTAAAATACAATTCACCTATGTGTCCTGGTTCTACGTTTATGCATGCTAGATGTAAGCTGTCAGTTTCCAATTGAGACCATCGCTGGTCTGAGGAAAGGAGTATTCTATCTTCAAAAATAACTGCTCGCACTCCGCCGCCACCGCCCCTCGGTAAACCTTCAGGTATCGAAACGTTCCATTCGAATCCGTTTTGAGCATCAAAGACAGTTCCTTCTCGACCCCATAACCAGCTTCCACCAAATGCACCAGCACGTCCATATGTCACAACTCTGCTTGAATTCCAAAGCGTCATCCAACCTTCTGCTTGGTTAACAGTGTATATGTAGATTTCACCCTTTGGACCACGTACTCTTTCGCCGGAAGGCACATTTTCCATGGAATAGACCCAGCGTCCGGTTGATGGGTCAAATGCGTGCCAAGTATTTCTAGCAGGTGCCCACAAGTAAGCGAACACACCATGATAATTATAGGAGTCAAAAAAGAATACTTGTCCGAAGTCTATCCTACGATTATCGCCATTAGGGTCAATTAGAGGTCTTGCCCATAGTTCTTCTCCAGTTCTTAGATCTACTGCCACAACAATTTGTTCAACGTTGGTACCTCCGCCTGATTGGTATTGATTATAGTAGAGGACTCCGCCTATGATTAGTGGCGGAAGCCATTTTCCTTCATAGGCATCTCCTGACTCAAATGCGTGTTCTCCAAGTTCTCCTCCGACTAGACCACCCATGGCTATTAGGTCTTTTGCCCAAATTATATGTCCAGTCTCTGGACCATCATTGTAGGGCGCATTCCGTGCAGTTGTGTCCCAAGGAACGTATGGCCAAGCCTCCAGCCAGTTATCTGAGATTGCTGACCATTCTCTTAGTTGTGCATCTATTGGACGGGTCCAGTATTCAGTTGGAAGCGAATGCCCTGGATAAATAGGTACTGGGTCCGATTGTACAACCAACTCCAATACTTCACTAGTGCTGGCCTCCATTATTGTACCCGCTTCGATTTCCCCTAACCTTGCTGGAAACTCTTGTTCAGGGAAATGTGTCTGGATATTATATGTGCCTACTTGATTAGGTGTGTAAACTCTGCCGGTTCCTCCCGTTGCATCTGTTCTGATGTTCTCAATCGTATCGATTGTACCGTCAGGCTTTTCAATTGTTATTGATAATCCTTCAAAACCATATTGTGGACCTGACAGCTGCTGGGTAACTCCAGTATGGAGAAGCACTTCTTGATTTACGCCTACTGGGTTAGGAATGGCACCGATGAAGGGAAAGGTCTTTCTCGATGCTTGTGCGTTAGCAGCTGGCAAAGCAACAACAATTGCAGATATAGTTAACACTAGAATTAAAGCGATAGTAAATATTTTTGATTTATTTCTATCAGTGTTCATGTTTTTTATTCCTCAATTTTTTGATTTATTCGCGGGCTACGTTTGTCATTATTTGTTTAAATATTTTGCTGCATGAGCAGACATGATATTTATTTGTGTTTTATCAGCACAAGAAATATTCACATAAAAACGTCTGCATCACTTTTTAGCCACCCAAAAACTCATTTCAGGTTTGCAACTATACTTATATACATAAAAAATTGGATTCAAAATCCATGTCCTAAATTTGAGATAATAGTCTCTTCGTTTGAAAAAATCAAAGTTCTCATTCTCAAATACGCATTCT
>JABXJW010000379.1 GCA_013375395.1 Desulfobacterales bacterium
ATAGCGATGGAAAAGGAGCTCAGGTTTGCCATCCGAGAAGGAGGCCGCACAGTAGGGGCCGGCGTGGTCAGCGAAATACTGGAATAGGGATGCCTGATCCCAGATCCGATGGATTCGATTTGTCGGGCATTGATCATCCGGAATCAGGCATCCGGTATCATAGATCGTTTGCCGGTAGAATATGGGTGCAATCATGAATGAGAAAATACGGATCCGCATGAAGGCCTTTGATCATAAGCTTTTGGATCAGTCAACCGCCGACATTGTTGATACCGCCAAGCGCACGGGCGCCAAAATAGTGGGTCCGATACCGCTTCCGACGGTCATTAACAAGTACTGCGTATTGCGCTCACCACACAAGGACAAAAAGTCCCGTGAGCAGTTCGAGATTCGGACCCACAAGCGTCTTTTGGACATCTTGGAGCCGACGCAGCAGACGGTTGATGCCCTAATGAAGCTGGATTTATCTGCAGGAGTGGATGTGGAGATAAAGCTCGACTAGGAGCATAGAGCTTGGGGCATAGAGCATAGAGCTTGGAGTAAAACTTTAGTTTTTCTTCACTTACTCTACGCTCTATGCTCCATGTTCCATGCTTACTTCTTGTGGCTGCCATTGAAGGAAATATCTTCTTTCTTAGTTCAACAGCCGGCGGCAAATTCAAGAGCAAATACTGGGAAGAAATAGAATGCATAAAGGCCTTTTAGGCAGAAAACTCGGTATGTCGAGCTTCTTTTCACCGGACGGGGAACAGGTGCCGGTGACAGTGCTTGAGGTGGGGCCCTGTGTTGTCACACAGATAAAAACGCGGGAAACTGATGGGTACGATGCATTACAGGTCGGTTTTTTGGAAAAGAATCTAACCCGTGTAAACAAACCCCTCCAGGGGCATTTCAAAAAGAATAATGGAAACGCATACACTTTTGTGAGGGAAATCGTAGTGGATGACCCTTCTGAGTACACCTTAGGGCAGACTTTGACTGTAGAGATGTTCCATGCGGGCGAACTTGTTGAGGTGAGCGGGATTTCCAAGGGGAGGGGCTTTGCCGGCGTTATAAAACGATGGGGGTTTCATGGAGGCGGAAAGACTCACGGGTCTATGTTTCATCGTGCTCCAGGTTCTATCGGCGCTTCTGCAACCCCTGCCAAGGTCACAAAAGGGCGCAAAATGCCGGGCCATTATGGGAACCAACGCACCACCGTGCGAAATTTGCAGGTTGTCGATATTCGGCCGGAACAAAACATCATGATCGTAAAAGGGGCTGTGCCCGGAAGCAAAACCGGATTGATTGAAGTGCGAAAACCAAAATTTGAACGCAAGACCAAATAGCTTAGGAACAAGGCTTATGGCAGCTGCTGATGTTTATAATGTGGATGGCGAAAAGATCTCTGAGATAGACTTGACCGACAAGATTTTCAATGTCCCGATCAAAAAGCATGTATTGCATCAGGTGGTTACCATGCAGTTGGCCAATCGGCGGACCGGAACAGCAGCTGCCAAGGGGCGTTCTGAAGTGCGTGGCGGCGGCAAAAAGCCTTACCGCCAAAAGGGCACCGGTCGCGCCAGAGCTGGGTCTCGAAAGTCTCCGCTGTGGCGTGGCGGCGGAGTTGTATTCGGCCCGAGCCCGCGCAGTTACACTCATAAAGTGCCGAAAAAGGTCTGCAGTGAGGCCCTGAAGATGGCCCTGACCAGCAAGTTGCAGGACAAGGCATTGATCGTTGTGGACCGACTCGATCTTGAGACGGCTAAGACCAAACAATTTATGGAGGTCATGGCTGCTCTAAAGACCAGAGAGGCCCTTATCGTAACGGACCGGAAACTTGAAAACCTGGAGCTTTCCTCCAGAAATGTGCCTCATGTCAAGGTGCTGCGTTCAGAAGGGTTGAATGTTTACGATATCCTCAGGTTTAAGCATCTTGTTCTCCTTCAGCCTTCCGTGGAGCAGATAGAGGGGAGATTGCTCTCATGAGCCCACACGATATTATTAAGAGACCCCTGATTACCGAGAAGGGCACCATCCAGAAGGAGGCCAACAACCAGCTGACTTTTGAAGTGGACCGGGGCGCGAATAAGGTTGAGATCAGGCGTGCGGTGGAGAAGATTTTCAATGTTCGGGTCCTTGATGTTCGGACCATGCAGATGAAGGGCAAGACCAAACGCTTCGGGCGGACCATGGGCAGACGCCGCAACTGGAAGAAGGCCATGGTGACCCTGGCTAAGGGTGAGCATGTTGAATTCTTTGAAGGGGTGTAATCTTCGATTTTGGAAAAAGGAACAAATTACGAATAGCAGGTAAAAAGACATGGCGCTTAGAAAAACAAAGCCTACTTCTCCCGGGCGGCGGTTTCAGACATATGATACGTTTGAGGACATAACCTCCTCAAAGCCCGAAAAGAGCTTGATACGGCCCTTAAAGAAAAGCGGCGGCCGTAATGCCGGTGGCCGTGTGACATGCCGCCACCGCGGCGGCGGATGCAA
>JABXJW010000068.1 GCA_013375395.1 Desulfobacterales bacterium
TTCCTCAGGATTGCGCCTGACGGCTTTAAAAGAGGTGCGCGCCTTGAATTTGGAGCTTTTTACTTTGCCGTCTAATTTGGATTTTTTACGAGACCATCGGCTTTGAGCTTCGATTAAGATGTTTGAATTCTTAGATGTTTTAAAAAACCAAGCGTTCATGCAAAACGCCGTCGTCATCGGCTTGCTTGCCAGCGTGGCCTGCGGCGTTGTGGGGACCTACGTGGTCGTCAGACGAATTGTCTTCATCAGCGGAGGTATTTCCCATACAGTCCTTGGAGGTATGGGAATCGCCTATTACTATGGGTATGATCCCATACACGGTGCTGTTGTTTCAGCCCTTATCGCAGCGCTCATAATCGGGTTTGTAACCCTGCGCTTTCACCAGCACGAAGATACAATCATCGGTGCTCTTTGGGCAGTAGGGATGGCCGTGGGGATACTTTTTATCTACAAGACCCCAGGCTACAATGTTGACCTGATGAGCTATTTGTTCGGCAATATCCTGATGGTGGAAAGGGAAAGTGTACGCCTGCTCGTCTGCCTTGATGCCATTATCATTATTTTGGTCCTTCTTTTTTACAAGCGTTTCTTGGCCGTGTGTTTCGACGAGGAGTACAGCCGGCTTCAGGGAGTCGGTGTTGTGGGCACCTACCTGTTACTCCTTTGCCTCATCGCTATGACTGTGGTGATCCTCATTCAGGTTGTGGGCATCATCCTGGTTATCGCACTGCTTACCCTGCCCGCGGCCACTGCCCGCCACTATGCACGAAGCCTGGGTCAAATGATGATCATGGCCTCGCTCCTGGGAGCAGTCTTTACTACCTCCGGGCTCATCGTATCCTACGGGCCGAACCTTCCCGCAGGCGCCACTATCATTGTCATCGCCGGCCTGGCATACATTCTTGCCACGGCCATCAAAGGATTCGCTTTGCGGTTTCGTGGTCGCAACGAGTAAGGATCAGAACTCTACGGCGAGTTGAATGGTTGCGATATCTGCATCTTCGCCCGTGCCGCCGTCGCTTACATCGTAGTCCTCATCATAAGCCAACTCCAGAGCCAGGCTTGTCTTCTTAAAGACTTCGACTCCAACGCTCACCATGTAACGCTCTTTGGGCAGTTCCAGTGCAAGGGCCTCCTCCGTGCCCTGGCACCCCAGGGCGAAGGTGGTTTCTTTTCCGGCCAGTTCAAAAGTGCAACCCAGCTCGATATTCCAGGCCGCGGGTTGAGCGCCGTGACCGGCAAAGGGAAGTTCGCCCACTTTGAAATCATCGGCAGCCGCGACATATTCGCCGATCAGGGTGAACGGGCCGATATTGAAGATACAGTGAGCGGCATAGCCGGCCACGTAATCGGCAATCTCACTACCAGGAATCTTGTCAGTCATCAGGTCTGAATCCCCAATGTTGTTGATGTAGCCGACTCCAATGTCGATGTTAATGCCATCGTTCTCATAAGCGTAGACTGCACCGGCACCGAACCCGTTGATCTCGTCGTCCTCGCCGATTTCGTTGATGTCGCCGTTGAAAGCGTAGACGGACGCATGGAAATCGGCCGCCTCAAGACCCACCAGCACGGCGCTTTCATTGGTTTCGCCAAGCTCCAGTGTCAAAGGATCGGAGACCATGTTGGTTTCGAAGTTGCCGAAAGGCAGATACATCTTGCCCGCGGTTACTGAGCCCGGGCAAACTTCCGGGTTCCGCATGGTAATGGTTCCCTCGTCCACATCCATAGGTTCCGTATCATCCTCTTCATACAGAAAGAGTATATGTCCGCTTACCCACTCGTTGACCTTCGCATCAAACCCCACCTCCACCGTGGCCAGAACAATATCACTCGAGTCCTCCTGGGAGCCGTCTTCAAAAGCTGCCTCCGCCTCGATAAGCCCGCTGATGGTGATGTTGTCCTGGATTCCGGCCTTACCTTTCAATTCTTTCTTGATCTCCTCCTTTATTTCAGCCTTGAGGGCTTCCTTGTCCAAGGCCTGGGCGTTGGCCGTGACAATAAGCAATCCGAAAACGAATGTGACGCCAAAAAGAATCAAACCGTGTTTTCTCATGTTGTTCCTCCTTATTACTGTTTTTCAATGCCCCGCTGCTTGTAGCGGGGTTACCGCATAGTTCCCTCTCACCTCGCGGAAGAGGGCTAGGGTCGATGCTGTTGACTTAAGCATCAACCTTTGTAACTCCCTGCAGTTCATGATTCCTGTGCCTTATGAAATCCCCCCAGCCCCCTTTAAAAAGGGGAGCTTTTGAAAGTCCCCCTTTGTAAGGGGGGACCCGCCTGCCTCGCGTTGCGAAGCATTGCGGGCAGGTTTAGGGGGATTTTTTCAACCCAACCACTTAAGTCAACAGCAACCCCAACGCTATCCACAAAAAAAGCCACGAAGGCTAGCTGTTTCCCAGTCAATCCGCCTTCATGGCTTGTTTCTTCTGTTTATTTTTTTCTGTCTATAGGAACGTGTCTGCGAAAACTTCAGTTTCCGACTTGCAGGGGGCTTTTGTTAGCACAGATGCCTCATATGTGTCAAGGATAAGTGTCATCAGGCAGCCCTGACGCACGTTTTCCCCCCACCCTAACCCTGTTAAATTTCCCAAAGGAAACCCTATTTAACAGGGCAGGCCCTCTCCTCTCCGAGGCGTAGGCTCTCCGAGCCGGAGGCCGCGAGGGAGAGGGGATTAATCAGTTGAGATTATAGACATAAACTCCCTCCCCCTTGAAGGGGGAGGGCTGGGGTGGGGGTGGAAACAGCGCGACAAATATTTTCTTCAGAGCAAATTACCAACAGTCATTATTCCGTAAACTCATATGGTTACAAAAATGCGAAAATTCGTGCGTCAGTACTGGCTGCCAACTGATCCTTTCATGCCGGAAGCGGTCTGAGCTATTTGGCCGTTGACATAAGTGCGGCAAGTGTGGTTATAAAATCAAACCGCAAACGAGGCATACTCATGAAAGACGAGATAGAAATATTCAGAGGATTTATTCGAAAGAAGGGGCTTCGGAATACCCCTGAGCGGGAAACCATCATAAAGGAGATATTTGCCACCAGTGAACATTTTGATGTAGATGAGCTTTATTTGCGGCTGAAACGGAAGAGAAAAAAGATTTCAAAGCCTTCCATCTACCGCCTTATCCCGCTATTGCTGGAGGCAGGCCTTATTCAAGAGGCATATTTTGAAGATGGTCACTTCCACTACGAACATATCTATGGCGATGAACTCCACTGCCACCTTCGGTGCTTAGAGTGCGGCAAGACCATAGAATTCAAAGAGAAATCTCTGAAGAGGCTGGAGGGCAGCTTGGCTGAAGAATATGATTTCCTGATAAAGGGCCATAAACTGGAGGTGTTTGGTTATTGCTCCAAGTGTGTGAAGAAGTGAGCTAAAGTGCCTAAAATGCCTAAAGTGAGCTAAAGTTGATCCGCCTTCGGCAGAGAAGAAACTTTTTATAAGAACTGGTTCTTACGCCTTTAACTTTGACGGCTTCGTAAAAAGTCCAACTTCTGTGTTGCGCTGCATCCTTCGTCACTGCGGCGTACCATAAGTACGCCTCATTCCTCAGGATTTGCGCGCCTTGAATTTGGCGCTTTTTACTTTGCCGTCTAATTTGGACTTTTTACGACACTGTCAACTTTAGATCACTTTAGATCACTTTAGGCACTCCATAGTGTAGCTATGCTACAGCCCAACCACCTTGCCGCCCTGATAAATGATGAAGGCAACCAGCCAGGCCAGCACAGTGCTGTAGCCGATACTGAAGAAGGCCCACCTCCAGGAGTTGGTCTCTCGCCTGATGGCCCCCACTGTGGCAAGGCATGGCACATAAATCAGTACAAAGGCCATCATGGCATATGCAGAAAGTGGGGTCATACCGGCTTTTCTCAGGGCCTGCTTCAAGGCCTCGGTCTTTTTGCCGCTTTCAGCCCCCACAGCGTGCAGGACCCCCATGGTGCTTACCACGATCTCCTTGGCCACAAACCCTGAAAGCACCGCCACGCTGCCGCGCCAGTCCATTCCAATGGGGGCAAATACAGGGGCCAACACCTTTCCCATCCGGCCCATATAAGAGTTTTCCACCTTTTCTTTGGCCTTTTGGGCTTGCAGGGCTGAAACGGCCTGGGCCTTTTCCCTGATAAGTTGTTCGCGCAGATCACCACGTGCTGAGGATATGCGGTCACCGTAGTGGAGGCCAATGCTTGCTATTTCAGATTCGTAGTCTCTGGAAAAGCTGACTTGCTGCGGAAAAGAGCTCAGGAACCAGACAACGACCGAGCCGATCAGTATCACCCCGCCCATCTTCTTAAGGAAGATCTTGCTGCGATCCCACATGTGGATCAGCAGGCCCTTGAACATTGGGGCCCTGTATGGCGGCAACTCCATCACAAACGGCGCCGTCTTTCCCCTCAGAATAGTCGATCTAAACAGGCGGCCTACGGCAATGGCCAGCACGATGCCTAATGCATAGATGGAAAAGATAGCATTGCCGGCTCTGGCGCCGAAGAAAGTGCCTGCCATCAGTACGTAGACCGGCAGCCTTGCGGAACATGACATGAGCGGATTGATCAAGATGGTCAAGACGCGGTCTCTTTCACTCTCAAGCGTCCGGGTGGCCATGATGGCCGGGGCATTGCAGCCAAAGCCCATGAGCAAGGGGATAAAAGATTTGCCGTGCAGTCCTATAAGGTGCATTACCCTGTCCATCATAAAGGCGGCTCGGGCCATATAGCCGGTGTCTTCAAACAGGGCGATACAGAAAAAGAGAATGAGGATATTAGGCAGGAATACAATGACACTGCCTACCCCGGCAATAACCCCGTCCACGATCAAATCGCGCAGTATGCCCTCTGCCAGCAGCCCTGCCGCGGCCCGGCCCATCAATCCTACGGCAGAGTCTATCCAGCTCATGGGATATGCCCCCAATGAAAAGGTGAGTTGAAACATGGCCCATATGAAAAAGACAAAGATGGGAATTCCCAGCAGGCGGTTGGTCAATACCTGGTCTATTTGCCGCGAAACATCCACCCGTTCTATTGATACGGTTTTTATGACCTCTTTGACGATTCCCGCAATAAAGCCGTACCGGTGGTCGGTCATGACAATTTCGGGCTCTTCATCAAAAAAATCGCGGAGCCTCTGACGTTTCAGTTCCGCCTCACGGAGTATGGCTTCTCCCTGCGGGTTGACTGCCTTCAGTATTCGCTCTTTCACGATCTTGTCGTCTTCGAGGAGCTTTACGGCAATCCAGCGGATATTGTAGGGGAGCTTTCCCCCTGTCTTTTCCTTGATGAATTCGGACAGCTCGGCAATGGCCTTTTCAATGTCTTTGCCGTAATAGACCCGGCGCGTGCGGGGAAGCTCTGTGTCGGATTCGGCCACAGAGATGACCGTTTCAAGGAGTTGCCGGGTGCCTTCGTTTCTGTTGCCGACCGTAAATACCACGGGCACGTCGAGAAGTTCCGAAAGCTTGTCTCCATCGATCTTGACGCCGCGCTCTTTGGCCAAATCGGCCATGTTGAGGACAAAGATGACCTTGGTGTCGAGTTCCCTGAGCTGTGTGGCCAGGTAAAGGTTTCGTTCCAGGTTGGAGGAATCGATGATATCCACAACTACATCCGGCTTTTCATCAAGGACAAAGTTGCGAGCCACGATTTCTTCAATGGAGTAAGCAGTGAGACTGTAGGTGCCGGGCAGGTCTACAATGGTGAGGTTGTAGCCGTTGGAGGTCAGATGACCTTCCTTTTTTTCTACGGTTACGCCGGGCCAGTTTCCAACTTTCTGACGGGTGCCTGTCAGATTGTTGAAAATAGTGCTTTTGCCCGCGTTAGGATTTCCGGCAAGTGCGATCGTTATGGATTTTTTGGGCATAGGTTATGTTCCCATGCCCCTGACATTTTCACCCCCACCTGGACCCTCCCCCTTCAAGGGGGAGGGCAGGGTGTGGGTGGTAACTTGCACGCGGGCGGCTTCATCCACCCGGAGAGAAACGTGATAACCCTTCAGTATGAGTTCGATAGGATCTTTCAGGGGAGCATATTTTTCAACGTAGATCTCAGTGCCGCGCAAAAATCCCATCTCAAGGAGCCTCCTGCGAAAAGGCCCGTCACCGCCGACACGGACCACGATGGCTGTCTGGCCTTGCCTCAATTGGCTCAGGTTCATTGCAAGTCCTTTCTACGACCATTAGGCTTGACCATAATTTTTGCAGCGACACCACGGCCCATGGCCAGGCGCGTGGCATTGACGGCCACGACAAGCTGGCCTTCGCCTTTGTTGGTTATAACCTCCACCTCGTCACCCCTGCGCAGCCCCATGGTTGCCAACCGCAGTTGCGCGGCCGAGCCGCCCGTGAAATCTTCTATAACGCCGGACTCGCCTTCCCTGGCATATGAAAGGGGCGTCAGGCTGACGCGCTCCCGGAGACAGTCCGAACACAGACCGTACATTTCCATCTTGTGCTGAAGTACGTGAAACCCGTGAAAAGAGGCTATTTCCAATTGCAGGGTTTCCATTTGCGGGTTTTCAAACTCGACGATCTTTTTGCACTTGGTGCAAATAAGATGGTCATGATGTGAGCCCAGATATCTATGCTCGTACAGGGTGGGCTGGCCTTCGAATTTTCTTTTTGATGCAAAGCCGTATCGGCACAGCAGGTTCAGAGTCTTTTTTACAAAGTCAGGTTCAAAATCAAGACCCTTGTTTTCCAACAATGTCGCAAGTTCTTGAAAACTCATGTGTTGTTCAACACCAAGAAACACCTCCAAGATGGCCATTCGGTCCTCAACCTTGTCGATCCCCTCCTTTTCAAACAGGCGCTCGAATTGCCGCTTTTCTTGACGATGATTGGCTTTCATACAGAATATTCCTTATTGTTATAGAATTGCAATAATGATAATGCAGAACGGCGGGATTGTCAAATGTTCTTTATTATCGTCCTGACAACTGAGAGGATATGCTTCCCTAGCTCTTGGAGTAACCAGGCAGGTCTATGGTGGAGCATGTTCCGGAGGCGCATTCCCTTGACTGGACCTTTGGAGTCCTCGACTCGCTTCCGCTAAAGCCGACTGCATAACTGGCGGTGCTTAAGACACGCTCGAAGTCTTCGGATTTACAGTGGGGGCACTTCATCTCAACCTTGTCTCCTCCCGTCACCATAAGGATCTCGAAGACCTCATTGCACTTCAGACAGCGAAACTCATATATGGGCATGGTTATTCTCCTTTCTTTGAAAAAAAAAGGTATTATAGCAAAATTGAACGATGGCTGCAATCATTTTTTGTGTTTTGCCGCTCTATGCACGTGTGAAGCCCCCTCGCCCTTCCAGGCTGGGTCAATTGAAGCCCGCCGGTCAAGCTTTTTCTTGTCCGTCGGTTCGGTATGGATTGTCCTATTTTGAAAAGGGGAAAAAGTCTTTAAACCCAATGACATATAGGTGAAACCAACAACCAAAATCCAAAAGGGAAGGAGGAATGCGACGCCGTCGCTGACACACGGTTCGGATTGAAGATAATGGAGTCACAACGAAAAATTTCGGGAGGACAGTGAATCAACAATTTATAGCAGTATAATTCCTGGGCAGGTACTGGGCACACTATATATTGGCATCGCAAAAAGAAAGGCAGGGCCTTGCGGACCGAGCCTCTTCTTAAGGATCAGCTTGCAAAGGAAGCCGGGATTTGCCTGGTTGCAAAATGCCTGCTACCTTGGAATGGGTGCGCCATAGAGAAGTGTTTTTATATCTTCATCCCAGAAGTGCAGACCGGCGCCAACGAAGTAGGACTCATTGCCGTCCTCGCTTATGAAATCGTCAAAGCCGGCGGTCAGATATATATATTGAAATGGCGTATAGTCCGCCTTGAACTTCAAGTGGGGTTTTTCATCAGGATCGAAATCAAATGCCTCCAGAGAGAACATAAGGCGGTCGTCAAAGAGATAGTAATCGGCGGCCACTCCACCGGTTGATTCAAAAATCCCCCCGCGCAGTCCCAGGTTATAGTAACGTTTTGCAATCTGGGCGGAGAACTTGATTCCGTCTTTGACAATTTTTTCCTTATATTCGGTGGTGGGAACCCCTGCGACTATGGTCGTAGTTTCGGTTATGGTTTTCTTCCCGGCCGGATCATCCACCAGTTGCAAGAGATAGTATTTGTCCTCTTTAGGTTGGATACGCACAGACAGGTAGGACTTCAGGTCATCAATGTCGAACAGATATTCTCCCCTATAGTCAACGTACGTTCGAAACCTTTCTTCTTTTTGAAGGTAGCCATTGATGCTGCTCAGGGCGGTATTAATGTTGTCCACGGTCTCCTCGTCATGAATGAGTTTGCCGATAGTCCCTTCGCCCCGGTTGATCTTCTCCGTGACCTGATTGAAGGCCACGATCGTTTCTTGCAGCTGGGCCGATGCATCCCTGGAATTTGCCAAAATCTTGCTCAAGGCATCCTTGTTGGTTGCGGCTATTTCTCTGAGGTCTTTGGAAAAGGCAGCCAGGTTATCAAGTGTCCGGTTGATATTCTCATTGTTTTTCTGCACGGTTTCATTTAGTGCCTGGGCCAACTCCCGGAGGTTGTCTACGATAATCTTAAGGGATGCCTCCCCCTCCTTTCCGCCCAGAACGCCTGAAATGGAACCTGTAATTTCCTTGATATCCGCTCCGATAGAGTTGAGTTGCTTTATAACGGTGTCGATATTGGTCGGTGATACGGTCTGTTCGATGCGTCCGCCTGGTTTTATGGGGGTTGCTTCCGGAGAGCCCAAGATTAGCTCCACGTATTTGTCTCCCAGGACACCCGTGGTGCGAATGGCCGCCTTTGCGTCTTCACCAATCTCGACATCCTGCTTGATCTGAAGTGTCACCTTCGCCCTTCCGGCTTCGAGCTCTATCTTTTTGACTTGTCCCACCTCGACTCCGGCGATCTCTACCGGCACCGCTTCGGCAAGCCCTTCGGCAGAATCAAAATAGGCATAGACCTCATAGCCTCGTCCCCATCCGTATTCAAACTTGCCTACCTTCGCAGACATGTAAGCCAATATCACGATGCCGATGACCACGAATAAACCCACCTTTGCCTCAGCGCTAAGCCTGGTCATATCGTCTCTTATTGCCTATACAACATGAATGGGCCCTTCAGCCTTGCCCTGGATGAACTGCTGCAAGGCCGGATTCTTGGATGACTTGACAGCATCGGGGTCGCCGATTTCAATAATCTTTCCCTGATACAGCATGGCCACTATGTGCGCAATCTTAAAGCTGGACTCGATGTCGTGACTGATCACAACACACGTTGCCATTGTGTGTTTCTGGGTCTCGACAATCAGGCGGTCAATAGCATCGGCCGTGATCGGGTCAAGCCCTGTTGTTGGCTCGTCAAACAGGATGATCTTGGGGTCAAGGGCCATAGCGCGGGCAAGGCCCACGCGCTTTCGCATGCCGCCGCTCAACTCCGAAGGCATCTTCTGGGCCGCATCCCTGAGGCCCACCTCAAGCAGCTTCTTTTCAACGAGCTCGTCAATCTTGTCCCGCTTCAGCCTGGTATGCTCTTGCAAGGGAAAGGCCACGTTTTGTCCCACCGTCATGGAGTCGAACAGGGCGGCATTTTGAAAGAGCATCCCGAAGTTCTTTCTGATATCGTTCAGTCTTCGATCATTCAAACGGGTGATGTCCACTCCTTCAACGAAGACCTCCCCCTGATCCGGTCTCATTAACCCGATCATATGCTTTAGGAGGACACTCTTTCCCCCGCCGCTTTGGCCGATGATGACGGTGATCTTGCCGGCCTCGATCACAAGGTCGAGGCCGGCTAAGACCTTCTGTCCGTTAAATGACTTATAAACATTGACAAGTTTGATCATAGAAAAGCGTTATGCCTTTACCCTTGGCTATTAGCCATCAGCTTACAGCCAAACGTAATGGCGAAGCCATTCTAGAACATGGCTGCCGTCAAGAAGTAATCGCTGATCAAGATGGCGACTGAGGCTACGACCACGGCCTGCGTGGTGGCCTTTCCAACGCCTTGGGCGCCGCCACTGGCATAGAACCCCTTGTAGCAACCAACCAGGGACAAGATCAGCCCGAAGCAGGCTGACTTCACAAGGCCGTTGAAGATGTCCTCAAGTTCCACGATCTCAATAATCCTGGCGACATAGATGCCTGAATTGATCTTCAAAAATCCCACGCCCACTACATATCCGCCCATGATCCCGACAAAATCTGCGATAATCGTCAGCACAGGGAGCATAAGTGCTCCGGCAACTACGCGCGGGACCACCAGGTATTTGATCGGGTTGGCTGCCATGGAGTACAGGGCATCGATTTGCTCGGTGACCCTCATGGTACCCAGCTCTGCGGCCATAGCAGAACCGGCTCGCCCTGTAACCATCAGTGATGTGATGACCGGACCAAGCTCGCGCGTCACGGCAAGGGTAACGGTGGAGCCTACCAGGCTTTCGGCATTGAACAGGCGAAACCCGTGATAGGCTTGAAGTGCCAGCACAGCACCGGTGAAGGTGCCCGTAAGGATAACCACGAGCAAAGAGTTGACACCCACAAACTCCATTTGCTCGAAGATGGCTCGAAGGCGTGCCGGAGGCCGGAACATCCAGGCAATGGTTGACAAAAAAAGAGACATGATGAGGCCGAACTCTTCAACAAAGCGGATAAGAGCGCGGCCTACGGTTTCGAAGAATCCTATCATAACACCTTATGCTTCCGGGTCCGGCCTTCATCTTCATTCAAATCTCTTAGTTGCACAAACCGGGCGACACCGGCAAATCATAGAAGAAGTTCGCTGGAAAGTCAAACTAAAGCTTTATTTTTATTGACACAATCTGTGGGTGCCGGTAGGCTGAAAGCGCCATTGGAGTATTGGAATACTGGAGTGTTGGAGCATTGGACTGATTCAATAATCGGTTGCGTGTTACGATCTGCCGGTCGGATGACAACAGACCAGCGACCAGTGACAAATGACCAATGACATCTCAGCTCGGACAGAGGCGAGAGGCGACGACTCTTGAAACTGAACAAGTTGGAAGGACTTTGAAACCTCGATGAAGCGTATTCTCACAATTGCAGGCTCAGACTCCGGCGGAGGAGCAGGCATTCAGGCTGACCTGAAGACAATCGCGCTCCTCGGTGGCTTCGGCATGAGCGTGCTGACAGCCCTTACAGCACAGAATACCGAAGAAGTCAGGGCCATCCATGGCGTGCCGCCAGACTTTATTGCGCAGCAACTCGATGCGGTCCTCTCGGACATCGGCGCGGATGCCGCAAAGACGGGTATGCTCTTTGATACTCCCGCCATTGAAGTCGTAGCTGACAGGCTGGCGGCCCACGGTATTGAAAAGGTCGTGGTCGATCCGGTAATGGCGGCAAAAGGGGGCGATGTATTGCTGGTTGAGCAGGCCAGAGAAGCCCTTGTCAAGCAACTTATCCCCAAGGCCATGGTGGTGACTCCCAACATCCATGAGGCAGAAGTCCTTTCAAGGATGTCGATCAGCACAGACGATGAGGCATGCGATGCCGCACGGATCATACATGCCATGGGGGCTAGGCATGTGTTGATCAAGGGGGGGCACCTCGAAGGGCCTGCGAAAGATCTACTGTATAACGGAAAAGAGTTTTTCGAATTTTCCAAACCGCGTATTCATACGCCTCACACCCACGGCACGGGGTGCGTCTACTCTGCTGCCATTGCCACCTACCTTGCCATGGGCTCTGAAGTAAGGAAAGCCGTGGAAAGGGCTAAGGAGTTTATTCATTCTGCTATTCGCTTTGCCTTTCCTTTGGGCAAGGGGCGCGGCCCTGCCAATCCTTACGGACGATTTGCCTATGAGCAGGCAAAGTACTGCGTTCTTGAAGCACTCAAAGCCGGCTTGGCCCGCCTCCAGCAAGCCGCAGTCGGACACCTTGTGCCAGAGGTGCAGTCTAATCTGGGCTATGCCCTGCCGTTTGCCGAAACCCCAACAGATGTGGCCGCGTTTCCCGGCAGACTGGTGAGACTCGGGGAAAAGATTGTGGCGGTTGCCGGCCCTGCTTTTGGGGCATCCAGCCACATCGCCGCGGTCATCGTGACTGTTATGCGTCATGATCAGCAGTTTCGCTCGGCCATTAACATTCGGTTCTCAGAGGAGGCTGTCAAACAGTGCCTGGCGTTGGGCTGGAAGGTGTGCTCGTTTGACCGCGCTCTTGAGCCGAAGGGCGTCAAGGAACAGGAGGGGCGCAGTCTTGAATGGGGCACGGAAAGTGTGCTCTCAAAAGAGACAGGGATTCCGGACATCATTTTCGACAGGGGCGATGTGGGCAAGGAACCCATGATCCGGGTCCTTGGAAGGGACCCGGAGGAGGTGGTGGACAAGGTGCTCAAGTTGAAAGAGCCACAACTCTTAAACGTTACCAATGGGTTACGGTGAACTGCGGGTGTGGGGTTACCCGAACTTCATTTGCTTAAGCTCTCCAAGGGCCTCTCGATATTGTTTCAGGATCAGCTTGGAAGGGAAGTCGGCACTTGAAATGTACTCAAGGGTTGCTTTTAAGAAGCGCTCCTTCAGCCCGTTGAAGACTTCAACTTTTTCAGTTTCAGCAATAAATTTTCGCGTCTTCTCGTAACGATATGTGACCTTGTCTCCCACTGCCGCTCGGATGTCATCAAAGGGAATATCCGGTGCGTGCTCGCCTTCGAAATATTCCGGCTTCACATCAACCTCTATGCGAGCACTAAAGCAGACAAACCACCTGTCTCCGGCCACACGCTTGGAGCGGTCAGAGAGTTTTAGGGTTAGGCCGTTTTTGAGCGCTATCTTGTCGATCAGTTTTTCTTCTATTGTCTGGTCATCGGTCATTAGTCACTGGTCATTAGTATCTCGATAGTATAGGAATTTCCTTTTTCAAGCGGCGAAGCCGCGTCATATAAAATCGCGCAGCGATTTCATAACTCAAAAAGACTCAATTGCCTATCCTGTCTCTTGGGAGTTGGTTTTGCTGAAAAAGGTCTCTTGTACTGTTTCAGGTCTTCTTCAATGCTCTCAAGAAAGGGGCTGACACGCTGTGTCCTCTTTTGCCCGAACCACAGACGTTGTCTCGCATGGGTCAGAAAGACCTTTTCCTTGGCCCGCGTAATGGCCACATAAAACAACCTTTTTTCTTCAATGATATCTGCCTCGTCGCCATTCTTTTTTCGAAAAGGAATCAAGCCGTCCTCACAACCTGCAATAAAAACCACGGGAAACTCCAGCCCCTTGGAGGCATGCATGGTCATCACGGCTACTTTTTCCGCCACCGGATCGTACAGGTCCTGCTCGTTTTCAAGGCTGAGGTGAGACAGAAATTCGATGCTCCGGGCGGAAAACGTGCGCGAAACGGTAAACAGCATGCCTAGGTCTTCCTCAAAGCCTCTATCGCCGGACATTTCATCCATGATCTTGAATTGATCGAATATCAACTGAATCTGTTCATACACACTCCGTCCCTTGATACGCTCCTTTAGTACGTTCAGATCCTTTGAAAAGGCCATGACCTTGTTTCTCGCTTGGGGACTTAGGACGGAGATCTCGCCTGCGCGTCCCAGTGCGGCAAAAAGAGGCTCACCCGTCATCTCAGACCATTTCCTTAAAGCCTCAACTACCCCGCGGCTGATTCTCCTCGAAGGAAAGTTGACAATCCGCTCCACATCAAGGTCTGATGCAAAAGACAGTCCCACTTTCAAGTAAGAGATCAGCTCTCTGATCCCTTTGCGGTTCTCAAGCTTTTCCTCCCCAACACTTTGAAAGGGGATACCGGACCTCGCAAATGCCTCCTTCAATGCCTTTGCCTGCTCGTTGACCCGGTACAGCACGGCAAAGTCGGAAAAACTTCTTTCCTTTTTGTCACGAGCAGAGCCGGCACGTGCGCTTTCCATGGAAAAGTGGCTGATCCCGCCGACATCCTGCTCGATGGTCTTTATGATATATTCGGCCTCGGCCCTCTCCGTGGCAGGCCCAGCGACGGTCAGGGCCTTTGCCCCGTGTATGCCGGACCAAATCCCCTTTTCTTCTCTATGTGGTCTACCGTCTCCCATGACCTGCCCGGATGCCCGTAGGATCGTTTCAGTGGACCGATAGTTCCGGTTAAGGCGGATCGTTCTTGCTGTTGGATAGTCGTCGCAGAACCTGTGGAAATATTGCACGTCCGCACCCCTGAACCCATAAATAGCCTGATCCGGGTCGCCGATCACGCAGATGTCATGAGTCGGCGGTGCAAGGAGTCGAATGAGCCGGTATTGGGCGTAGTTGATGTCCTGGTACTCATCGACCGATATGGAAGAAAACCTTTTCCGGTATTTTGTTCGGGCGGCATCATTTGTTTCAAAGAATCTGACTGTCTTGAAAATGAGGTCGTCAAAATCAAGGAGACGGTCTCTCGAAAGGGCTTCTTCATACGCCCTATATATGTCTGAAAACCGATTGGGCAAGGGCTTGCCGAGCGTTGCGGCCGGGTCATCTTCGCAAGAAAGCATAAGCTGTTTGACAAAAGAAATAAGGCTCATGATCCTCTCGCTATCGCCCTTCAAATTGGAAGGTTTGCATCCTGCCTGTTTCATGGCTCGCTTTACCATGTCCCTGCGATCGCCTTCATTTAATACGGAAACCGGCCCCATCTTTTTCATGGTTTCCGCCTCATGTGAGATGATCTCAAGACACAGGGCGTGAAAGGTTTTGATGGTGAGGCTGTCCACAGCCTCCCGGTCGCCGATAGTTTTTCCCAACCGCTCGGCCATCTCCTTTGCGGCCTTATTTGTAAACGTGACGGCCAGCACCTGCTCGGGCCGGGCATCCCCTTTCATGAGTAGATAGGCGATGCGGTGTGCAATCGTACTGGTCTTTCCGGTTCCAGGGCCTGCGACTATCAAAAGCGGCCCCCCGCAATGTTTCACTGCCTTGCGTTGAGCCTCGTTAAGGTGGCGTAAAAGATCAACCATGCCCTTATCCTTGGCAGACATGGCAGTATCCATCGATTTTGTCGGCTCGGACACCTGCTGTGACGCCTCCGGCAAGTTTCGATCAAAGAGGCGGAACTGGGGCGGCATGTTCGTTGTGCCCCTTTTTGCCACGTGGGTCTTTGCAGTGTGGGCCTGGCGATTCCTTTTGCGGGTACTGCCTTTATTTGAAGCAGCAAAGAGCCTTTTTTGCCCCAGTAACCGGTCACGCTCTTGCCCTTGGAAAAGGCAGATGGCGCCGAACTCGCCGTCATATCCCGGGGCAATCCGGACCCGGTTGTTTCTCATTCGCCTGATCGCCTCGGCAAACAGGGGAGGCCCATGCCGCTCAAGGGCTTCCAAGGGGGTGTTTCTGAGGATCTCAAATTCCGGGCCGAGTCTTTCAAGCACTTCCTGATATGCACCGGCTACTTTTTTGCTCTTTGGCCCGACCTGAAAGACCTCCGATAGGATATCGGTCAAAGGGAGAAGGTTTGTGTACGGATGAGCTCCGTCAGGTTTTGCCCCGGCCTTACGATCGGCAAGTTCTTCCACGCGATACATGACTCCGATGGTCACCGGCCTGCCGCAAACAGGACAGAGCCCCCTATTTTGCACGGTGTCATGCGGGCTGAATCTCACGCCGCATTTTCTGTGGCCGTCAAAATGATACTTTCCCTCCTCGGCAAAGTATTCGAGGGTGCCAAGAAAACGCATTGGGTCGCCGGTTCTCAGTGCATCTCTGATGGCGAAATAAGAAAGGTCTGTGTCAAAAACGTTTGCCTCCCTGCCCAGGTTTGCCGGAGAATGAGCATCGGAATTGGAGACCAGGGTGAGCCCGTCGAGGGATGAGACCATCCAGTTCATGGCAGGATCTGAAGAAAGGCCGGTTTCTACTGCAAAGATTTGGGAGGTGAGGTCTTCAAAGCATTCTTCAAGTGAGTCGAAGCCTGATCTGGAGCCGAGTACTGAAAACCAGGGGGTCCAGATATGGGCCGGGATCAGGACGGCATCCTCTGAGGCCTCAAGCACGATTTCAAGCAGCGACCTGCAATCGAGTCCCAGGATCGGCCTCCCGTCAGAGGAGATATTGCCGATCCGGCCAAGCCTTTGGCTGATTTTTTCAACTGCCTCAAGCGAGGGCGCCAGGACCACATTGTGGACCTTGCGTGTCTTTCCGTTCTTTTTATAGATGCTGCTTATCTCAACGCTCAGGATGAATCGGACCTGGCTGCGGCAGCTCGTTGGCACCATGTGGGCTGTCTGTTGTGCAAACTCCGGTTTTAGCTTAAAAAGGCCGTCTTCTGCCGGCTCGAGCCTCTCGCGCGACTCCTGAAACCACTGAGGGTGGGTAAAGTCTCCGGTACCCACTACAGTAATCCCTTTTAGCTGGGCCCAGAGGTTGATGTGTTCCAGATTAAGGTTTTTAGCCGTGGCCCGTGACAGGTAGGAATGGATATGAAGATCAGCGATAAATTCCATTTAGCAGATCCGCGGCAGTTGTTCCCCGGCCAGCATGTCAATGATACGGGTTCCTCC
>JABXJW010000380.1 GCA_013375395.1 Desulfobacterales bacterium
TCTCGTAGTCCTGCCAGTATTGAGGAAACCACCAGAAAGGAGAGGGTAGAATGAGTGACGAAAAGAAAGACCCGCCTGAAGTAACCTTGACCATACCCTCTGAATGGATTGATTGGCTTAAACAGAACGCCCTGCTACTGGGCATAATCTGCCTGATTCTCATACTCATCATTGTAGTGGTTTGGCGTACACGCAAGTCAAAGTCACCAAGGAGGTACCTATATGAATACTAGCAGTTTCCTTAGAAGGAGAAACCCAAACGGAAACCGAGACTGGAAAGGAGCCTTAGAAGACGCCTTCCTCATGTTCTTAGGCGTCCTTATTTCACACCTACTAGCCTACGGCTATCCACCAACACCAGAGACATTATACATATCGCTACTCACAGCCTTCTACGTTTTCGTCATATCCCTACAGCGCAGATTCGGAATAGAACTGCCAGAAAAAGTGAAACCATTAGAGGAGTGAAATGAAATGGCTTTAGAAGACTACACAAAATATATAGAAGTTGACCCCCTCAACCACATAACCCCAACAGCCCATCATATTGACTTTATAGACCGCAGAGACGAAAGCGCCTACCTTTACAGCGATAAAGGAACAGGCTATTTCCGTGATTTCATTCACCATCTGGAGTTTACACGTATAACACATCCTGCGACGGGACCTTGGAGTGCCATTTGGTGCCTTGCCAACGCAGTGGGGGACAATATGGCACTTAGAGACGCTGGCGAAATCATGCTTTTTATTAATGTTGGTTCGGCTCCCCCTAGACTTTGTTTATCTGGGTGGGATGGCACGGATTATATTGCCCTTGCGTGGCACGACATAGAATTAGGCACGAAATATTATCTAAAGATAGTGAAGAAGGGTAGGAGCTACAAACTTCATGTGTACAACAATGCTGATAGAGCACCAGAACACGAATACGAGTGGTCGCCTCTGGAAACAACCCTTCCAGCAGACTGGAGCTTTCGGTACATCTATGCCTGCCAGAGCCTCAACAATGGGAATCCTATTGAGGGCGAACACGATATTGACAACCTTGACCTCGAAGCTCCCCCTCCCCCCGAAGAGGAAGTTAAACCCACCCTAGCGGAAGTTTTGGCTCGTGTTCCAGCCACTATCTGGGGAATCCTCGCCTTAATTATCGTAGTAGTCGTGGTTGCCATATATGTTGCACGGAAGAAGTGACTAAATGATTACCGAGACTATGTGCGTGCATGGCTCTGATAGAGCAACTGCCTATTCTCCGATGTATAAAATTGTGAGGTATGGAAACAAAACTCATATAACTTACCTGAAATTTAAGGGTGGCTCGCATATAGTAGTGGTACGAACCTACAACCACGATACTAAAGAATGGTCTCCTGAATACCTCAACGACCCAGTGTGGGACAACCACTGTTCAGCCACTCTTGCCGTTGATTCAAAAGGGTATCTGCACATTGTTTACGGCAAGCATGGTGGCGGTGGAGTGTTCAAATATAGAGAAAGCGTGAACCCGAACGATGCAAGTCTTTGGGATGATTATATCGTGGTTGGCACCGAAGGCATGACTTATCCGAGCATGGTAATAGACTCAAAGGATACACTTCATCTCATTTATCGTTCAGCAGGAACCTACGGACTCTACTATCGAAAGAAACCAAGTGGGCAACCTTGGGAGGCGTATGTTGCACTTGTTACTGGTGAGGCTACATACATTATGTCCTATCACTGTTCTATAATCGTTGACGGCAACGATGTCCTACATGTCGGAGTCCATTTCCATCATGCTGGAACTTATCAGGGGAAAAAGGCGGGTTATATGAAGTCAACTGACGGAGGTAGTGTGTGGAGAAAATCGGATAATACCCTCTATACTTTACCTGTTACTTATGCCACAGTGGAAACCCTTGAAACTGGATTAGACCTTAGACTTAGAAACATTTGTGTTGACGTAGATAACCACCCGATGCTGGGGGTTGTGAGATGGTATAAGTCTCCTAAAGATGTCCAGTTCTGGAGACATAACGGAACGGAATGGGTTGGAACCATTCTCTCACTTGCTAAGAAGGACGTAACGGGGGGATGGATTGGTTTTTGGAACGGAATAACATACGTTTTTGTAGCCACACTAAAAGTTGGCGCACCTTGGTATGACCCATCTTCTGAGATTAGTCTCTTCTATTCTATGGATTATGGAAAACATTTCAACCTAAAACCGATTGAACCCACCGACCCCACACTTTGCCATTGGAAGGCAAACGTAGAGAGAAAGAATGGAGCAAATACCTTGACGGAAGTGCGTGTGTTATGGATGAGGGGTGTTGTGGCTGGTAGCGCAATAGTATGCTTTACTCATAACATTATGCCTATCCCAGAAGTTTTAGTCGCAGGCATATCTGCACAAGCAACGGTTGTGGTCGCTCTATTACTTATCACAATAGTCCTTGTTGCCTTCTGGAAAAGGAGAGAAATTACCG
>JABXJW010000381.1 GCA_013375395.1 Desulfobacterales bacterium
CGGAGACGTACGTCGGTACGTCGCACAAGCGATCCCGCAGATTGACGCCGAGATTGCGGAAAAGGGCCATTTATGGACGGACACTAGCTAATTCTACCATGAATTTAGCTAGTGTCCATCCATAAATGAATCTTGAGACAAATGGCACTAGCGTCAGTTTCCAATTCAGAAATGAGCAATTTTTCGCAAGGTCGAGGAAATCAAGGGGGGAAAGACTGGAAGGGCCCCAAGCTGAACAGCCAATCCAGCTTCCTTGTGCTTGACATAGAAACGATAATTGTGTAAAAACCTTTGACCTTTTCTATCCCTCAGAGTACAGAAGGATCATGACAATACGCCGCAACAGTCTTATAGCCATACTGGCTGTTTGCATCGCCGCAACAGGGCTCTTCGCCTATTTCTACCATGCCTTTTGGTCGCCGGATGAAAAGAGCAGGTCTGAAGCCGGACCGCACAGATTCCTCCTGAAATCGGGCAGGGCGAGGGTCCACCTCTATTTTTCGGATACCGACCACCGTTTTCTAACAACCGAGGATCGCAGCCTTGCCCAACCGTATAGCGCGGTTGAACGAGCAAGGAGCATCGTCTATGCCCTCATTGACGGGCCAAATGGCCCTCTGACCCCTACCATTCCGGCCGAAACAAGGCTGTTGGCCATTTATGTCACACAAGACGGTATTGCCTGTGTCGATTTCAACAGGGCAATTAGCGAGAAGCACCCCGGGGGGAGTTTATCTGAGCTGTTGAGCATTTTTTCCATTGTGAACACGCTGGCCCTCAATATCCCCGAGATCAAGGCCGTGAAGATCCTCATCGAGGGGGATGAGGCCGAAACACTGGCCGGTCATATAGATATTCGATCTCCATTTCGACCCAACATGTTAATGATAAAATAAATGAGAAAGGCATCCCCCATCAGCAAGATGCGCAATATCGGCATCATTGCCCATATCGACGCCGGCAAGACCACCATCACAGAGCGTATCCTGTACTACACGGGTCGCTCGTATAAGATGGGTGAGGTCCACGATGGGGAGGCGGTTATGGACTGGATGCCTGACGAGCAGGAGCGGGGGATCACCATTACCTCGGCGGTGACAACCTGCCACTGGGGGGATGCCGAGATCCACATCATCGACACCCCGGGACACGTCGACTTTACCATCGAGGTGGAACGGTCTCTCAGGGTCCTGGATGGGGCCATCGGCGTATTCTGCGCCGTAGGGGGAGTGGAACCACAGTCAGAGACAGTGTGGCACCAGGCAGACAGGTACCGTGTGCCGAAAATCGCCTTTGTGAACAAGCTTGATCGGGCCGGCGCCGATCTCTTTAGAACGATCCGGATGATGCGCGACCGCCTGGGGGCAAACCCCGTTCTGATGCAGATCCCGGTCGGGAGCGAAGAGTCATTTCAAGGTGTGATTGATCTGGTCAACATGAAACAACTTATCTGGGAGGAGGAGACCCTGGGGGCCACTTTTACGCTCACAGAGATTCCTAAAGACTTGAATGAGAAGGCCTGCGAACACCGGGACAGCCTTGTCGAGACCGTGGCAGAGTTTGACGATCAGATTATGGAAGCCTATCTTGCTGAAGTTCCCGTGACGGCCGAGATGCTTGTCCCCGGCATCCGTAAGGCCACCGTTGAGTTGAAGTTGGTCCCTGTATTCTGTGGCACCGCTCTCAGGAACAAGGGTATCCAACCCCTTCTTGACGGCATTGTCGACTTCCTCCCGTCCCCGCTCGATATTCCTCCGGTGGAAGGTCTGGATCCTGACACCGGCAAACAGAAGGAATCTCCCCCGTCTGACCGCGCACCCCTGGTTGCCCTGGTGTTTAAGGTTATGATGGATCAGGGGCGCAAATTAAGCTATGCGCGGATCTATTCAGGCCGGCTGAATACAGGCGAGGAAGTCCTCAATGCCGGCAAAAAGATAAAAGAAAAGGTGGCCAGAATTCTAGCCATGCATGCCGACAAGCGACAGCGGATCAGCGAGGCATGGGCGGGAAACATCGTTGGTCTCATGGGACTGAAGTCATCCGGCACCGGCGACACCCTGTGTGCTCCGTCCAGCCCCATTGTTCTTGAACCAATCGGCGCTTACGATCCGGTGATCTCCGTGGCCGTCGAGCCAAAGAGCCGTGCCGATCAGGAAAAAATCGACCATGCCCTTGCCAAGCTTGAAGCAGAAGACCCAACCTTTCGGGTAAAGTATGATGAGGACACTGGCCAGACCATTATCTCTGGTATGGGTGAACTTCATCTGGAAATCCTGGTGAGCCGGTTGAAGCGTGAGTTTCAAACGCGAGTGAATGTGGGAAAGCCTCATGTCGTCTACAAGGAAACCGTTGAGCAGGCAGCAGAAGCCACGGCCACCTTTGAAAAAGAGGTTGGAGGCGCCCATCATTTTGGACGGGTGGCGCTTGGACTTTCTCCCCGCCGTCGCGGCA
>JABXJW010000382.1 GCA_013375395.1 Desulfobacterales bacterium
CCAATCGGCGCACTTCTCTAATAATTCGTCGCTGACGGTACGACTATGGGAGGTTAGGCGACAACGATCAAAGACGATACCCCCTAGCCGCGCGGCATAAAGCCACTGGTCTCGTTCGATACGGTGTGGGACGAAAAATAAACGCACGGGGCATACGGCTGGGTTATCTAAAAGCCACATACTACAGAAGGGCTCCGGTTGAAGTTCAGTTAGTTTATCGGCCCATTTTTTTGCAGTTGTGCCCTGGCCGAACGCTATCAGCTTTCCCTCTCGTTCGTCGCTAAAAGGCAGCCAAACGGCAAGGTCGAGTTTGGCGTCCTTCATATCTCCGCTAGTTGGCCGGTCTATACGGCAACCTTTTCCCTCGCCTATTCGTCCGCACATATCATTTATCGCATTCCGGAAGTTCGTAGGTGTTGACGGCCGCGGCCACCCGAAATGGTAGTTTTGTACGCTGGCTCCCGCCCCCCCGAAATATGCGGTAGCTGCTTCCATAGCTAACAATTCGAATAGTCTAGCACCGTCAGTTCCTTTGGGCCCGGCGTGCCTACCAAAAAAGCTTAAAAGTAAAAGAAAAAAATACACGGATTCTTCAGGTTCGCTTATTATCTGAATGAAATTTTGGTGTAGGGAGAATGGGTAACTATTATAAAGGTTGCCGCACGAATCGTATCGGTCCCCCATTTCTTCGAATACGGCGTCAGCGACCGCTTCGATTTTTTCTCCGGTACTTTCTTCAAGTTCCACCAATAAGCTTTCTTCATCGATTTCGTCTTCCTCGACGTATCCGGTAATATCCTCGACTGTCCCCGCTATCTGTATAGCACAAACGAAATCCTCTCTTGAGCTATTACGGTCGTCCGACGATAACGCCTTAAGTTCAAACCAATCAGCGAGGAATACAGTAGGGTCTGACGCGGAGGGCGCAATTAATACCGACACTTTACTTACCCCCGTTTTTTAGTGATATGTTGGTCTTTAGACCCTAACATGTCTTTATAAATATTATCCGCTAAAGCGTTTATTTCCTCAGCCATTTTTAAGAGGTCGCTTTCACCTCGGTAACCGGTAAGTAACTTCCCGCGCGCTTCTTGGAGCGACTGTTTTGCAGCGACTAAAGCTTCGCGAAAGAGTAATTCGTCGCCCTTACCTATATCCCTAGCAACCGTGAGCGGGAGCCCCTTTCTTAACGCCGCGGTTGCGTCCTTACTTATTAATACTTCATCGAGAATACGTAGGTCCGGATTTTGGCTTCTTATTACCGGTTTTATTTCTTTCGACCTACTCCCGTATAGCCATAGACATAGCTCCCCGAGTTGCTTAAGGTTACCGCGCCGTATTGGGCGCTTTTTGTCGTAATTATTCTCTTTCGATATACCGAGGAAATTTTGTACGCCGGGATAATCTAAGCCTGTATATAAGTGAGAGAACGAAAAATGTTTTCTATAGCCATCTTTCATCTTGAACTGCCCCGCATCATCGCCTTGTTTCAACACCATCCACGCCCGGTATAAGCGTTTCACGGTAGAATGTTGGTCGCCGATATTCCGCGCGATATCGTCAAGTTGTATCCCGAACTTATTATGGACGTTTGCAATATAACAAGCCTTGCTATAAGACGTCCACTCCTGCGGCCCGTTAACGTGTTTAAAACCGACGTGTTGCCAAATGTCTTCTCTCTTACATATTATTGCAGGTAGGTTTTCCAGTTCTTTCTTAGCTTGTTCGGTAATTCTAGGTAAATCAGTAGCGCCGACTTTTTTCCGGAGGTCTGGGTCGCAAAGTAAGCGTACCGCGGCCAGCCGCCTATTCCCTTCGATAACTACGTATCGGCCATTCTCCTCAGTTACGATAAGCGTTTCGTACGGGAAGTAACCGTTCGCCGCTATCGAAAGCGCTATTTCGTCTACAGCGAATTCCCGCCAAAGGATACGGAGAATTTCCTGTTGGTCTTCGCTCGCCCCTGCTTCAACAAGCCGCGGGTTTTGACCATCGAAGTATAAATCTTTTGTCGGTAAGTATGTGGGTTCGACTAGGGGAGGCGCTACTTTATTTTTCCCCTGCTTCATGTGTAGCTCCTTTTCGTACGGCACAGCCCCGCTTGCCTACGCCGAAATTATAACGCCTACCGGCCGGCGGCGCAACCGGTATTTTTCAGCCTCGTATCCGTGCCCGCACCGCGTTGCTTTACTTAACCCTCACCCCCACGAACATCGCCCTGGCGCCCCCCCTTTCCCCTTGCCGTCGCCCCTCAACTCTGTTATATTAACCCTCGAGCCGGAGTGGCGGAATAGGGAGACGCAAGGGACTCAAAATTCCTCGGAGCTTTGCTCCGTGCGGGTTCGACTCCCGCCTCCGGCAAAAAAACACCGCCCCGCGGTGCCCGCGGGGCGGTTCTTACGAAGGCCCCCCCGAAGCCTTTACG
>JABXJW010000383.1 GCA_013375395.1 Desulfobacterales bacterium
TTGCCCGATGGGGGCGCTGCTGTCCTTTTTTAACCGTTACAGTATGATACGCCTTGAAGCGAGTCCCGAATGTGACGGGTGCAATACCTGCAAAAGCATCTGTCCCATGGACCTGAATGTTTATGCGGATGCTGATTCCGGGGAATGTATCCGTTGCCTGGAATGTACCAGGTGCGAACATGTCAGGCTTACGACACCATTTGCTTAACTTTTTAATAATTGAGGTTTGACCCCCTTTGACCCCTCACCCAAACCCTCTCCCCCGCGGGAGAGGGCAGGGCACGAAAAACGATTTAGTGGTTTACCATTTCCGCCTCTCCCCCGCGGGGGAGAGGGCAGGGTGAGGGGGGTACCGTTTGATTTGGCGAGGGAAGTTCGATGCTCAAAGAGGTAAAAGGCCTGGGTAGCGACCGGACGGTCTGGTTTCTGGTTGGAGCGGTGTTTTTGTGTGTGCTCCTGGTCCTTGTCGCCGTATTTAAGCACGACAAGGAAAAGCCGAAAAGTCCCCAGGCCTTGGCTGCTGCTGCCTTTAATCAGGCATTCGCAGTGCAGGAGTGGAAGCCCGGGATGGGCCCGAAACCATTTATGTACCATCCCGCAGGGTTTAACAGCCTGGCGTGGCGACCTCTCCCGACCCGACCCGTGGCCGGCTTGCAATGGAGGCCGGCCCAGGCTCCAAATACGGGCCAAGGGTTTCAGCCATGGCAGCCCTGAGATGAACGGTGGAGGAGGAACACAAGAGTGCCTAAAGTTTAAAGTGCCTAAAGTGAGCTAAGGTTAGTGTTCACGCCTTCGGCGTGGTCAATTCTGAAATATGTAATCCTTTAACGTGCACTAAACCAAAGAATAGTGAGATGTACCCATGTTAAAGACCTTTACGACCATCATTGTCACCGCCCTGGTGGTGCTGTTTGGCGTTCAAAACTTTGACCATGTCCCTGTCTATATCTTTTGGGGAAAGATGGTCCGGATTCGATTGATATTTGTCATCGCCTTAGCAGTGACCATAGGGTATCTGATCAGGCACTTTGTCGGCATTAGAAGGGAAGAAACGCTGAAAAGGGAATTTCAGCTATTTAGAAGGGGCAGATTCAAGACAAAGGCCGGGGGAAAATCCGACGAATTCGATGGTGGAGATTTCGAGTAGGGATCTATGGGCTCTGAACATTGTGAAAAATGCGGTAACTTATCTGCCCGGGCGGGCATCTGGACCAACGTGGTCATGGTCATCCTGAAGTTCACCATTGGTATTACCAGTGGCAGCAAGGCATGCATGGCGGATGGTCTGCACTCGGCGTCAAATATTGTCACGGCATTTGCCATCACGTTGAGCCATAAGATTGGCAAGAAACCCGCGAACAGCCGATATCCTTACGGTTTCGGCAAGGTGGAGTTTGTCGCCGCAGGCTTCATCAGCCTGTTGATCATTGCAGGCGCCGTTGCCCTGATCTCGGTTTCCATCAACCACCTTATAAAGGAGCCGAGCGCACCGCCGCATTTTTCCGCCTTGCTCATGGCGGTGATATCCATTGGCGTCAATGAAATGCTGTTCCGCTTCATGCGCTGCGCAGGCACCCGGCTCAAGAGCCAGACCATTCTTGCCAATGCATGGGCAAACAGGGCTGACTGCTTTTCGTCTTTTGCCGTGATAATCGGTGTTGTTGGGGCCAGGCTCGGTTTCCATCACCTGGACCCTATCGCAGCCCTTTGTGTCGTGGCCATTATCATTAAGGTGAGCATCAAAATCCTTGTTGATGCAGTTAGGGCCCTGATGGATTTTTCGGTAAATGATGTATATGGCGAGGAAATAGAGACCATTGTTGAAAACATGGAAGATGTCCGCGGCATTTGCGGGTTGAAAACCAGGCATGTCGGGCAGAAGATCTGGGCTGAGTTGGATATCCTTGTGGACCCGCAGTGCAGCATGCGGGATGGCCACCTGATCGCACACAGGGTCAAGGATGTTCTTCTGGAAAAGGTCAGGGATCTTGAGAGGGTCCTGGTTTATTTCAAACCCATGGAGGATGACGGATGTTGATGAGTAGTCAGTGGTCAGTAGTCAGTAGTCAGAGGTCAGAGGTCAGTGGTCAGTAGTCAGAGGTCAGTAGTCAGAGGTCAGTAGTCAGTGGTCAGTGGTCAGTAGTCAGTGGTCAGTAGGGAGTGGTCAGTAGGGAGTAAGCAGTATGCACCAAATGAGCATCTTAGTGCAACTGCAACTACGGACAACCGATAACTGACATATTAAAAAAGCGTATCATTTTAGCCTTATGAAACAACCGGATTCGAGGGAGTTGCAATGACAATCAAATTTTGAACCGTGTAACTGTTTGAGGGGCTTAGTGAGCTTTGAGAAAGAACGGGTAACTGGACGGACCGCACTTAAATGCTCAAAAAGAGCGAACTTTCCTGGTTCGATTTAACAA
>JABXJW010000069.1 GCA_013375395.1 Desulfobacterales bacterium
CAATATTCCCTGATAGAGCGTCCAAGACGGCCAATATATAGCTATACTTTCAATAGGTTGTAGAAATTCCGAGACGTCAAATTAGACGGCAAAGTAAAAAGCGCCAAATTCAAGGCGCGCAAATCCTGGGGAATGAGGCGTACTTATGGTACGCCGCAGTGATTTACCCTGTTAAATCGGTTCTGCCGTCTCGCGTAGCGAGAATTTAACGGGGCATGGGATGCAGCGCAACACAGAAGTTGGACTTTTTACGAAGCCGTCAACGGCAGGTGGATAAAAAGAGGTGACACACTGTTCGACGGCAACCCTGTGTCGGGAATTCGCCGGCTCTCGGGTGACGACAAGCCCCCTTTTTCCGGATTTTGCTCTTGACCGCATGCTTGCCGAAGTCACCCATTGCCGGGTGGTCAAAGATAATGAGAGACGGCAGGTCTTTTACTTGCAGGCGCCGTGCGGGGAATTCTTCCTCAAACGCAGTACATTGGTCAGAACCAAAGATCGTCTGCGTCATTTTTTTCTCCCCGGCCGACGGTGGGCCGAATGGCGCAATCTCCACCGCCTGCGGGCCGCCGGTATTGCCGGCCCTGATCCGGTCTTAAAGGGAGAAAAAAGGGGCATTCAACCTGAGAATTTCTTCCTGCTGACGAGAAAGGTGAACGGCACGCCGTTAAGCTGCGAGTCCCTGAGCGGAGCAAAAAAGCTTGGTCAATACGTTGCCTTCCTGCATTCCCGGGGCGTTTATCACGCCGACCTCCATCCCGAAAACATCATTATCAAAAACAACGGCCAGCCCTGCCTCATCGATGTCCAGGAGGTCTTTTTTCTGCCCTGGCTGCCACGCCGGCTGCGGCTTTATAACCTGGGAAAACTATATTTTCATCTGCGTTCCCAACTGCATCCTGAAGGCTGGCCAACGGCATTTTTGAAGGGTTACAACAAAGCGCGAAAAAGACCGGCAACCGTCTCTGAACTCGTCATGACCGCCGACCGGCACCAACAGCGCCGCTACCGTTCACGGGCCAAGTGCTGTTGCGAGAACAGTGCGGAGTTTGCGGTCGTCAAATGGAATAATTTTCGAGGATACAAGAGAACGGATTTTCGCTGGGGCCCGCAAGAACTCCGCCAGGCCCTGGAAAAGGGAAAGACCCTCAAGCAGGATCGGAGCATCACTTTTCAGGGAGTGTGCATCAAGATTCACCATAAACAACTTTTTCGCCGGGACCGCTGTTTGGCCAACTGGCGGATGTCTCGAGCCCTGGAGGTGCGTGGCATCCCCGCACCTCGGTCGCTGGGCTATTTCATAATGGATGGCAACACCTTCTTTCTGTCCGAATTCTTAGTTGACAGCATACTCTTAGACGATTATTTGTCTTCCCTTGCCGGCGAGCAACAGAAACGCGGGGCGATCAAAAAACTGGCCTTGTGGTTGAAAAAAATTCACGCCCACCACATTTGGCGGCCGCATTTCAAAGCCGGTAATGTTCTGTGCCGGAATGGCGATTATCTGATGGCGGATATGGACGGCGTCAGAATCTGCCGCCACCTGCCTTATGAAAAAAAGATCATTAATCTGGCACAGTTAAATTCCTCCCTGGGCAATGCCGTCACCGTCAAAGATCGATTGCGTTTCTATTATTACTATGCGGAAGAGGAAAGGCCGTCGCGGCAGCAACGGCGCGCCGTTTACCGGAAGCTATGCGGCTAATCAGCAAAAAGGAGGGAAATTAGCTTGAAACCACAAAGCATTATGAAACTCGCCCGGTTTACCAGAAAATTCTCCCGTTATGAGCATCCATTTGCTTATCGGTTAATACGAAAGATGCTCAAAAGGGTTTATGCCATAAGACAGCCACATTCATCATTACGAACCGTGATTGACTATGATAAGGGTCTCATCAATGTGGACACCAGCTCACTAGCTGAATATAAGATTATGTTTTTTAGCCGTTATGAGCCGGCTATTACTCACCTTGTCAAAAGTATAGTTAAACCAGGGGACCTTTGCCTTGATATCGGCGCAAACATTGGTTCTATCACCCTGGTGATGGCTTTTGCGACGGGCCATGAGGGCAAGGTAATTGCCATAGAACCCCATCCCCGTGTGGTTGAACGCCTGCAGGCGAATGTCGAATTAAACCGATTAAACAACATCTCCATCATTCCTGCAGCCCTTTCCGATACTGCGGGAAAAGCCGCCCTGTATGTGGCCGAAGAGGATCACTTTCACCAAGGGCATTCGAGCCTCAGGCCTTTGCAAGGCTTAACCAGAGAAATTACTATTGAAAAGATTACCGGAGAAATGTTGCAACATAAGATCGGAGACCAATCGTGCACATTTATCAAGATAGACGTTGAAGGTCACGATTTTATTGTTTTAAAAGAGTTGGCAGACATCATTGCCAAACATCGTCCTCATCTGGTTTTCGAATATCATCGCGATCAATGGCACGAACATCATTGCAATATACAGCAGGCCGTTGAATTCATAGACAGCTTACATTATACAATCTATTTTATTAAACGTGAGATGGTTTTTCCCCTTGAAGGGGAAACTCCAGACTCGTGCGATCTGTTCTGCGTGCCGAAAAAACGACTCAATATCAATTACTAAACGGGAAACAAGATATGAAAGTTTCAGAATTACAGGCTAACATCAGATCGTTCCTGGAAAGGAAACATTTTTACTTCATCGCATATTTTCTTTTCTTCCTTGGTTTTTTTGTTATTCCCAGTACCCATTGGCATAATAACTTCTTTTATGTTTGTATATTATTCCCCTATTTGATGACTTTTCAAATAAAGAGAATTCAGTTGTTCCGGCGATCAAAAATCTGGGTCTTATCGCTGGTCCTTGCAGGCTATATGTGTCTGACCCTTTTATGGGCGGACAATGCGGTCTTTATAGATTATCTCTACTATCTTCGCCGCCTCTTTTATCTCTTTGTGTTTTTTGGTCTGACCATCGAGCTGGTTCTGAGATATCCCAAATTCATTGATTCTCTTTTCATTTTTCTTTGTTGGGTTGCCGCCATCACTGCTGTCGTCTCTATTTGCCGGTTTTATTCCTCTTTTTCTTCCCCCCCACCGCGCCTTTCCCACGTAGGAGACCAGTTGCATAATCCGGTGGTAGGCGCAACCGTATATGGCATGGTCGCCCTCATCTGTTGCTTTCGCGTCTTGAAAACAAGGAAAGATTCATATCCCCGGTGGTTATACATCGGCATACTTGTTGTTATTTTGTTTTTCGCGCTTTTGACCCAGGGTCGAGGTCCTCTGGGCGCTTTACTTATCACATTTCTGAGCGGAGCCGTCATAACCAGGGATAAAAGGCTCATTGCTGTGGTCCTTTGTGTCATCATTGCCGGCGGGCTGGCGTTCTTTTATGTTGAGGGGGTCAAGGAGATGATTATCTCTCGGGGGTTCTCCTACCGTTTGGAAATCTGGCAGCAAACCCTGGCAAGAACAAAGGGGGCTCTACTTTTCGGACAGGGGATATCAACAGAGAGAATGCTTGTCATGGCCGACGGTTCAACATGGAATCACCCTCATAGTGTCTATTTTGCCACCATACTTTTCGGAGGCTTAGCCGGACTGTTCCTTTTGCTTGCCTTACAGGCATTGGCCTTGCGGCAAAGTTTCTTATGCTTGTTTAGGGAAAACGACCCTACCTATGTAGCCCTGTTATTGTTTGCCTTTATCTGTATAACAACCGCAAATTACAGGGTGATCAGTCATCCTGATGCATTATGGATGTATTTGTGGCTTCCTCTGGCTCTTCTTGCCGCCAAGGAGATCTTTAACAAGTCACTCATGTCTTTTAACCACAATGAAGGCAGAGAAAAGTGCTCGGGATAAAGACGCTTGTCCATGGAAGAAATCATCGAAGAAATCGGCCTTTATCCTGGGGGCGATGTTGGTGCTGTTGGAAAAGACAGACCGGAACAAAACTATTGCACATGAGCACATGAAAGGCACTAAAAAGAATCACCTGAAAAAAATGACGGATATTCCAGTAAGCATTATCATCCCCAATTATGACGGCGAGCAGATTTTAACCAGGACGCTCGCCAGCGTGGTTGAAGCAGCACGAGCCTACCAGGGAGAATGTGAAATCATTGTCGTTGACGATGCCTCCCAGGATAAAAGCATCAAATTGATTACTGAAAATTTTCCGGAAATCAGCGTTGTCAGGCATGACACGAACAAAGGGTTTGCCGAGGCAGTCCATTCCGGCACGAAATCGTCCAGTTATCAGATAATCATTTTGTTGAATTCGGACGTGCATCCCGATCGAAATTTCATTGCCCCCCTTGTTCGCTGGTTCAGCCGGGATGATACATTTTCCGTTTCTCCTCTTATCTGTGATCACTGCAGGCAACCGATGAGAGTTTCCTGGAATCTGGGTAAAATTGTCCGAGGCGAAATTAGAAACCGCAAATGGAATCTGGAGAATGCCCTACATATGGCCCGCATGGGCCGGCCGTTGAAAAGCATTTTTGCCTCCGGTGGATCGATTGCTTTCAGGAAGGAGATGTTTCTTCAACTTGGCGGATTTCTCCCACTATACAAGCCCTTCTATTATGAAGACCGCGATCTCGGCACCCGGGCCTGGCAGCGAGGATGGCAAACCTTTTTTGAACCGGAAAGCACTGTTATCCACGATCAAGAGGGCACCATTAATCGTTTCTTTCAGGCAAAAAGAATAAAGATTATCAGAAGAAGAAACAGGTTTTTTTATCTATGGCTCCACCTATCGGCCGGTAAGCTGGTTCTCTCCCATTTTCCCTGGATTTTTTTTCGACTGCCGTCGCGACTACTGAGAATGGACACAATTTATGCCGCAGCTCTGTTTGAGGCCCTGTCCGGTTTGAGGGAAGTCATCAAATTGAGAGGCGGTCTCAAGTGGGGACACCCCACAAAGTCATTGGAAGAAATCATCGAAGAAATCGGTTTTTGAATTGAACCGGGGCCCGGGAAAATGCCAATCACAAAAGTCATATTTTTAGGCAAAAGCAAAAAGAAGACCGGCAATACCAGATTCATGTTCAATGCCCTTAAGCGGCGAGTGAAAAAGGCTGTTTTTATCAATGTCCCCCGTCATAGAAAGCTTTTTTTCTGGACAGATTATCAAAAAGTTATTCACAAGAAAATCGTCGGCGCCAATCCGGACTTGGTTCTTACCTATTCCAAGGATATTCCTTATCAGGTTCTGGAAGACATCAGGAGATCGTACAAAACCGCCATTTTTTATCCGGATATTACTGTTCCTATTGCTGAGGAACTGGTCCGTTATGCCCGGCTGACCGACTATCTGTTTATCACCAATAAAGGCCAGCTTGCGGAACTCAAATCATTGGGGATTAAAAATCCCTCTTTTTGCATGCAGGGCTGCGACCGCGACGAACATCGAATAACTCCAACCAAAAACCGGAAGTGGGCCTCCAAGGTCGCTTTTATTGGCAGACCAAGCAATGATTATCGCATCGAGCTCCTCCGGTTGGTCAATGGACGTTATGACTTTAAGGCCTGGGGGGCGGACTGGCAAGGTTTTGGCATTACGTCCTTGAAAGGACACATTTATCCGAAAGAATACGCCAGGATTTGCTATGCCGCTCAAATTATTCTGGGATGCGACTACAACCATGAAACGGAATGTTACTTTTCCAATCGCACCTGGATTACCATGGGGTGTGGCGGTTTCTTGCTGACCAATTACGTCTCCGGGCTGGAGACCATTTTCACCAAGGGAGTTCACCTGGAGTGGTATCGCAGTCCGGAAGAATGCCTCGATCTAATCGGCTACTACCTGAAACATGAAGACCGGAGAAAAAGAATTGCCCTGGGTGGCTATGAATTCGCGCACTCCCGCCGGACATACGATGTGGTCATGGATGAAATTATTTCACGCATCGAAAACGATCATGGCACCAAATGAAAATTCTTCATATCAATACCGAGAGAACCTGGCGAGGCGGGGAACAGCAAACCCTCAATCTCCTACGGGGGCTCAAAAAGCGAAACATTGCCTCACATTTGTTCTGCCAACCTGGTTCCCCGATGGAAGAAAGGGCGAAAAAGGCGCAAATAGCCGTCTTTCCTGTTGCCATGCGTGGAGAGGCGGATTTCTTGGCCGGCCGTCAACTTAGGAAACTGATCAACAGATTCGATTACGACATCATTCATTCACATACCTCCCACGCGCACACCCTGGCTTTTTTGGCTTCCTTGGGCACAAAAACAAGGCGCCTGGTTACCCGCCGGGTCGATTTTTCCATTTTTCGCAACAGTTTTCTCCGCTTAAGCGGCTTTAAGTATCGCTATATGGCCGATTATTACATCGCAATTTCTCATAAAATCAAAGATGTTCTGGTGCGGGACGGCGTTGCTGCGCAACGCATCTTTGTGGTTCACAGCGGCATCGACCCGGAAAGATTCTCAGCGGCCAACGAGGATCACCTCGTCTCCGAATTCGACATCAAGAGTAACGAGCATGTCGTAGTCAACATCGCCCACCTGGCGGGGCATAAAGGACAACAATATCTGGTCAGGGCGGTTCCCCTTGTCCTCGCCAAAATTCCAGGCGTCCGTTTTTTTATTGTAGGAGGCGGCAAATTAATGGGAGAGTTAAAAGACCTTGCCGCCTCCCTGGGATTAAACCAAGAGCTCATCTTTACCGGATTCCGCCAAGATGTAGGCGCCTTTTATCATATTGCCGATCTTTTCGTCATGAGCAGCGTCCAGGAAGGCCTGGGAACCGCCGTCATTGACGCCCTGGCCCTTGCAAAACCGGTAGTCGCCACCAATGCGGGAGGGATTCCGGAAATCATCCGGGACGGCGAGACCGGCAGGCTGGTGGCCCCGGCAGATCCTGCCGCGCTGGCGGAAGGGATCATCGAATTGCTCACCCATCCGGAACTGGCAAAGCGGATGGCCGGCAGGGGACAAGAGGCGGCCAGACAAGATTTCTCCATCAACGCCATGGTTGACAAAAACATAGAAGTTTATCAACAAATTCTAAGAGCAGGCGGGTAAGGATTGATGCAGAAGGTCATCGGCTTGGTGCATACCCGTTTCAGCCCGACCGGCGGCGTGGAAAGCTATATAAACAAGCTGGTCCCGGCGCTGCTCGCCAGGAACTGGCAGATACACTATTTTACCGCCAGGATTGAACAACACATACCACCGGGCATGATCATCCATAAAATCCCGGTGATCAGAGGAACCTCCATCAGCCGCATGCTCTCATTCGCCTATGGCGCCAAACTGGCGGTCAGGCAGGCAAGGCCGCCGTTGGTCATGGGGTTTGGCCGCACCATTTATCAGGACATCTACCGGGACGGCAGCGGCTGTTTTTCAGATTATCAAAAATATGCGGCCAAGCGGTTTAACAGCCTGTATAGAAAAAGTTGCCTGCATCTGGAGCGAAAGCGCTTTAATGATCCACGCCTGCAAAAAGTGATTACCGTCTCCCGGATGGTCAAAGAACAAATTATCAGCCATTACCACGTGCGGCCGGAAAAGGTTGAGGTGGTTTACAGCGGGGTTAATGCGCAGCACCTGAATCCCGGGCTGAAGAAACAGAAAAACCATTTCAGGAAGCAACTGGAAATCGCAAATGATGCGCTCACCATCCTCTTTATCGGCAACGCCTTTGAGCGCAAGGGCTTGCAATATTTGATCAAGGCCGTTGGCCGCGTGCAGGCTCAGGCACCGATTGTCGTGCTGGTTGCCGGCACGGACAAGAAAACAAAACAGTACCGGCAATTGGCAGAGGAAATGGGCTGCCGGAAGCGCATCCGCTTTTTGGGATACCAAAAGGATGTCGGCGCGCTTTACGGCGCTGCCGACCTTTTTGTTTTGCCCTCCCTCTTTGATCCAATTGCCAATGTGGTATTGGAAGCTCTCTATACAGGAACGCCGGTAGTAACCGGACCTAATGTGGGCGCCGGTGAGTTGATTGAGCAGGGGGGCAACGGTTTCGTGGTCCCTGATTATGCGCCTGCGACGCTCGCCCAGGCAATTTTGACCTATTACCGGTCGCCGCACAAAGAAAAGATGACCCAAATGGCGCACCAAGCCGCGGCAGCCTATCGCTGGGATCTCCATATGGACCATTTGGAAAAGATCTTTTCCCGGATCTTGGAACAAAAATATGTTCAGCGTTGGTGAAACAACCCCATCCAGGTATTAAGTTAACTTCTCGGGAGTTCCACACCTTATTGAAAGTATAGGGTTTAATGAGTTTTGAGTCTCGCCTCACACATGTCGAGTAGACCGGGGCCTCCCTAGCTGCAGGCTGAGGTTTGTTTTCTCTGTTTCCGCCTGGTTTCCCGGCGGTGCCACAATATCCCAGCCATACCTCACTTGTTCCCCGGCCCCTCTCAGAACCGGACAAGCGTCTTTCTCAACAACAGCACATTCCCTAAACCTCGCATCCAGCGTCTCTTTCAACCTAGACGCTTCGGTCTCTGTCCGACAGTGCACAACCGCATCATCTGCATAGCGGCAGAATGGATTTCCGGGGTAATTCCGCTCCATCCATTTATCAAACACGTAATGCAGAAATCGACGCGTTCCCAAAATTCTTCCTTCTCCGGGCTAAGGGGGCAGATTCAGGGCATGCACCCTTCACCTCGCTTGACTCGCATACCTCCTTAATGTAGGAAGGTATACTACCGGGCGGCTGACTAAACCTTACCCAGGAGGGCTTGGGCTTTCGCCTTCCCTCTCGACGATGAATCAGAGCCATGTTCGAACTGAATAATGGAATACTGGCCCGGTATTCCAACATTCCATTATTCCAATTGTGAGCGAAGCGAACTAAGTTCACTTTGTTTGTAAATTCGCTTAAAAAAATTATCGCAGGGATTCCAAACTGCAAGGTGATCGCATATACTTTTTTGAGGAGCAGAAACTCTTAGACAAAGCGAAAAGAGATCTCCGCAACAACCTGTCGACGATCGACGAATATAATGTCGGTATGACGAAAATACAATATAAACCGGAATATCCTGAAGTCAGCTTCGTAACTTGTGTCTCGGATTGGCAGATGTATGAGCATTGCATCGTCGCCTCTCTTGGCCGGATGGATTCACCAGAGTGGATTTTTGAGAGGGTTCCGATTGACAATTCCGCCAATCGATTTTCAGCTTCACAGGCCCTCAACCTGGGGCTGGAGCAGTCCAAAGGGAAGCTGATTGTATTTTGTCATCAGGATGTTGTGTTTCCTCGGGGTTGGCTATCTAAGCTTTTTGCACAGATCGAAGAGTTGGAAGAACAGGTTGCATCCTGGGGGGTGATAGGACTCGCAGGGAGGTGCGCGGACGGATCAAAGTCTGGTCACGTTATAGACCCTCGAGGCGAGATCTTCCATCCGCCACTTCCACGACAGGTTCAAACTCTTGATGAATTATGCCTGATTATCCGAAAGGATAGTGGATTGCGCTTTGATGAGTATTTCGATCACTTCCACCTTTACGGGGCAGATCTTTGCCTCATGGCCGCCTGCAGAGGTGCGCGCTGTTTTACAGTCGACTGTTGCCTTGAACACCTTTCTAGTGGCAACAAGTGTCAAGGTTGGCGACAGCAGAAGGAGAAGCTCATCAAAAAGTGGTGGCCGAAGAGTCAAGTTGTAGGGAAAAAGATTTGCACCACCTCTGGAACCATAAGGTTGCATTCACCATTGGTGCGTTTCATCAGGCGTATAAAAAGATTCACCTTAATAAAATGGCTTCTTCGTAACAATTTAGGTCGTTGAAAACACGGCAGTTCCTTCGAACCTGTTTGTTTCATAAGGCTAAAATGATACGCTTCTTCAAATTTCCAGGCGTTGATTTTTTCTTGCCATCAATAATCCCCCCAGTATAACGCTGCATGATCTTATAAATGAGTAAATCAATAAAAATATCGGCTGTTATTATAACTTTCAATGAGGAAAAAAACATCGGCAGATGCCTTGATTCACTCGGTGGGGTGGCTGATGAGCTGGTGGTCGTCGATTCTTTTTCTACTGATAAAACAGAAGAAATTTGCAATGATAAAGTCGTCCGTTTCATTCGAAATCCATTCGAAGGTCATGTCGAGCAGAAAAACCATGCCGTGTCTCTAGCAAAACACGACCACATTTTATCTTTAGACGCAGATGAAGCCCTGTCTGAGGAATTAAGGAAATCAATTTTAAGTGCCAAGGGCAACTGGGATTATGACGGATATTTTTTTAATAGATTAACCAATTATTGTGGCAAATGGATTAGATATTGCGGATGGTATCCAGACAAAAAACTTAGATTGTGGGACAGAAGAAAGGGCGGTTGGGGCGGCGTGAATCCTCATGATAAGGTAATCATGAATAAAAACATCTCAACAAGTCATCTTAAAGGAGATCTGCTTCATTATTCCTATCACACAATCAGAGATCACGTTTCACAAATGAATAAATTTTCCGATATTGCCGCCCGGGTTGCATATGAGAAAGGAAGAAGGTCAAACCTGATCATAGACATTCTCTTAAACCCAGTACTCACATTCATGAAAAAATACTTCATAAAATTGGGCATATTGGATGGTTATTACGGTTTTATTATTTCAATAAACTCGGCGTTCGGCAAATTTCTTAAATACATAAAATTAAGGGAGTTGAACTAATAAGTATCCAGCCCAAGGCGTTCAAAAAGTGTCCACGTGTTTGGACAGTGTCTCCTGCCTTGAACACAAACAGAGCCGTTCAACACCACCCCATGCGGGCTTGCCATTCGTAAATTCACGTCAATTCAATAAGTTACTGTTGCGCTTTCATGCTGCTCCCTTTTGGTATGCTTTGTGCTCTTACAATGGGCAAAGCAGGGGGAAGAGGGATAGTGCACAAGATACTGGTAGTTGATGATGAGGAGAATATGCTGGCGCTTTTCAGGCGTGTCCTCGGCAAAGAGGGCTACCGGATTGAGTGTGTGGATTCAGGGAAAGAGGCGCTGGAGCTTGCCGGAGAAACTCCATTTGGACTTGCCATAGTCGATGTCTCTATGCCGGATATGGATGGGATCGAGGTGCTGGAAAAGCTGAAGGTGATGGACAGCGAAATGCCGGTAATCATGATATCAGCCTTCCCCTCATGGGAAAAAGAGCAGACGGCAAGGCGTCTCGGCTGCACGGATTACCTGTCCAAACCGCTGAACATGAAGTCCCTGAAGGATCTTATCAGGAAGAATATCAAGAAAAAATAGAACATAAAGGAGGTTATTATGGCTGTTCACATCAAAGCCGGCTATGACGGTGAAAATCCTTTAACATGGAAGGGTGGCCCTGGCTACAAACCGATTATCCTACTGATCGTGGCAACCCTTTTCACCTTTTTTGCAATCATGCCACCGCCCCAGGGCTTGCTTGATCTAGTTTCCAAAGAGAGGCCGGCGGGCTATGCACTGGGCAGGGAGTGTACCAACATTGTTGATACCGTGAACAAAAAGCTGCGGCCCAAGGCCTTTAAAGAATACCAGAACAAGAAAAAGGGGATCATACATGCGCAAACCCGCAAAGGCCACAACGCGCACGAGCCAAAACCGCTGCTGACCGCGGAAGAAGTAGCGCGTATGGCCAAGATTATGGTGCTGATCCTTCTAACGGCCGCCACTTTATGGGGGGCAGAGGCACTCCCTTTGGGGGCTACCGACCTGCTGGTCGGGGTATTGTTATATATTTTTGCGATACTCCCAATCAATGAAATCTCCAAAGCATATATGAAGGACGCGGTCTTTTTCATCTTCGGCATCCTTGCTGTGGCTGTTGGGGTGGGAAAGACCGGCCTCGACAAACGGATCGGTCTTTTACTCCTTTCCCGCATAAAGAGCGCAAAGGCGTTTGCCTTCATCTTTTTCCCCATGATCGGCATATCGGCAGGGTTTCTGTCCGAGCACGCCCTGGTGGCCTTGCTTGTCCCTGTGCTCATGGGTGTCTACAAAGTGACCTGCAAGATGTACGGCATAGAAAAAGACAGGGCGCTTGCCCTCTTTCTCGTACTTGGCATGTGCTTTGCCGCCAACCACGGGGGGCCGGCCTCGCCTGCCGCAGGGGGGCGCAATGCCATCATGGTGGGCTACCTCATGGAGCATGGCGCTTCTATCTCCTTTTTGGAATGGATGAAATATGGCATGCCCTTTGTGCCTGTGATGGCCTGCTGCATTGGCGCTTATATGCTTATATTTGTTAGGCGCAAATTCAAGGTCAAAGATGTGAATCCGAGTGAGGTCGTCAAGGCCGAAGCGGCCAAGATGGGAAAATTCGGAGGCAGGGAAGCCATGATGGGCGTGATCCTTGTCCTTTTGGTAACCGCGTGGATCGTGCTTGGTGAACATGCCGGCCTTGGAGGACCTACCCTGTATGCTGTTGTGGCGATGTTTCTGTGCCGCATTATCAGATGGGAGGACGTGCAGGCAGGCGTGGCCTTTGACGTGGTCGGGCTTTATGCTGCCGCCTGTGCCATGGGAGTCGGCCTTAAGTTTACCGGTGGGGCCCTATGGGTGGCCCAAACCTTTGTCAGTTACTTGCCCGATGCCCTTTCCAAAGGCGACAACCTTGCCATAGGGATCAGTCTCCTTACAGGTACAATGACCAATTTCATGAGCGACGGTGCAACAGTGGCCGCGCTCGGACCTATTGTGCTTCCCATGGCGGACCTGGCGAATGTTCATCCGTGGAAGGTCGGATTGGCGTGCGCATTTTCTTCATCTTTCGCCAATTTCCTGGTGGTCGGCACACCCAACAACGCCATTGCCTTTGGTATGTGTGTGGACCCGGAGACCGGTGAGCGGCTCATGGAAGTGACGGATTTTATCAAATACGGCCTGGGTGTTACCATCATGGCCTGGGTAGTCCTCTGGTTCTGGGGCATATTCGGCTACTGGCAGTTCCTGAGCTGGCCGGCCTTTTAATGAGAGTGATTGCACCGAATTTTTCAACTTCACGGCGGAAAACAAGTAGGTTCGTTCTGTTCTAAGTTGGATTGACAGAACAATTGAGGAACGGAGTATCGGAGTGCAAGCAGAATCACTAAATTGGTGGGCAACAAACCGAAATTGCCTTTTTCTTCCAAATAGTTTAAGGTCTAGGCTCAAAATCTTGGTTCAAAAAGGAAAAGAGGAAAAAGGAGATGCCCACAAAGCAGAGGGGCTCGTATCGCGGGCTGCGTCAGTATATCGTGACTATTCTCTTCGTGGCAGCAGCCATACCCTTTGCAGTGATAGGCGGAAGCATCTATCACCAGTACCGTACGTCTATCAGAAAGAATGTGACATTACAACTAACGTCGATGGTAACCCATCACAAGGAATCGATAGAGAGATTCCTGACAGAGATCACCGCTGCCCTGATGGTGACAACGGATCTCGTGCCGTGTGACAAGATGGAAACAGGCGCCTTGCAAAACGTATTTAATAGCCTGCAAAAAGAATACGGCCACGCTTTTGAGGACATGGGAGTGATAGACTCAAAAGGCGACCACCTTGCCTACGTTGGGCCCTATGACTTGCTGGGCAAAAATTACAGCCAGGCCGCCTGGTTTAAACAGGTCTTGGAAAAGAACGTATTCATAAGCGACGTTTTTCTCGGTTTTCGCCAGGTTCCGCACTTCATTGTTGCAGTCAAGCAGGGAGAGGGCAAGTGCGGCTGGATCTTGAGGGCCACGGTGGATGCGGCCAGATTCGGCTCTCTTGTAGAAAATGTCCGGCTTGGGCGCACAGGAGATGCCTTTATCGTTACCAGGGAAGGCTATTATCAAACCCGGGCCAGGGTGGGCGGAGGTGTTATGGAAAAAATCGAGCCGGGTTCCATAAACCTGAGTCCCTTTGAAGGAGTTAAATTTTGGGAAGTCGAAGACAGTAAAGGACACAAGGTTCTCAGGGCCAAGACATGGATGAAAGACAACAACTGGCTGCTGATTGTTCAACAGGATGTTGATGAGGCATTTTCCGAGCTTTTTGCCACCAAGAATATAGCAATGGTGGTGTTTCTCCTTGGGGTCTTTTTGGTTGCCGTGGTCACCTTTTTGACCACTCGGCTTTTGGTGCGCAAAATTGAAAGGGCTGATGAAGAAAAGAAGGTTCTGGATGAGCAACTCATACAATCCGCCAAGTTGGCTTCCATTGGTGAGATTTCCGCCGGGATCGCTCACGAGATAAACAACCCGTTGGCCATAATGGGGGAAGAGGCAGGCTGGATGCAGGATCTCTTGAAGCGGGACAGCCTGAAAGACATGACAGAAATGGCCGATTTCAAAGATTCTCTGCAAGAAATAGCCAAGCAGGCCGGCAGGTGCAAGGAAATCACCCATAAGCTGCTGAGTTTTGCGCGCAAGATGGAATCCGTCATTAAGGATGTAAACGTAAACGAATTGATAGATGACGTCGTTGATATGGTGGAGAGTGAAGCTGCTCTTGCCAATATAGAAATTATCAGGCTGTACCACGAACATTTGCCTCTCATCTATAGTGATCCTTCGCAGTTGCGGCAGGTACTTTTGAATCTGATCAACAACGCCCTAGATGCCATTAAGAGAGGGGGTGAAGTCAAGATCGAAACAGGAATCGGTGAGGGGGATTCAATTGCCATGAAAGTAAGCGATACAGGGGCCGGTATAGCCAGAGAGAATTTGAGTAAGGTTTTTGACCCGTTTTTTACGACCAAACCCGCAGGAAAAGGGACCGGGTTGGGACTTTCCATTTGTCACGGGATTATTGAAAAGTTGGGAGGGGATATTTCCGTAACCAGCGAGGTGGGCAAAGGGACGACTTTTACCATCAGCCTCCCCTTAGAACAAAAGAGAGGAGAGTAAAAATGCTAGAACCAAGAATACTGATCGTGGATGACGAAGAGAGATTCGTAACTACCTTGAGTAAGCGGCTCACGGAAAGGAAATTGGATGTAGTCGGTGTGTATAGCGGAAAGGATGCCATCGAAGAGGTAACGAACAAGCTCTATGATGTTGTCATCCTGGACGTAAAAATGCCAGGGTTGGACGGCGTGGAGACGTTGCGGGAAATCAAGAAAATCAATCCAGGAATTGAGGTGATAATGCTTACAGGGCATGCCTCGGTCGATTCGGCCGTAGAGGGGATGAGGCTGGGGGCCTACGAGTACCTGATGAAGCCGTGTGAGATCGATGAATTGATGGAAAAGATCAATGGGGCTTACGAGCTGAAGAAAGACCGGGACGAGAGGATCCGCCAGGCGGAAATCAGGAGGATGGTTGATCAAAGGCCGGCATAGAAGTGAAGTGAGCTAAAGTGCCTAAAGTGAACTAAAGTTGAAAGTGCCTAAAACCCGCCCTGGTGCGACATGTATGCAATACAATGCAGTGCTCCAATATTTCAAAGTCGTGGCCTTGTAACTTTCGGCGTTCCAAAATTAGGTCTGGGCCAGGGTTAAGGAATGCGCTTTCAGCGCAACCTGTTTTTAAGACTGACCATGCCGAACCTGCCAGCCACCCGCCTGCCATCGCCAGGTACAGCGGGTAAGCTTCAATGCTGGCATGCATGGCAATGGCGGGCAGGTTGCCATGTATGCGGCATTGTAGCTACCCGGCAATCCAGGCGTTGGCAGGCGGGGGCGTGCACATTAACTTTAGCTCACTTTAGACACTCTAGGGCACTTTAGCTCACTTTTTATCAAGCTGGTAATTCCCTTCCGAGAAAGCCTTTGCCACAGCTTCTACACTAGCTTCGCTGTCCATCAGCATATCCATCTGCCGGGTGAATTGAAGCAATCGCCCGACCATGTCCAACTTTTCTTCGATCACGGAAAGCTCGTATTTTTGAAAACGGGCGTCCACCCTGTCTCCCGTGACTTCCACTGAAAAGCCCTGATCTTTGAGCATCATGGCAATGGCCCGAGCGCGCCGATTCCTTCGAATATCATCAGCGGCGCCACCCTTGAAGGAAAAGGTGATGTAATTCTTGTTGACCGTCTCGCCGCAATATGAATCGAGCACACTGTAGTGGTAGCCAACCCTGGAGCTGAAATTGAGATACTTGTCGGAAATAATAGCGTAGCTGCGGTCACCGAACCTTTCTCCGGCACTTGCTGGCGCAGACAGCATCTGCTTGCTTATAACCGAAAGGAAGCCTTGTAATTGAATTGGTCGCGGTTCATGCCAACGCAAGTCTTTGTGCGTCATCCCCTTGAGCAGGGCATTCAGGGGAGCAGAGGCGATGTTTTCGATGGTTACCTTTTTCGCACCCTCGGCTGCGCCGGCAAGCCCGCCTTCCAAGTCGATTATATAAAGGTCCAGTGGGATGCGGACATCCAATTTCACGGCGCCTCCGCCTTTGTGGGAAACAACGTCGCTGATTTGGAACATCTCGGTGTAAGAGACCTCGTGGACGAGGCGCATGATATCATGCAGTGATCGGCATGAGGCCGGAGCAAAGGAGGG
>JABXJW010000384.1 GCA_013375395.1 Desulfobacterales bacterium
ACCCTGCCCGGCAAGAATGGTTCTAATCCATTACGCCCCAGCATCCGCTGCCTGCCGCGTTCCACAGTGAAGTCAACCATTCGTTCGGCTTCATTGCCCCAGCCATAATAACCATCCCAGGCAACAATGAAGGTCCAGCGCAAGTTGGCATCTTGCGCCTCGGTGCCGTATTTCTCTTCAGAATATTTGAACGTGCCATATTTGGCCACTACGCCATACCCAACTTCTGCAATTCTCTAGCGATAAATGGAGCCAATTTCTCTTCAGCTTCGTATTGATCAGCCAGGGAGATAGGTGGCGAGTAGATGAGATTGACGGTTATTCCGCCAGCACCACCAACACTGGGCTGAACATTCAGCCCACCCCAATCCAGATCATCGGCGGCATCTGCTATCCCACGCAAGCCCAATTCGAAGGGTGTAGACGAGCCAGGTACTAACCAGTCAGGCAAGTTGATGGGTGTTTCAAGGAAGCGCTTAAGTTCCGCCCATTTGTCGATGAGCCACCCTACGGCATCCCGCACCCATTCCACAGCGGAAGCCAGCCCTTGCATAGCAATAGCAGCTACTTGGACCAGAAGGACTACACCATCAAGACCAGTCTTGAAAACTGCCAAAACAGCGTCTGTACTTGATACCTCCTCAGTGTTGACGCCGAATGCCTCTGCGATGCGCCGGACCGCATCTTTCACCATAACCAAAGCAGGGCCAAGATTTTCACCGAGTTTTATAGCAAAATCCCCAAAAAGCTCCACAGCTTTAGGAATAATATCTTTGACCCACGGCACAAATTGTGCTAGCAGGGGAAGTAGGGCTTCATTTAGCATCAAACCCATCTCAGTAGCACCTTCAGTGACAGAATCCTTCAAGGCCAACATTTGATTCGTCCAACTACCAGCAGTGGAAAGCGCATCGCCCTGAGCATCTGTGGTGCTTTCCGTGATTATCTGCATAATGACTTGTGCTTTGGCTGTCTCCGATATCGCCTCGGCCTCGCCAAGCATTACGGATGTTAGTTTGCCCTCGGCCTCAAAAAGCTTCTGTTTTGCTGCAAGGGCTTTGACAGAATCGGCTGGGTGCTTGGCCAGCACTTCGTTCAATTTCGCCTGGGCAAGTTCTACTTTGGCAGTCATCGCGGCGGCTTCTTCCTCAGAGACTGTATACTCAATCAAGCCCATTTCCGCCGCCTTTGATTCAATGCGAGCCTGATTTATAACAATCCCGTACTTTCTGACAGTTTCCGTGTTCCCGACGATAGCGCTCTGAAAATCCCGCATCACATTTGGTGCCAAGACATTATTAAAACTGCCAACATCGACGGCCAATTTGGTTAACCCAACGGACATATCCGCTGCTGTGTCCCTGGCAAATCCAAGCGGGACGAAGGTATCTTGTACTGTCGCGGCCATCTCCATCAGATCGTACTTGTTTCGACCAACAGCGTTGCCGAATTCATCCAATTCTTTAACCGCTTCCGGTGCGCCTTTCCCGAAAACGACATTGAATTTGGCTTCCATCTCCTCTGCATCAGCGCCCAAACTGGAGAGTTTCGAGCCCAGTTTGACGATACCGGCAGTAAGCGCCGCAACGCCAACAACTGCCGCTGTCCCGGCCGCCAAACCGATGCCAGCAATCTTACCAATAGAACCGGCGATGCCTTTGATCCCCTTTCTAGCATCGCCGGTCTGATCAATCCGGATCTCCAATTTGCGTATAGAAGTCACAAAGTCACTTCCTGTTTGGCCTCTTGATATGCCACTTCAGCCAGCCGAACCACCCACTCAAGGGGCTCCTCATCTATCACAGAGGGCATCACTCCGAGCTTTCTGGCGAGTATAATGGTTGATACCCAGTCGGGGAGGTCTCCTCCGGGCTCTCTTCCTGACTTAATGGCGTCGAAGTAGAGTGTGAGGGCTCGGCGGTCGCTTTTGGGACAGTGGCAGCCATATCGCCGAATTGCTGATTGAAAAGGGTACTGATTTCGATGATTTGATTCAAAGATATCTCATCGATGGATTTGGTACTGACAGGAAGCTCCTTACCAGTTTCCGCGTCCACAAAATCCCATTCGGCCACCATAGAAATGGCATAGCTTAAATACTCCTCCTCCACGTCTTCGCCATTGTTTTCGCGGAGCATCAGGGCACGCGCCTTACGATAATGCTTGTATTTGACGGTCTTAAAACGAACCATTATAGCGCATCCAGACTAGATAGGATTTCTACTTGTCCTGTATTATCGCTGGCGTCCTTCTCGCCAAGATAAGTCATCTTGACGATATTATTGCCGTCTCGATCATCCAGCGTGTCAATATCTTCCAGCATATACATCCCGTCAATTGCTGCTGAATGAGAGCCACTTGTAGCTTTAATGCGGATCGCGGTCTGTGTAGTGAGCAAAAGCTTGTCCC
>JABXJW010000385.1 GCA_013375395.1 Desulfobacterales bacterium
ACCGAACAATCCCCTTTGATGTGAGGCTTCCCCTTTGGTCGGCATCGAACAGAAGAAGCGGGCGCAAATGCTTTTCTACGACCAACGTGACGTATGAGCCGTCTTTGGCAGACATCCTGAGCCTCGTGCATATGTCTGAAACAATCTTGGCCCCCTCGGCCTCATGGCGCAGGAAGCGGACCCTTCCGGTTGAATCAACACTGCGCGTTTGCGGCTTTCCAACGTCATGAAGCAAGGCCGCCCACTTCAAAAGAACCTTGTGGTCGTTCCTTTCGAGATAGCCGTTGATCGGTTCGGCAAACTCAGGCCACGGCGCCGCGTCCGCCTGGGACGGACTCAGGATCTTTTCTATTTCTTCATAGGTCCGCATGGCGTGCTCAAAGACATCCCATTCGTGATGGTCATGCCTTGTAAAATCCCCCCGGCTCCCATTTGATAAAGGGGGGAGGTTTTGAAAGTACCCCTTTTTTAAATGGGGATCTATGGAGATTTTTTCAGACCCACCCCTTAAGTCAGCAGCATTCAGGGTCTGGGTGGGGGTGTCTCTTCCGATTCTGCTCTGGAGGCACCCCCGGCATGGCTCAAGCTCCGGGATGATCTCGGTCAGAAGGCCGGCCCCAGACATCTGCTCAAGGTAAGGAAATGATCTTTCCACCTCCATCATCTTGAACATCTCCGCGCATATGCGTTCTGCGGCAGGCTTTGCGATCAGCCGCCTTTGTTTCTTGATAACTGCCAGGGTTTCGGCTGCAATCTCAAAACCAAGCACTGCTGCAAAACGAAATGCCCTGAGCATCCTCAAAGGGTCGGCCGGGACCGCATCTTGTGAGATGAGCCGAATGGTCTCCGACCTTATGTCATCTGCCGCCCCGACAGGATCGATAAGGCGTTCGGACCGCAGATCATAGCCAAGCCCGTTTACGGTAAAGTCGCGTCTTTTAAGATCGTCTTCAATGCTTTTGCCGTATGTGGGCAAAAAATCGAGCGTGTCGTCTCCCGAAACCACCCTGTAGACGGTCTCGTCATTTTTTCCGATTTCAATCACCCGCACGCCAAGTTGTGTTGCAACTTTTTCCGCAAAGGCCCTGGCATCGCCGGGCACTGCAAAGTCGTGGTCGTTGGAAGGACGATTGAGGATATGATCGCGAACGGATCCCCCCACCAGGTAGACCGGGCCGATATTGGAAATATCGCTGAAACGGTGTGATATTTTCATCTGTAACCGTAAGGCATTACCTTCATTTGCGCTTGCGCCTAAGCCTGCGCGCCTCTTTCTTCCAGCCGATCTCCTTTTTCAGCCCCTTTCTTTTCACTCGCTGTTGCTGGAGTGCCTGGCTGCGCTCAATGTCGAAGAAAAAGCCGCCGGCCGGCACAGCTTCCGGCGTCAAGCTGGGCTCCTTTTTGGGCTTTCCGGACTCCTTCTTTTCCTTTGCAAGGGGCGGGCCTGAAAAATAGTCTATCGGCACGTGATCGACAATATGGATCAGCTCCCCCTGCCTCAAAAATTTCACACCCTCCTCAAAAGCCCTTTGTGCCTGCACGGTGAGCAACACCGGCGTCGGGTCGCGACGTTTCCCAATGCGCAGAGCCAGTTCCTCGGTTGTTGCCAAAAAGACTCGTGGGGTTCCCATCGGGATGATTCCTCGTTGTAAGACTACAGGATATGCCTTTCGCCGCACGCAGTGATAAAGGATTTTTGGGGGTGCTGTTCCGGCCACCGGGCTCACTGCCTCATCAGGGCATGCAGACTTGATTCGGTCATCTTCAACAACAAACAAATTGTCGCGCAAGGTCACAAGGACTTCATTGATGTGCGATTTTCGCGCGTATCCCCATCCTGGTTCTTCCGAGATTGCCTTGAGGAGGTCCTTCATGCGAACAAAACCGTCCTCATCCGGGACCAAGCCGAACTCATCTGGCCGCCGCCCCAGGATGTAGGCCATCAGTTTTTCAAGCTGTTTGGGATCTTTTTTTCTTGCCACTATACTCCTAACCTCGATAAACCCGCCCTCCTGCCGAGCGGAGTGAGGCGGACAGGCCGAGACCAAAAATCAGGCATAAGGCGAAGGGCAAGAGGCAAAAACCATTAGCCTTTAGCCCCTAGCCTTCAGCCTCAACGGAGTTCGGAAACCCGCTGAGAACACGGGGCTCATCGCAAAAAGAGCCATTTATGAATGAAAACCATCTTATCACAAGATACACATACTGGGAAGAAAGGGAGGCAGAGAGACAGTGAGTTGTCAAAGGTGTAGCCCTGGTACTCTGAGCCCTAGGGGCGAAAGGGGGACGTCCATTTGTAAATAAGTAAGGCATCCGGGCAATCTGTAGCTTCTCTCTTTAGCTGTCTTTTCTCATTTCGTTA
>JABXJW010000386.1 GCA_013375395.1 Desulfobacterales bacterium
GCGTTGGGATAAGCCGATGCGGAAGCGAGTACAACCGAGGAACCGGATGCGGGAAAACCGCACGTCCGGGACTGTGTGGGGGATGTCGGGTAACCGGCATTCCTACCACAACGTTGCTTCAAGAATGACCATGCAACGAATCAATTTTGACAACGCATACTACATCAAGCTGGGCCGTTATGGCGAATGGGAGAAGTCCAGCATTTCCGAATCGAAGTTGCGTATAGGTTGGCCCCAGCAAGACCTTAGTGACATTAATCACGGCAGATGGGAAGTGATCCGAGAACAGATCTCTCGCGAGTTGTCAGATAAGGGGGCAGCGACTAGGGACTTGAATGCTTTGCGGCTCATTTGCGAGTCAACATCCCAAGACGTCTGGATCACATTCCATGCTTCGAGGCTATGGTGGTGTAGAGTGGGCGCCGCGAGGATACTTGAGGATCACATTTCGAAGTACCGCGAAGTGCTCGGAATTTGGTCTGATGCCGATATCCATGGCAACCTTCTATTGATCAATCGCATCCCGGGTGACTTATCGAAAATCCAGGGCTTTCGAGGAACAGCCTGCAGAGTAAAGGAAGTGGAAACTCTCCAACGAGTTCTGAACGATGAGCCAAGTCCTGAGTACAATGAGATTGAAGATTCGAGGAGAGCGTTGATCCAGAGCGTTGAGAAGGGGATAAGGAGGCTCCACTGGAAGGACTTTGAGACGTTTGTCGACTTATTGTTCAGGCAATCCGGCTGGCGCCGTCTTTCAATTCTTGGCGAAACGATGAAGTATGCGGATCTGGAACTTGAGGATCCCATCACGCGCGATCGGTACCAAGTTCAGGTCAAATCTCGGGCCACATTGGCGGACTTCAAGAGCTATTGGAATGACTTCGATGGACGGGGTTATCGAAAGCTCTATTTCGTTGTGCATAGCCCCGACCCAAGTCTTGCGCAGAGTCGAGGCCATTCCCCCAACGTTGAATTGGTTTTGCCACATCGACTTTCTGAAATGGCTGTGGACTTGGGATTGGTCAACTGGCTTATGAATCGCATCAAGTAAGTATGGCCCAACAAGACGATTGCACTCGGACGGATAGAAGCGGCGGGTGTTTGAGGCGGCGGAGCTTGGAACAAGGCTCTGACTTTTTCGAATCTTTTCGGAAACTACCCGCCGCTGGTGAACCGCAGGCGTTAGCCCAGAGGATCAGGATTACGTATGCCCGTCAAAAACATGGTAGTGCTTTTCGATGAATCTGGAACGCCAGCTATCAGTAACGACCAAAGGACGGATTGGTTTATAGGCGTTGGTGTTGCATACCAGCAATCAGATGAGAAGAGCATCTTTGCCAGATGCGAAGCAGATTTCGGCTTGTCGAATAGCAAGCCGTTGAAAAATTATCGCATCGGGACTTCGCGCGTCATACGCATGGCAAAGCTATTAACAGGCTTGCCTTTGTCCGTCTATGTTTCGGCTGTAAATACAGCAAATCCAACACTTCGTAATATCATTATTAAATATGAGTCATTCGGTGCAAAAGCCAGGCGAAATTTTCGACAAATTCGAAAACGCCCCATCCCCCAAATTATCCATTCTCATGTGCTTGATCATTGTTTGTTCAATATAATTACTGGATATTTTGAGGAAGATGGAAGCGATGCTGCCTTTACTGTTTTCATTGATGATTGGTCTATTCCTGAAAACGATATTTATATTTCACTAGAGCATAGAGCTAAATCACTGTACGAAAAGATATCGCCACTTTGCGCTAATTTTACAAAAGGTAGGCTTGTTTCAATAGCCCCTTTGGAATTGCTGAACAAGGATAGCGTTAGAAAAAGATTTGTTGATGGGGTGGCAAGTACATTTAACAGAGCATATCTAAATCCGAATAATAAAAAATACTCTATCTGTGCCGTAGAGGTGCTCAAAAACTGCAAAAGAGCACAATGTGGTGAAGCGACACAGCATTCAATCAATATTATGCAAAGAGTGATGAAAGGAGCCCCGGACGGGGGCTAACCACTGCATGGACGCGGACCGGAAAAACGAAGCCATTTCAGCTTTTGCGCAGTCATCCTTCAACTTAACATTTACGTCGGTATAGTTGTTTTTCCGGCCGGCCAGCGGCCTTTGGGGTCGGGCCGCGGTAACCATTAGACCTTATTGTTATTAGTTTGAAAAACAAGCTGAAATTTGTGGCTATAATGATGTTTTTAAGGCCGAAAAGTGCATTATAGGAATTATGCATGGCCAGAGCAAAAAGACATTACATTGCTGGGCAGGTTTGGCATCTGACGCATAGATGCCACAAGAGGGAGTTTTTGCTTAGGTTTGCCAAAGACAGGCGACGATGGCTGCAGTGGCTCTT
>JABXJW010000070.1 GCA_013375395.1 Desulfobacterales bacterium
GGGATTATCCTCTTGAGGTCAAGCACCGTGATGGAAGAGTCACCCCCGTGCTTTACAATGCCTCTGTTTACCAAGATGCACAAGGCCGCGTAGCCGGTGTTTTTGCGGCCGCAAGAGACATCACCAAGCGCAAGCAGGGCGAGGAAGCACTCAAAGAATCGGAGCGATATACGCGCGGGCTGATTGAAGCCAACCTGGACGCATTGGTGACTATATCAGCCGAGGGCAAGATTACCGACGTAAACCGTGCCACCGAGTTGACCACCGGGGTGCCCGGCAAGGAGATCATAGGCACGGATTTTTCTGACTATTTCACCGACCCTGATGCAGCTCGTAAGGGTTACCAACACGTTTTCCAAGAAGGCTATGTACGGGATTATCCTCTTGAGGTCAAGCACCGTGATGGAAGAGTCACCCCCGTGCTTTACAATGCCTCTGTTTACCAAGATACGAGAGGGCGCGTAGCCGGCGTTTTTGCAGCCGCAAGAGACATCACCAAGCGTCAGCGGATGGAAGAAGACTTGATTAAGGCGAAGGAAGCCGCTGAAGCGGCCAACATAGCCAAGAGTGAATTCCTGGCCACCATGAGTCACGAATTGAGAACCCCAATGAATCCAATTATCGGGATGACCAAAATTGTCCTTGGAACGGAGCTTACGCCCAAACAGCGAGATTATTTGAGGCTGGTCGAGTCTTCGGCAGACCAATTGCTAGCCTTGATTAATGATTTACTCGATTTTTCCAAGATCGAGGCACAAAAGATGGACATCGAGACTGTCACTTTCAACATCAGAACAACGATAAGCGATGTTGAAAAGATTATGAGACTTGAGGCAGGTGAGAAAAGAATTGAAGTTGCCTGCTTGGCAGACAAGGATGTTCCCTCATTAGTGCTAGGTGACCCTGTTAGGGTGAAGCAGGTCTTAACATGCATTGTGGATAACGCGGTCGAGTTCACAGAGAAAGGCGCTGTCACCGTTCGTGTATCGCTGGACGGTGAAACAGATACCCATGCAAATGTCAGGTTCGCTGTCACAGACACCGGCATTGGCATCTGCAATGATCGACTTGACAGCCTGTTTGAGTCTTTCACCCAGGTAAATTCCGGTACTACGCGCAAGTACGGCGGAACAGGTCTTGGCCTTGCCATCTCAAAAAGATTGACGGAACTGATGGGAGGGAAAATCGGTGTAGAAAGCAAAGAGGGGAAAGGTTCGACATTCTGGTTTACACTGGAGTTACAAAAACAAACCGGACGCAAACCAGTTGATAAGAATAAGCAACGGGTCGTCTCACATAAAAAAGCACCGGAAGCTCAAGAACGCAAATTGCGTATTCTTTTGGTTGAAGACGACGTGCCTAATCAAGAGGTGGTCGTCGCAATGCTTAAGCAAAGAGGTTACTCGGCCGTTGTGGCTAATAGTGGAAAAGAAGCTTTAGAAGTCTTAAAGAATGAGAGCTTCGACCTGGTTTTGATGGATATACGAATGCCTAATATGAATGGTTTCGAAGCTACAAGAGTAATCCGTGGCCCTGAATCCGATATCCTGAACCACAATATTCCCATTATCGCCATGACCGCCTACGCCATGGAAGGTGACAGAGAACGCTGTTTGGAAGCCGGCATGGACGACTACATCTCAAAGCCGGTAGATTTCCAGAAGCTTTTTGAGACTATTGACAGATTGTTGGCAATACCGCTGAAATATTGACACCTGGCGCAATATAGCGATCAGCAGAGTATAGAGGTGTCATGTCCCGGTTAGCCCGCATACCTCCTTACCCGAAGGGTTGCTCGATATCGGAAAAAATAAAGGGGTCTACAGATTTGACAGAGCTTGATGCAATGCAAATTGTGCTAACTGCTGGGTTTGTTGATTAGCAACCAAAAAACTGAAAGGAATGGGTAGGGAATGCCAGACTATAAGTTTAAACTAGACTTCCAAGTCCGACACTATGAATGTGACATGCAAGGCATTGTGAACAATGGCGTATATCAGAACTACCTGGAACATGCCAGGCATGAGTTCCTAAAGTCATTAGGTATCGATTTTGCTGAATTTGTTGAGCGAAAGATCAATCTCGTTGTTGTCAGGGCCGAGTTGGATTACAAGAATCCTCTATCAAGTGGTGATATTTTTTGGGTTGGTCTGAATTTCGAACGTGTCTCCCGAGTCCGTTTTGCATTCTTGCAAGACATCTACAAATATCCGAATGACCAAATAGTTATGAATGCAAAGATTATAGGCACCGCATTGAATGAGAGAGGAAGGCCATCATTGCCCCAACAAATCGAGAGTGCATTCAGTGTGTGTTAGTGACATACTTCATTTTCCAAGTAATCCTTTTGGAGCCGGTTTATAAGGCAAGAAAGTTGGGTATGAAGGGATTGAGCGTTTTAGCGGACCCATGGAACCTCAAACTGAACCGCAATAGCGAGGGCATTCCCCGTAGGTTCTGCCTGACGGCAGTGCTTCGCGGGCGGCAGGGTTAGCGAGCGAATCGAAAAATGACAAACTTCCTTACGGTCGCATCGTGTCAAGCGGTTGAATCCCTCCTGAAAATCATCAAGCAAACCCTGGCAAACGGCGAGGATGTCCTTATCAGCGGATTCGGGAGATTCTGTGTCAAAAACAAGCAGGAACGGAAAGGAAGAAATCTTCAGACCAAAACCAACTGTTGCCCAAATTGTTGCCGGGTGGTATAGGGGGAGTTATCTTGTTCGGGACAGACACTGCTCGGGAACGATACTTCCCGGATGCGAGGGTGAGTTGCGCTCGGTTCAGGGGAACAGACAAGGCGCAGTTTATCGACCGTATGGACATTGGCGGCAGCGTGGGAGAGGGAACTGAGCGGCAACCCCGCCGCAAGCAGCGGGGTATTGAAAATACTAATAAAAGTAATTATGGGTAACCGCCATCAAAAAAGGAGGTTCACGGCATGGATGACGACATTTCCAACGTGGACATAGTAGTCGGGGACACATCACCCGTCAAAATGGACCCGTCAGAAGCCAATGTTACTACTGCTGCACGCAAAAGGATGGCCCGCAGGGATCGACGCAAGAACAAACAGGATCGTCGGAAAAGTGTGAGAGAAGGGATCATTGTTTCTCTGTCTGTAGATAAAGAGCGGCGTGTCGCAAGAGATAGAAGAAAAGTCCAATCTTAACAGGCTTTTCCCAAATAGCGACGGTATCGCGGCAGACTTTGATCGGTACAAGCCGTCATGGGGCAAGGTTGTAAGGTTTTGGGCAACAGCCCGTTAAGATTACAAAAGATTACAAAAATAGAGAGGCTGGCATAATGGCCCAGCCTCTCTATTTTGTTGTCTCATATGTCGAGTTCAGCAGCATAGCTGCCCAGGCAAAGACTTCTATGGTGCGGTCTCGCTTTTCTTTTGTTTTTGTTTGGTTTTCTTGGTCTCTGCTCCTTCAGATCCGGCCCCGGATTTTTTCCCGCCTTCTGCGGATCCTTTGGCCTTGGCAGCTTTGTCTTTTGCCTTTGCCGCACCTCGCTTGGGTGAGGCCTTGACTTGCTTTTTCTCTTCTTTGCCTTTGTCCTCCGCAGCAACTTCCTTCTTTACTTTCTTTGCCGCCTTCTTCGCCTTGGGCTTTTTCTCTTCCTTCTCTTCTCCGGGTCCTTTGTCGACCGAAGCGGTTCCTTTGGCCGCAGCACCTTTCTCTTTCACCTCTGCCGGATCTTGCTTGCGCGAGGTCTTGGCTCTGCCTTTCTCTTCCTTGCCTTTGTCCTCTGCGGCAACTTCCTTCTTTACTCTCTCTGCCGCCTTCTTTGCCTTGGGCTTTTTCTTTTTCCCTTGTTTCTTTTCCATCGGACTAACAAGCTCTATCACTGAAATAGGGGCTGCATCTCCCCGCCGTGTACCTATCTTGACCACGTTGGCGTAACCTCCGGCCCTGTCGCCGAAACGCGCCTGTGCCTCTTCAAAGAGTTTGTGCACCACGGTCTTGTTTCTAATGACCGCCAGCGCTTGCCGCCTGGCATGAAGATCACCCCGTTTTGCCAGGGTAATCATACGGTCAGCCCAGCGTCTTAACTCCTTGGCCTTGGCTTCGGTTGTCCGAATGCGCCCGTGTGCGAACAGCGAAGTCACCATGTTGCGCAACATCGCATTCCGATGGCTTCCTGTGCGGTTTAGCTTCTTTCCTGCCTTTTGGTGTTTCACGTGTCGCTGCTTTCTCCTTTTTCTTCAGACTTGTCTTCAGGTGGAGCGAATCCCTCAAGCTTCAGGCCGAGCGACAGTCCCATTTCTGCAAGCACTTCCTTAATCTCATTAAGTGATTTGCGACCAAAATTCTTCGTCTTGAGCATCTCGGCCTCGGTTCTCTGGACCAGTTCCCCAATATACCTAATATCGGCGTTCTTTAGACAGTTTGCCGAACGCACCGAAAGTTCCAGCTCCTCCACACTCCGATACAGGTTCTCGTTGACGGGTTCTTCCTTCTCTTCCTGCTCTTCCGGTTCCGGCTCCGGCTCCTCGTCAAAATTGATAAAAGGACTCATTTGCTCTTTGAGTATTTTTGCCCCATAGGCGACGGCATCTTCCGGAAGAACACTCCCATCGGTCCACACTTCAAGGGTCAGCTTATCATAATCGGTTCTTTGGCCGACCCTGGCATTGCCAACCACGCAATTCACCCTCTTGACGGGAGAAAAAACAGCATCTATAGGTATGGTTCCAACCTCATCATTTTCCCTCTTATTCATCTCGGCCGGAACGTAACCTTTGCCTACCTCCACGGTCATGGTCATATTCAATTGAATATCTTTCGACAGAGTCGCTATATGAATCTCAGGGCTCAGCACCTCCACCCCGCCATCCGTGACAATGTCGCCGGCCTTGACTTCACCTTTTCCGGAGGCTTCGATACGAACCTCCCGCGGTCCGGCATCCGGCATGCGCAGCCGCACTTCTTTTAGATTCAACAAAATCTCAGATACATCCTCCAATACACCCTGCACTGACGTAAACTCATGCACAACATTGTCTATCTTTGCCGAAATAATGGCTGCCCCGTGAATCGAGGAAAGCAGAATTCTCCGGAGCGCATTGCCTATGGTAATGCCGAAGCCCCGCTCCAAGGGCTCCCAAATAAACTTTCCATACGTCCGGGTGCTGGTTGCAACTTCGACCCGATTGGGTTTGATGATCTCGCGCCAGTTCATGTACATTATTTCGTTTGATTCTGATAACATGTTCTCGTCTCCGAGTTTGACATTATATTCGATTGGGCGCCCGTCTGCCAGCAAGGGCACGAGCGAGCAGGTCTGAACTAACCTGCGGCCATTCCCAACTACTTGGAATAAAGCTCTACGATCAATTGCTCCTGAATCGGCATGGTCAACTCCTCACGAACCGGGTAGGCTTTGACCGTACCCTTAAGTTGCCCCTTTTCCAAGTCAAGCCATTCCGGAATACCACGCCTTACCACGGCCTCCGTAGCATCCAGAATGACCGGGACCTTTCGGCTCTTGTCTCGGACCTCCACCACGTCACCTATCTTTACGAGGTAGGATGGGATATCCATTTTTTTGCCGCTGACCGTGAAGTGGTTATGACGTACCAACTGTCTGGCCTGTACCCGGGAGTTGGCAAAGCCCAGACGATAGACAACATTGTCTAGACGCCTCTCCAGAAAAACCAAAAGATTTGTGCCTGTTACACCCCGTTTTCGCTCAGCTTTCTTGAACAAGCCGCTAAACTGGCCTTCCAGCAAACCGTACATCCGTTTGACCTTTTGTTTCTCACGGAGCTGAATACCGTAATCGGAGACCTTGCGCCTGCGCTGCCCGTGCTGCCCGGGCGCATAGCCTCTACGGTCAAAGGCACATTTGTCGGAATAACATCTGTCTCCCTTAAGAAACATCTTCAGATTTTCGCGGCGGCAGAGCCTGCATACCGAATCAATATATCGCGCCAATGCTATCCTCCTTTCACACTCTACGGCGTTTGGGTGGACGACACCCATTGTGTGGAATAGGTGTCACATCCTTGATCAAAACCACATTAAATCCAGCCGCCTGAAGGGCACGCAGTGCAGCCTCTCGACCAGCACCCGGCCCCTTCACGTAGACTTCAACATTTTTCATCCCGTGCTCCATGGCCTTTTTGGCCGCATCTTCGGCCGCAAGCTGGGCGGCAAAAGGAGTGCTTTTTCTGGAGCCCTTAAAACCCTGCGCCCCTGCACTGGACCATGCAACCACATTGCCCCCGGGATCGGTAATTGTCACAATGGTGTTGTTGAATGTAGACTGGACATGGGCTATCCCATTCAAAATGTTCTTCTTTTCTTTCTTTTTTTTAGAAGGCCTTGCCATGATATGTGCTGCTCCCTCCTATTTCTTTCTCTTACCTGCAACAGTCCGACGCGGTCCCTTCCGGGTCCTGGCGTTGGTGCTGGTTCGCTGGCCTCGGACCGGCAATCCCTTTCGGTGCCGAAGCCCCCGATAGCAACCCAGTTCCATGAGTCGCTTTATGTTCATGGAAACATCGGCCCGGAGTTCCCCCTCGACTTTGTATTGGCTGTCAATGATCTTTCGGATAGCGCTAATCTGGTCCTCTCCTAGTTGATCTGTCTTTGTATCAACGTCTAGACCGGCCTGATCCAATATCTTTCTGGACGTGCTCCGGCCAATCCCGAAGATATATGTCAGGGCTATCTCGATTCTCTTCTTTCTCGGTAGGTCAACACCTGCTATGCGTGCCAATCTTCTGCCTCCCGTCAGTTTCGTTAATCGTTACTGGTTATTTGTTATTCGTTATCCGATTGACGAATAACAATTCACGAATAACGATCTTATCCTTGTCTTTGCTTGTGTCTCTTGTTCTCGCAAATGACTCTCACCGTCCCCTTGCGACGAATGATCTTACATTTGCTGCATATCCTCTTCACCGAGGCCCTTACTTTCATCTTTTCCCCTTTTTGTTATTCGTATGAATCGTATTCCGATGCACGATTTCGATCATATGGACCGATGTATGATCCTGCCCATTTTGTCTTTACCCCAAGCGATTCCCCTAGAAGCCTACGCAGTGCCGTCCACGGTGCTCAAAATGACCGGGCTGTCTTCCATTATCGCAATGGTATGTTCAAAATGGGCCGACAGGCTCCCGTCATTTGTAACCGCTGTCCAACCGTCCTGTAATGTCTCCACCTCATGGCCCCCGGCATTCACCATGGGTTCGATGGCAAAGACCATGCCCGGTTTCAGGCGGATCCCCACACCTGGCTTTCCGTAATTTGGAATCTGTGGGTCCTCATGCAATGCCTTTCCTATGCCATGTCCTACAAATTTTCTAACAATGGAGAACCCGGCTGCCTCCACATGGCTCTGAATAGCATGGGAAATATCAGACAACCGATTGCCCGGCACGGCCTGCTCAATTCCCAAAAACAGTGCCTCTTTGGTGGTTTTCATCAGCCGTTCCGCAAGCTCGGACGTCTTGCCTACGCCAACGGTGACAGCTGCGTCTCCGTAATAGCCATCATAGTAAAGGCCGAAATCCATACTCAAGATATCCCCTTCCTTCAGAGGATGCTTGGATGGAAAACCGTGAACCACCTGATCGTTCACGGAAGCGCACAGGCTGTACGGGTACCCCCGGTATCCCTTAAATGCGGGCCGCGCTTTTCTTTGAAGAGCCAACTGCTCTGAGATGTTGTCCAAGGTTAGCGTGTCAATGCCCGGGGCGACTTTTTCCTTCAGTATCTCCAGTATTTCTGCAACCATGATGTTGCTGCGGCGGATCTTTTCAATCTCTCTTGGAGATTTCAAGATGACCATATCAACGCCGCCCCTTTAACGGTCCCCCTTTTTTGAGAAAACCTTCGTAGTGTCGAGCCAGCATGTGGGTTTCCATCTGGCTGACTGTGTCTATGGCCACCCCCACAACAATCAGAAGGGCAGTGCCACCAAAGTAAAACGGTACATTGAATCTGGAAATCAATACCGTCGGCAGTACACAAACCGCAGAGACATAAATGGCTCCGCCGAATGTGATGCGCGTCAGCACACGGTCGATGTAGTCGGCAGTCCGCTTACCGGGCCTGATACCGGGAATATAGCCCCCGTGTTTTTTCATATTGTCAGCCACATCAACAGGATTGAAGGTAACAGCCGTATAAAAAAAGCAGAAGAATATGATGAAGCCGACATATACAAGATTATATACGATGCTGTCAGGTGTCATGGCCTGAGCAGCGCTCTGAACCCATGGAATCTTTACAAAACTTGCAATCGTGGCCGGAAACATGATGATCGAAGAGGCAAAAATCGGCGGAATGACCCCCGACGTATTAATTCTAAGGGGCAGGTGCGTGCTCTGACCGCCGTACATCTTACGGCCGACAATCCGTTTGGCATACTGTACCGGAATCCGCCGCTGGCCGCGCTCCACAAATATGATAACCCCAACGACAACGACCATGAGCGCCACTATCATCAATAGCAGAAAAACCCCCATCTCACCTGTTCTCGTCAAACGAATCGTGTTGCCAACAGCGACCGGCATGCGCGCCACAATCCCTGCAAATATGATCAGGGAGATCCCATTGCCGATCCCCCGCTCTGTGATCTGCTCGCCCAACCACATGATAAAGGCCGTGCCGGCAGTCAAGGTAAGCACGGTCATCAAGCGAAAGCTCCAGCCAGGATAAGCGACAATAGCAGCCGCACCGGGCGCGGTCATCCTCTCGAGTCCAACGCTTACGCCCAACCCCTGGATGATGCTCAGCATAACGGTACCGTAACGCGTGTACTGAGTGATCTTTTTCCGCCCGGCCTCCCCTTCCTTGGAAAGCCTCTCAAGGTGGGGAATAACCACCGTGAGAAGCTGCAAGATGATGGAGGCGCTAATATAGGGCATAATCCCCAGCGCAAATACAGAAAGCCTTTCCAGAGCGCCTCCCGAAAACATGTCAAACAGCCCTAACAGGGTCCCTTTGGCACGGGCAAAAAAGGTGGCCAACGCGTCTCCGTCGATGCCTGGCGTTGGTACGGCACAGCCGATACGATACACCATAAGAAGTCCGAAGGTATACAGAATGCGCTTTTTTAGCTCTGGAATCTTAAAGATATTCTGAAAGCCACCTACCATATCAGACGATCTCCACCTGGCCTCCGGCAGCCTCAATCTTCGCCCGCGCCGACTTGCTGCAGCGGTTCACCTTGACGACCAGCGGATAGTCGATTGCTCCTTGGCTTAACAGCTTCACCCCGTTCGGCCGTCGCCCCCCGAGACCGGCGGCTGCCAGCGACGCCTCATCCACAACTGTGCCTTTTTCAAAACGTCCCAGGTCTCGAATGTTGACCACGGCATACCGCTTTTTGAATATATTGGTAAACCCGCGTTTGGGCAAGCGACGCTGAATCGGCATCTGTCCGCCCTCAAACCCAGGCCTGATGTTTCCGCCTGAACGGCACTTCTGCCCCTTTGTCCCCCTGCCCGCAGTCTTGCCATGTCCTGAGCCTGGTCCTCGGCCAACCCGCTTGCGAGCCTTGCGGGAGCCTTTCGGAGGGGACAGTTCATCAAGTCTCATAGACATTCTCCTCAACTTCCAATAGATGACCCACCTTTCGAATCATTCCCCTAATAGCAGGCGTATCCTGCACTACGACACTCCTGTTCAACTTTCTCAACCCCAAACTTCGAACGACCCTTCGATGTTTCTCGGGTTTGCCTATTATGCTCCTTTTCAACGTTATCCTAATCGGTTTCGACATGAAGCGCTTTCCCTCATGGCATTAAGTAGGTTATACTTCAGATCTCAGCAGACTGCTTGCCACGCCTGGCCGCAATGGTCTCGCGGCTGCGCAGTTGACTCAGGCCGTTTAGGGTGGCCTTGACCACGTTGTGTGGATTGTGAGATCTCATACACTTGGTCAGGATATTCTGCACGCCGACGGCTTCCAGCACCGCCCGAACCGCACCACCTGCAATAACACCCGTGCCTTGTGAGGCGGGCTTCAGCAGGACACGCCCAGCCCCGTATTTCCCAATAACCTCATAGGCAATGGTTTGATTTACCAGCGGGACTTGGATCATGTTCTTCTTGGCACATTCAACCCCTTTGCGAATGGCTTCGGGGACCTCGTTGGCCTTGCCCAAGCCACAGCCTACTTTGCCGTTGCAATCACCAACAACGACAACAGCGCTGAAACTAAAGCGCCGCCCCCCCTTGACCACCTTGGCCGTGCGGCTTATGTGAACCACCTTGTCTATTAACTGGACTTCTTCTGTCTCTTGGCCAACCAATCTCTCTCCTCCTTGTCACAAAGACCGTGGAACAAATAACTTTCCAATCTACACAAACTCCGATCCCGCTGACAGGCTCGTTTTCCGCCGCAGGCGGACCAAGCCGGAAACTCATACCATTCCACTGGTCCTAAAAGTCGAGATCCTCTTCACGAGCCCCAACAGCAACCGCCTGGACTCGGCCGTGATACGAGAACCCGTTCCGGTCAAAAACAACATTGGAAACCCCTTTTTCCTTGGCCCGCTGCGCAACAAGCTTTCCAACAAATCTTGCCGCCTCCACTTTGCTTTCAAATGGCGGATGCTGCCGCGCCTCCTTCTCAAGCGTGGAAGCTGAGGCCAGCGTATGACCTGTTGTATCCACCACGACTTGAGCATACATGTGACGCGCGCTCCTGAAGACGGTTAACCGCGGGCGATCCTGGCTTCCAAAGATCTTTTTACGCACACGCATCTTCCTTTTCAAACGCATCTGCTGTTTCTTGCCTAATGCCCTCATTGACCCTTGCCTCTAGTATAGTATCTCGGGATATGTACAACCCATTCAAGTTCCTAATGCCCCGGTCGAGCAGTTAACTAGTCGAATAGTCAAGTTGCAATGCCGTTGAACCACTCAACCACTCCACCGATTGCGGAGCGGAGCTACGCTCTTACTTGGCGCCGGACTTGCCGACTTTGCGCCTAATACCCTCATCAGCGTACTTGATTCCCTTGCCTTTGTACGGTTCCGGCTTCCTGAAACCTCTAATGGTTGCCGCCGTCATCCCCAACAGTTCTTTATCAATCCCGGATAAAACCACCCTGCTCTTGTCAACGGAGGCCGTTATGCCGTCAGGAAGCTTGTAGACAATAGGATGAGAATATCCGAGGGCAAAGGTCAACACATTCGACTTCAAGTTAATGCGGTAGCCGACTCCACTTATTTCCAGTGCGCGTTCAAATCCCTGGGTAACGCCTGTTATCATATTGGCCGCCAGAGTGCGAGTGAGGCCTTGAATAGCTCCCGCCTGTTTACTCTCCCCGGATGGAAGCACGCGAATGAAACCGTCCTCGATACTCAGTTCCACATCATGATGTATCGGACGAGACAAATCTCCTCTTGGCCCTTTCACAGCGAGTTGACGGCCTTCATAGGCCACTTTGACGCCATCTGGTATGGGAATAGGACGTTTTCCGACTCGTGACATCCTTAGTACTCCATTGTTTTCAAACTGCTCAAATTCAACTGGCGAATGGCAACGGGCTAAAGTCTAAGGGTTTTTTGCCTCTTGCCCTTCGCCCCTCGCCTAATGCCTGGTTCTTGGCTCCGGCCCGTCCGCCTCACTCCGCTTGGCAGGAGGGCGGGCTTGTCCGGGTTACCAGATGCTGCACAGGAGCTCACCGCCGACATTTTCTTTTCTCGCTTCCCGATCAGTGAGAACCCCCTTTGACGTTGACAGCACCGCTATGCCCATCCCATTCAAGACAAAGGGGATGTCCTTCTTGTTGACATACACGCGCCTGCCTGGTTTGCTCAGGCGCTTTAGCCCTACAAAGACACCTTGGTTGTCCTCGTCATATTTCAGATAGACCCTGAGGATTCCGTGTCTTCGGTCTTTGATAAGCTTATAGTTCTTAATATAGCCCTCTTTTTTCAAGATCTTGGCAACGCTGATCTTCATCTTGGAGGCAGGGATGTCCACCCTGCCGTGTTTGGCCATATTGGCATTCCTGATGCGGGTAAGCATATCGGCCAATGGATCGGTCGTTAACATTACCTATCTCCTCTCATAAGACCCGGTCACCAGTCATTAGTCATTGGTCACTGGTATAGACGGCAAATCGTAAGATGGCTTTAGTCACTAATGACCAGTGACAAATGACTAATGACCACTGCATTACCAGCTCGACTTGATGACCCCTGGCAGTTGCCCACTGAGCGCAAGACCCCTGAAACATATTCGACAAATGCCAAATTTCCTCATAAATGCCCTTGTCCGCCCGCATATGGGACATCTTGAATAGGCTCGGGTTCGAAACCGGGCTTCACGTTTTGCCTTCACCACTAGAGATTTCCTTGCCACGAACGCTTCCTCCTGTTCAGTTCCTAAAAGGCATTCCCATCAACTGAAGCAGCGACTTGCCTTCCTCATCGGTTCGGGCAGTGGTCACGATGGTTATATTGAGTCCCTTGATTTTGTCAATCTTGTCGTACTCGATTTCCGGGAATATGATATGTTCTCTGATCCCCATCGAATAGTTGCCCCGCCCGTCAAAGGCCTTGCCGGAGACTCCCCGAAAATCTCGCACCCTCGGCAATGCTATGTGAACCAGCCTGGTAAAGAAGTTATACATATGGTCTCCTCGAAGGGTCACCATGCAGCCTATAGGCATGCCCGCCCTGAGCTTGAATGAAGCGATTGATTTGCTGGCACGTGTCACCACAGGCATTTGACCGGCTATCAAAGCAAGTTCTTCCACTCCGGAATCGAGAATCTTGATATTCTGGATTGCTTCACCCAAACCCATGTTGAGCACGATCCGTGTCAGTCTCGGGACCTGCATTACGTTCTTATAACCAAACTGTTCCATGAGTTTGGGAACCAACTCTTTTTTGTAAACCGCCTTTAAATACGACATAACGTACCTTCTATTGAACTACCTGTCGATGGTCTCTCCGCACTTCCCACAAACCCTTACCTTTTTGCCGTCTTCAAGGCGCTGCATTTTGACCCGTATGGGATTTATACACTTGTCGCACACCAGCATGACGTTGGACCAATGAATGGGCGCCTCTTTTTCTATAATACCTCCATGCGGAGTCTTTCCTCCGGGTTTGGTATGGCGCTTGACAAAATTGACATTTTCAACGATGAGACGTTCCTTTTCATGTAAGACCCTCAGGACTTTGCCAATCTTGCCCTTTTCCTTGCCGGCTATAATCCTGACTTTGTCGTCTTTTTTGATGCGGCGCCTCGATGCTGCCATAATCTGCTTCTTGCTTGCTTGGGTCATGTTACAAGACCTCTGGAGCCAGTGAGATAATTTTCATAAATTTCTTTGCCCGCAGCTCCCTGGCTACCGGGCCAAAGATACGGGTCCCTACCGGCTCCCCCTGCTGATTGATCAATACTGCGGAATTGTCGTCAAACTTGATGTAAGAACCATCAGGCCTGCGCAATTCCTTCTTTGTACGGACCACGACCGCCCGCATCACATCACCCTTTTTCACCTTGGCGTTTGGTATGGCCTCCTTGACCGAAACAATAATAATATCTCCGACCCTTGCATACCGCCGCCGGGATCCCCCCGGGACCTTGATGCAGTACAATTTCTTCGCACCTGAATTATCCGCAGCTTGTAGCCTCGTCTCCACCTGTATCATGACTTTGACATTCCGTATCCCTTAATCCGTTTTTTCCAAGACCTCCCGCACACGCCATCGCTTGGTTTTACTCAGCGGCCTTGCTTCCACGATCATCACTTTATCGCCCACACCGCACATGTTTTTCTCATCATGGGCCACAAACTTTGAACGTCGTCTCACATACTTCTTGTACACAGAGTGTTTGACAATCCTATCTATGGCAACCACAACGGTTTTGTCCATCTCGTTGCTAACGACTGTACCAACCCGTTCTTTTCTTAGTCCACGCTCTTTCATGTCCTATCAGTACCCCTGAGATTCAGATTATTCCCTTCACGACTCCATGACTCATTAACGAAGTGCCTAAAGTTGAAGGAAAAAATCAATTTTTACAAAAAATTTCTTCTCCGCCGAAGGCGGATTAACTTTAGCTCACTTTAGACACTTTAGCTCACTTTTTTTACGCCTCACGACTTGAAGCCAGTTGTCGCCCCCTCATGATGGTCTTCATGCGAGCAATCTCCCGCCTGATATGTCGCAGCCTCATCGGATTTTCCAGTTGATCGGTGGCATGCTGAAACCTCAGATTGAACACTTCCTCAGTCAGTTCCACCAATTTTTCTCGTATCTCCTCTGAACTCAACTCACGGATTTCACTTGCCATCATCACTATTCACCTCGCACCACCACGCGGGTCCTGAATGGGAGCTTATGGGAGGCCAATCGCAAGGCTTCTCTTGCAAGCTCCGAAGAAATCCCTTCCATCTCGTAGAGGATTCGACCGGGCTTCACCACGGCAAGCCAGCCCTCCGGAGAACCCTTTCCCTTGCCCATCCTGGTTTCAGCGGGTTTTTTCGTGATCGGTTTGTCAGGAAAAACGCGAATCCAAATCTTGGCGCCCCGCTTTACGTGACGCGTCATAGAAATACGAGCCGCCTCTATCTGCTGAGCGGTCATACGCCCGCACTCGAGTGCCTGGAGCCCGAACTCCCCGAAGTTCAAGCTTGATCCCTGATAGGCCGCACCTTTCATCCTGCCTTTTTGTCGTTTTCGATATTTGACCTTTTTTGGACTTAGCACAATCAGCCCCCCTAAACGGCTGCCGCATTCTCTTTCTCAAGAATTTCACCGTTAAATATCCACACCTTGACTCCTATTATTCCGTAGGTGGTGCGGGCCTCGGCAAAGCCGTAGTCAATGTCCGCCCTTAAGGTGTGAAGCGGGACTCTACCGTCCTTATACCATTCGGTCCGCGCCATCTCGGCCCCACCAAGACGCCCGGAGCAACATACCTTGATTCCCTTGGCGCCAAACCTCATTGCCGAAGCCAGGCCCCTCTTCATGGCTCGCCGAAATGCCACCCTGCGTACAATTTGAGTGGCTACATTTTCGGCAACAAGCTGGGCATCCACCTCGGCCTTCCTCACCTCTTGAATATCGATGAGCACCTCCTGGGGAACCATCTTCTCCAGTTCCTTCTTGAGTTGCTCAATCTCGGAACCCTTTTTGCCTATAACGATTCCCGGACGGGCGGTATATATTCGCAACCTGATCCGCTTGGCCCACCTGTCAATTTCAATCTTGGATATACCGGCATGATAGAGTTTCTTCTTGAGAAACTCACGAATCCTGTAATCATCTTGAATATACGTGGCATAATCCTTTTCTGCAAACCACCTGGAATCCCACGACCGGATTACGCCCAATCTAAAGCCAATCGGATTGACCTTCTGTCCCAAAGCGACCTCCTCCTTGTGCTACTGTTCTGCCAACACCACCGTAATGTGACTCGTCCGCTTCAGAATCCTGGTTGCCCGCCCCATGGCCCTTGGCCTGAAACGTTTCAAACTCGGACCCTGATTGACAACAATATTTGAAACGGACAGATTATCCACGTCAATGTCAGGCTTCTGGTCCGCATTGGCTACTGCCGAGCGAATAACTTTTCCCAAGATCCTGGCCGAACGCTGCGACATAAAGCCCAAAACGTTCAGAGCATCTTCTGCCGGCTTACCTTTGACTGCGTTTGCCACTTTTCTAACCTTTGTAGGAGAAATACGCACGTATTTTGCTACTGCTCTGATTTCCATATCTCAGCCCGTCTATTTCCTTTTCCCCTTCAAACGTGTCTTCTTATCACCAGCATGCTCATAAAAGGTCCTTGTTGGCGCAAACTCTCCCAGCTTGTGACCCACCATATCTTCTGACACAAAGACCGGAACAAACTTTTTCCCATTGTGCACAGCCAGTGTCAAACCAACCAACTCGGGGATGATGGTAGAACGCCTGGACCAAGTCTTGATCACCTTGCGGCTCACGATCTGCTGGGCCGCAAGGGCCTTTTTGAGCAATTTTGCGTCTACGTGGGGGCCTTTCTTCAATGAACGCGGCATATCTTCACCTATTTTGGTCGAATAGTTATTTTCTGCGTCTTACTATGTATCGATCGCTCACTTTGTTCTTCTTGCGGGTCCTGAAGCCTTTCGTTGGCACCCCCCAGGGTGAGCATGGATGCCGTCCCCCCGA
>JABXJW010000387.1 GCA_013375395.1 Desulfobacterales bacterium
TTAGTTCGCTTCGCTCACAATTGGAATAATGGAATGTTGGAATACTGGGCACGCAGTGAAGCTTTGCGCTATATTGGGTTAAGAGGAATGAAAACAATTAAAAAATGATTCACCTCCGCTTTTTTCCCATTACTCCATTATTCCAACATTCCATTATTCCATGTGTGAAAAAACAGATAACAACGGCGAAACATCCTATTATTTCAGCCAGTTGTAGAAATTCCGAGACGTTTAGTATTACGCTCGGCCTGTTTTTTTCATGGATTCCCTGAAGATCCGGTAGAACTCTTCATGTTCCGCCAGGGCTCCCTTCAAGATCTTCCCCATATCATCCAGATCTTTCGGGTTCACTACCAGGTTGACACTCTTGTTGAAAGCCGTCATGTTGTCCATGGTTCTGAAGCCATTGCCCAACAGGGCCACAAAAATATTGCGCCGGATATTCATCGAAAGCTGTGCCAAATATTGCAGCACGTGGTTTGATTCAGGGCCGGCGCCGTCAAAGGTTTCATCTAGAACGACCAGGTCATAAACGTGAAAACGCATATATTTCAATGCGTTGCGAGCCGAGGCCGCTTCCACGATATGGTAGTTCATCTGCTCCAGTGCGGCCCGCATCTTTTGTTTTAGTGGCGGGTCGTGCTCGCACAAAAGGGCGGTCCGAACCCCTGCTTCCAGATAGTCAAAGGGCTTTTCAGAGGGATCATAGGTCCCTGAGGACACCTCATCGACGATGGTCTCCAGGCTGCCGGCCCGCGGGGCTGCTGCGGTCCGAGCTTTGGTGTCAATATTGATAGTATTCTTGCATTTTGGGCACTTGAAGGAGACTGTCTGGCCGGAGGGAAGCTTTTCTTCGGCAATCCTGAGTTTGCTTTTGCAGTGTCGGCACAGGATTTCCACGCTCAAAGACTCCTTGAACCCTTAGTGGTGTCGATGTCTGTAGTCCAGATCGACTTCCAGGTCTTCAACATCAATATCCGTCGTTTTCTCTCCGCGTTCACTCTTTATCCTGTCGATTCCTCGTTTCACCATGGCTTTGCGAGAGGCGTAAGCCAGGGCGGTCTCCTCGGTGACAATGCCTTTTTCGTAAAGCCCTATGATGTATTTGTCAAAGGTGACCATCCCGAAGGGCTCGCCGGCCTCTATGAGTTCGTAAAAGGTCTTTCCTTCAGACTCACCATGCAGAATAACATCCTTTACCCTTAGGTTTGCGCCCATAATTTCAAAGGCTGCCGCGCGACCGCTGCCCACCTTCGGCAGAAGCCTCTGGGAGACGATCCAGCGCATGGTTTCGGCCAATCGAATGCGGATTTGATTCTCTTCTTCGATTCTGAACATTCCAAGGATACGATTAATAGTCTGGCCTGCATCGACTGTGTGAAGGGTCGTCATGACCATGTGCCCGGTCTCGGCTGCATTCAGCCCGATCTCCACGGTTTCGCGGTCGCGCATCTCTCCCACTAGGATTACCTTTGGGGCTTGCCGCAGAGCAGCCCGGAGCCCGCTGGCAAAGGTGTCGAAGTTGGTCCCCATTTCCCTTTGGTTGAAGGTGGCCTTCTTGTGCGGATGCTCATACTCGATCGGGTCTTCCAGGGTGACGATGTGGACAGATTTTTTTTCGTTGATTTCATTCAATATAGACGCGATCGAGGTCGATTTGCCTGATCCTGTCGCCCCTGTGACAAAGATAATGCCGTTCTTTTCCTCGGCCATCTCATAAAAAGCCGGAGGAAGACCTAGCTCCTTGCATGTGGGGATCTTGGTCTCCAATTTTCTCAATACGACGGAATAATTACTTTTCTGAGAAAAAACATTGACCCTGAAGCGGGCCTTGCCGGGAAGTTGGTAAGACAGGTCGCATGATCCATCACTCAGAAGGGCTTCTGTCAGACGCCGGTCCTGGTTGATGAGGTTCAAGGCAAAGATTTCAGTCTGGAAGGGGGTCAGCTCATTGAAAGGGGGGTCCAAATCCACAGGGTTCAGCACCCCATCGCTTTCCACCTGGAACGGTCTTCCCTCGGTAATGTTCAGATCGGACACGTTGCCGTGGGAGTCAAGCATCCTGGTCATGATGTGGTCTGTCTCTTGTTTCCTCATCGATTTTTCCCGGCATCGGAAATCGTAATTCGCTTATCATGGTTAGGCTTCGGTAAAATCAACCGGAGGCGACTTCAACAGTGGTCGAAATCTGCTCTTGTCGTTGGCCTTGGCATATGCCTCGTCTTCACTGATCCAGCCGCTGTTACAAAGCTCCATGATGGCATCGTCCAACAGTTGCATCCCGTATTTCTTGCCGGTTTGAATCATGGAGGGAATCTGGTGTGTCTTTCGTTCTCTGATCAGGTTGCGTA
>JABXJW010000388.1 GCA_013375395.1 Desulfobacterales bacterium
CTCACAGAAGCAGACACGAACTTCATCGAAGAAGCGATCTCAAGCCTTGAACTCTTCGTGGTACAGGATATCTTCCTCACAGAGACCGCGCAATTGGCCGATGTGGTTCTGCCTGCGGCCAGTTTTGCCGAAAAGGACGGGACCTTCACAAATACGGAACGGCGCGTGCAGCGGGTGCGAGGGGCCGTATCCCCCCCAGGGAAGTGCCATCCCGACTGGATGATCATTCGCGACATTGCCAAAAACATGGGAGCAAAAGGCTTTGATTTTGAAAGCCCCGACGAGATCATGGCAGAGATACGCACCATGACCCCCAGTTACGGGGGTATAACCTATGAGCGGATAGGTGATGTCGGGATCCAGTGGCCCTGTCCGGACACAGAGCACCCCGGCACCCCGTATCTTTACGCTGAAAAATTTGCAACACCCGATGGTCGAGGACGATTTACGGCTGTCCCTTACACCCCCTCGGCAGAGGTGACCAGCCACGAGTATCCTTTAATCTTGACCACAAGGCGCAGTATCTTTCATTATCACAGCACCCTGTCTCGCAAGGTTCCCGGGCTGAATGCCTTGCGCGGTGAAGAACAATTGGAAATGAATCCTGTTGATGCTGCCGAGCTGGAAATTGAAGACGGTGAGACCGTAAAAGTTATCTCCAGGCGTGGGACTATTCGGACCAAGGCAAAGATCTCAAAGATCACCCCTCCAGGTGTTGTTTCCATGACCTTCCATTACACTGAAACCCGGACCAATGTTCTGACGCATTCGGCGCTCGACCCCATATCCAAAATCCCGGAGCTTAAGGTTTGTGCCGTCAAGATCGAGCGTGAAATCGAATACGGTGCGGAAGATTGGGGATGGGGAACCGGCAGATAAGATAGCTTCAGCAAAATATCTCCCATGGACAAAACAAGCTTAAGAATCGATGCTGAGCCCTGTCAGGTCTTCAGCGCCCTTTACAACGAGCCGGGCGCTATTTTTTTGGAAAGCCAAAAGCCCTCCATCACGGAGCGATATTCCTTCATTGCCTGGCAACCTGAAAAGGTCTTCAGCGGAGATATCGCAAACCTTGACAAGGAAGATTTCTTTTCCTTCATGTCCTCTTATTGCCGGGACTACTTTGTAGCCGGCTGCATAGGATACGAGGCCTGCCAATGGATGGAAAATCTGCCGTCACCTGCCGGCAAAGACAGAGCAAATCCCGATATCTACCTTGCGGCCTATCCGCAATTTCTTGTCTTTGATCATGTCAGAAAGTGCTGGTCATGCTGGCACAAGCACGAGCCCTGCCATACCCTGCCTGCCCCTCGGCTTGAAACCAGGCAGCATATTGCCGGCAAAATGACGGGATTTAATCAGACAAAAGATGCTTATCTGAAAAACGTAGACCGGGTGCTGGACTACATCAGTGCTGGAGATGTTTATCAGATCAACTATACCCAGAGGGTTTATTTTGACTACCAGGGAGATCCCTTTGACCTCTACTTGCGCCTTAAGCAGATCCAGCCGGTGGCCTACGCCGCCTTCATCAATACCAAAGAGGGCCACATTGTTTCGGCAAGTCCGGAGCTTTTTTTGCGCCTCAAGCAAAACAAGATCTTGAGCAAGCCGATGAAAGGAACGAGGAAAAGGTCGAAACAGTCCGGCATTGACAGAAAGCTGCGGTGCGAACTGAAAGAGAGTCAAAAAGACAGAGCAGAAAACACCATGATCGTGGACCTCATGAGAAACGATCTGGGACGCTTTTGTGTGTACGGCTCCGTAAAGGTTCCAAGACCATACGTGGTAGAGACATACGACACGGTTTATCAAATGATCTCATATGTGAGCGGCACTGTCAGGGAAAACACTCAGGCATCCGATATCATCCGCGCAACCTTCCCCCCCGGCTCCGTCACAGGGGCCCCAAAGAAACGGGCGATGGAGATCATCTATGAACTTGAGCCCCACCTGCGAGGCGTGTACTGCGGGACGATCGGGTATTTTTTCCAAGACAGAATGGTGCTAAACGTTGCCATTCGAACGCTTGAGCTTTGGGATGGCGAGGGAGTCATCGGAGTTGGAGGCGGCATCGTAGCCGACTCGGACCCCGAACTTGAATACGAGGAAAGCATCATCAAGGCAAGAGCCTCTATGATGGCACTTGGAATTGAGCTGTAGTGGGAAAGATAAACCCGGTTCGCCCCACTCACAATTGGAATAGTGCAATAATTCCAATTTGTTGTGAGTTGAGTTTTTTCAACTCGCAATCCGTACTAAACCCATTCTTCCAGTATTCCATTATAGCGCACAGGTTGCGCCTGACGGCTTGACACGGAGTGCAATGTTTTCAAGCCGT
>JABXJW010000071.1 GCA_013375395.1 Desulfobacterales bacterium
CTTTACTGAATTTAGTGGCCCAAGAAGAGGTTCCATTGAAATAAACTTTATTTTTGCTTTCGTTTGTAACAAATGTTCGATTCTATAAATGTATCTGTCGTTTTCAACGGTAACCCCAATCCAGGCATTGGGAGGCCAATCTATTTCTTCATTAAGTTGAATTAATCTATGCGACCGCTTAGTGAGTATTTGGAATTGATGCCATTTTGCTTTGTTAATTACATTCATAACTTTATTTATATAGAATAATGGAACATCTTCATGAAAAAGATCACTCATTGAATTAACGAAAATCATTTTTGATTTTTTCCAACGCAATGGGATATCAAGCATATGATCGTGTAGGGTGAGCTTGAAACCATTACGATAATTAGGCTGTCCCATTACTTGTAGACGCTTTGTCATCCGCTCCGCATAGCAATTTTTGCAACCCTCACTTATTTTTGTGCACCCAGTAGTGGGATTCCAGGTTGCTTCTGTCCATTCAATTTCTGAATTTAGAGCCATTGTTTTACCTTTATTCAGGAAATTTCACGCGAATATAATCAGCAAACCCTCGTTTGCTTTTACGCCCGCTCGTAGATACAAGACCATCTTGTTCAAGCATCACAAGCACTTCCTTATAATGCTTCTTTAAATACGGTCTATCAACGCTATGTTTCATATAAATATCCTTCATTGTCAATGTGTTCCCTGCAAAATCTTCTAATAACATGCTGCGCAGATCATCAAGAGGGCGATTAAGTTCAAATAGCAATTGCTGTCTTCTGCTGTCAGCCGGGCTGTATACAAAACTTGGTACTCCTTGCTCTCCGCTAGAACTCGCTTGAGCCATGATACCTTTCATGACCTCGTATCCCTTGAAGTTTTTTGATACGAAAATCAGGTGGTGCGTAGTTCGTTTCCCAGACTCATTTTTAAAACAAAATGGAAGAACAAAACGATGTCCAAAGCCTTTAAGGGCAAAAGCTAACTCATTGACAATGGTAGATTCACGTTCGCTTGGTGACATAGGTCTCAATTCAAGCCTCAGCCGTTCTGAACTGTCATCACCAAAGAGAGCCGCCATATGTTCCTTGACTTTGGGATTGCTGAGCCCTGCATTTATTCGCGAGTAATTGAAAAAGAAAATACAATCGCATCCCCAATCTTTCAAAAAGGCATCAACCAGGTGTAGGGATAACCCTTTGTACCCTCAAGGGTCAATAAAGGCGAGAATAGGTATTTTTTTAATACGTGCAAATTCTTCAGCTATTTTATCACCGACTTGTTTATTCCACAGTTGCGGCTTGTGTTTCAGGTTACCAATATTGGGAAGATTATTAATTGTCTTTTCGAGGCTACGCACATTTTCTTCATCTTTGTCGTTAAATATTGTAACAAGCCTTTTTGAAAATGTGTCATTATTGATTGCTTTTTTGAGCACACGTAGAGGTGTTGAAATGGCACCGTCTTTATACCTTCCTGGTCCTGCAAATAAATCGACGTAGCCAATTCGTTTTTTGCCTCGATCTGGATAACGATTTTGTGTCGCTGTAATAATTGAGGCCCATGTGTCGAAATATTTCTCTACAATTTCAGCCTTGATTAAAGACTGTTCGCGATATTCGTCAAAAAATTTTGTGGTCATATTATTATGATGTGGAGAAGTTGATAATGGTTTACATTTGTACTTTTCTCGGCCCAACGGTAAAGATTGTATACGGAGTGAAGCGAAGCGGAATTCCGGATACAATCAGGTTTAACTAAGCCGCGTCCAAGCTGCTATGTGGATTCAATGGTACACCTTTTCGCTCTTGAGTGTTTGAGTTCTTGGTGTCGTTTAAAATGGGGTCAAGCCCGCTCTTGACTCTTGCTCACCCTATCCACACGCCTCTTAATGGTCGAATCTGTCAGCATCTGTTTCTTCATTCTTTCGATGATGCTGCTTATAGAGCTATACTTTTCCATCTGTGAAGAATGTCTGCCTATTGGAGACGCTGGTGAAATATTGACATTTGTCCTTCCAACGCCCTGATTGCTTTCCCTGGTTGCTTTTTCACCTATTTGCCAAATACATCATTTTCAATCTGTATCCGGCTGCGGCCCGATAGGCCCTGTGAACCGCCTGGTCCGCCCAGGCGGATGCCAGGTGGTGGTGGGGCTGAGGGAGAAAAAGCCCCGGCTGCCCGATTCGACACCACCAGCCTTCCCAGTGGTTCGCAAAATGGTAAACCATATGAAGTTTACTAAATATTACCGTGCTGTTTGGGAGCCAAGCAGGAGCAAATAGGGTTGGCCCCACTTTCAGACACTTTCAGACCCCACTTTTCATATAGTTTTAACCCCCCACTTGCTATGCGTTGTTTCGTTTTTCATATATATCAAGGTCAGTTTCCTTGGCGTGGTGCAGCGCGCAACGCCATACCACGTCTGCTGAAGTGACTTAGACGATCTTTATTTCAAAACGATCGTCGAAGTTCATCCTATTGAGGATCTTTTTCGCCTCCTCAATTTCGTCTTCGGCAACTTTGCTGATATCCAAATCTAACCTGCGGTCTGTCGTCATGATTGTGATCATTTCGTCATGTAATTCGACTCTCTTTAGCATCTCATCCTGATCACTCATCCATGATTGGTAGGAAACATTTACCCCACGCTCCGCTTCATCAAGAAATACTTCATATTGGGGGGTTCGCAGGAGAATGAGGCTTCTGACGTCATCGAATTCCGGATGCCAAACTGCAAATGACAAGATCAGGTCAGGGTCTTCGTCTTCTACGCTAATGAACGATACTTGTTTCATATTCTTCCATTTCTATTGCTGAAGCACCGAACAATGATGATCAGGTGACTTCGATCAATCTGTCCGGGGTTCGCTCCATCGGTACTTGAGTACCTTCCTTCGATTGTTTTTGGTTTCCCGAATTTGTTCCGGCGAAAGCTCGAGATCTTCTTCCAACTCGGTCTCATCACGTTGTTTCGTGGACTTTACCATGTCTCTTTTTTTACACCGAAAATCAGGGCTAAGGAGTCGGCATAAAGCGCAGTGTAGTGCCGATTCCTCTTCTTCAGCCCATAGTTATGGCATTCGTTGCAGAAAAAGGCTGCTTGTTCGTTTTTCGTTCCCTCATTTCCACTAAACCCAATAAGGGTCCGTCACTGTATGTCTCATTTTCAAAATGTTCGCGCAGGTAATGATAATAATCCCACAACACCTTTTCTGAGTTCACATCTCCGTAGAATCCCAAGAGCATACAGAGTAGCGATACTGCATATGGAGTAATCCGGTATTGTTGGACTATTTCCAAGATCTCTTTGGAAAGATCCGCATCCGAAGCATGTATTACTTTGACAGCTAATTCTACAAATGCAGGACTTGTGGGTTTCCTTAACTCGTCAATAATCAACGGAATAGACGTTTCCTTCTGTTGTAATAGCTTGTTTTTCAACCTTTCATGATTTAATGAGTCCACTCTCTTAATCATCATATCAACTAGTTTACTGACTTCTTTGGTGTTTTCAATGACCATAGATTCTTTTGCTCCTCGATCCAAGAAGCGATTTGAGATGTCAGAAGCCAGTCGCTCCGCTTCGGGCATTAAGAGAGACGAATAGAGCAAGCGAGGTGCTGATATCTCATGAACTGGATTCATCCTGAAAAAGTTGTCGTCTAAGCCAGGAGTACCGTAGTCAATTTCCTCGCGAGCCGGAAGTATCGGGTCTGTACTGCCCAATTCATGCTTTTTACCAAAAACTGTCTTTCCGTAACAGCATTTCTTGTATTTCTTTCCACTGCCACACGGGCAGGGCTCATTTCTTCCAATCTTCTTTCGCTTCATTGCAAACACTTCCTTAGAATTCCGCGATAACGTAGCAGGGCCTTAAGCACCTAACTTTCATAAGATCAACGTTCAGTATTTAAGATCCGTCCATTTTTTCAACTCAGACTGCAAAATTGAATATGTCTACTTCCTTCCCGTCCTGGTTTTAAATCCACGGTCATTTAAAAGAGTGATAATATGCTGTTTGGGGGCCAACCGTTCGTGCAGGACGTGCATAATTCTTGTGCAAGGCCATTATGATATGTCTTGAATTATTTGGTTTATGGTTTGCGCCAGTTCAACAATGTTGTTTTTGCAGACGTCGTATATTACCTCTGCGTCCGCCTCAAAGTAATGATGGCTGATGATATCCCTCATCCCTTTGGCTTTTTTCCAATCAACTTGAGGATATCGTAATAAAAGCATCTTATTTGTCGCCTTGTCCAGATTTTTTAATGCCTCGCCGATTGCGATCAGCAGCATACAAATACTGTCAAGTTTCTCCATGCCTGCTGGTGAGTCCGTAAAATCATTTACAGATTCAACCGGTTTAAAACGCTCCAAGATAGTTTGGCTTGCCCGATAAATCTGAGACAATATTTCTAAAATAAGCTCTTTGTCATACATAAACGGCCTCTTTGTCTATTCTGCCTTTGAGAAAAGCATTCATTCTTTCCCGATATCTTACAATATCTACAGTTCTGTGAAACTTCTCCTCCAGATCCTGCTTAATTCCTATAAGATAGAACAAATCCGGTTTTCCAAGCTCCACAACAACATCGATATCGCTTTGCTCATCCATGTTGTCTCTAGCTGCCGAACCAAAGATACCTATTTTTACTATTTCGTATCTGTCCTTATTCATCTCCTTAAACTGGCGCAAAGAAAGGACTATTTCATCTCTGTTCATTACCCTTTTCCTTCAATAGTTACCTCGATGATTTTCATGGTATCATTACCAAACGTCTTTGGAAATGGTTGGAAATGGGATCGCCAAGCTATCATGTTGAAATATCTGGATTAATGTCTGCCTATTGGGGACGCTTGTGAAATATTGACATTTGTCCTTCCAACGCCCTGATTGCTTTCCCTGGTTGCTTTTTCACCTAAATGCAGATTGGGATAATTCTAATTTTTGCCTAATTACTTTTGGTGGAGAAGGTTCGGTTAAGGTATGCTTCTTTAACTTGATTTCACCTTTCCGAAAACTTTTGATTTCTCGGATACCATCTAAAATTTCTTGGGCTAACCGTCCTTTTGCTGAACTTTATCAGGGCAGGGATGATTCTTGTGAACAAGCTGGCTCTTTTTCTTACAGTAAAGCGCTTGAAAGGTACGGCAAGACCCTGACCCATCTACTGCATCATCCTTGGGCCAATCTGCATACTTGCATTGCATATCACAGAACTCCATCTGTCCACTCCTTTGGCAGTTGCCTGCTGACGCCCTTTTACTATTAACCCGGCGATTATTACAACTCTTTGATCATTTTGTGGATGGTTTGTAGGACAATAGGGACGTTATGTTGCGAGTTTAGTTATGTTGTGGGTTTTTGTGCTCTCCCCTGGGCGTAACCTCCCTCCATTGAGGTATGTCGTTCCTTTTCTTCATGCCACAGCGGAATTCCGGTCAGTGTGCATTGGCTGGTCATGCAGCTTTGCTCTTGCCTTTTCTGTGATGGACAATCCCGAGAAGGCCGTCAATGGATATGTCCTCGTCTATAGAAGGCCAGTATGGTACGCCGCAGTGATTTACCCTGTTAAATCGGCTCCGCCGTCTCTCATAGCGAGAATTTAACGGGGCAGGGGATGCAGCGCAACACAGAAGTTGGACTTTTTACGAAGCCGTCAAAATTGGGCCTTCTACCTTTGTTCCCTTACCCTCACAGCCTCGGCATGGGCCGTGAGGCCCTCGATCTCTGCCAGCCGGATGATGTCGGGGGCATCTTTTTTGAACGCCTTTTCACTGTAATAGACGACACTTGTCTTTTTGATAAAGTGATCCACGGAAAGGGCTGAGGCAAACCGGGCCGTGCCGGCTGTGGGGAGCACATGGTTTGGCCCTGCCATATAGTCACCTACTGGTTCAGGCGTGTAAGGCCCGAGAAAGACTGCGCCCGCATTTTGAATACGGCCAAGGTACTGGAAGGGTTCTTCAAGTTGAAGCTCTAAGTGCTCGGGGGCAATCTTGTTGGCAAGATCAAAGGCAGCGGCAAGATCAGGCACAACGATCACGGCCCCATAGGCTTTAATTGAGGCTTCTGCAATTGCTCTTCGCGGAAGGTCTTTTAGTTGCTTTGTGACGGCATCAGACACTGCCTCGGCCAACCCGGCAGAAGTTGTAACAAGGATTGCGGAGGCAAACGGGTCGTGCTCTGCCTGGGACAAGAGATCTGCCGCGACATGGGCCGGATATGCCTTTTGATCGGCAATGACCAGTATCTCGCTTGGGCCTGCCACCATGTCGATGCCCACCGTGCCTGAAACCAGCTTTTTGGCAAGGGTGACATAGATGTTTCCCGGCCCCACTATGACGTCAACTCGCCGAACCGTCTCGGTGCCGTAGGCAAGGGCTGCGATCCCCCATGCACTTCCGGCCTTATAGACGGTGTCCACCCCCGCCTTCTGTGCCGCCACAAGAAGATAGGGATTAATTTTGCCCGTTTTGGTAGGCGGGGTAGTGATGCAAATACCTTTGACTCCCGCAATCCTTGCCGGAATGCACCCCATGAGAACCGACGATACAAGAGGTGTCTCACCACCCCGACCGCCGGGTACGTAAACTCCGGCAGCATCAACCGGGCGAAGAAGCTGGCCCAGTACGGCGCCGTCAATATCCGTAGCAAACCACGATTGGGCAACCTGACGCTTGTGAAACGCCTCGATCTGTTCGGCAGCCTTGTTCAGGCTTCGGACAAACCCCTTGTCCACACCGTGGCGGGCCTCGTCAAACTCCGCCTTTGTAACCATCAGCGATCCGGCGTCAAGATTGGGCGCATCAAAGCGGTTGATATAGTCGACCAGGGCCTTGTCTTTGTTTTTTCTGACATCTTCCAGGATCTTTTTGACAGCCTGGATATCTTTTGCCTTGAAGCCAAGATGCCGGTTTATGATCGCATCAAGCCTCTTTTGCGCTGCTGCTGACGGGTATTTGTAAACTCTCATGATAACTCCATTTCAAATTTACGCAACATCTAACCCTTTTCTTTTGACAGCCGGCAAGCCATTTGATAGTTGCCTATCTACGATTTAAAGAGTGCTGCAAAATAATCCACAGTCCTGCCGAGGCCTTCTTCAAGGGGGACCCGGGTTTTGTAATTCAGCGCTTGCTCGGATAAAGTTATATCCGCCCAGGAATGGCGCACATCACCTGGCCTGGGATCGGTGTAAATGGCCTCGGCATTCGAGCCTGTAATCTTTCTCAATAGCGCCAAGATCTCGTTTAGGGTAAGCTGGCCGCCGCATGCAAGGTTCATGACCTTGCCGGGGGCATCCGGGGCCTCGACTGCAAGCAGGTTCCCATAAACAACATTGTCCACGTAGGTGAAATCCCTGGACTGCTCGCCATCTCCATACACGGTCGGCTGCGTGCCCGTGAGAAACGCCTTGATGAACTTGGGAATTACCGCTGCATATTCCGAATTAGGGTCCTGGTGGGGCCCGAATACATTAAAATATCGAAGCGATACTGTCTCAAGGCCATAGAGCTCGTAGAAAACGCGCAGGTAGTGCTCATCGGTCAACTTCTGGACGGCATACGGCGAAAGGGGCGCAGGGGTAATAGTCTCTTGCCTCGGAAAGCCGGGAGAATTGCCGTACACGGCAGATGAGGACGCAAAGACCAGCCGTTTTACGCCTGCGTCTCGCGCTGTCACCAAAAGGTTAAGAGTCCCGTTGATATTGGCAGCGTTTGACTCAAGTGGAAGGGCCACGGACCTCGGCACAGAAGGTATGGCGGCCTGGTGGAGAACGTATTCAATGCTGGATGTAGCCTGGCGACAAATGGCAAGGTCTGTGATGTCGCCCTCAAGGACTTGCAGGTTGGTCATTAGATCAGGGGACATCCCGGCAAAGTCGAGGTTTTCCCGTTTTCCCGTGGAGAAGTTATCCAGGACGCGCACCGTATCACCCCGGTTGAGAAGCGCCCTCACAATATTCGAACCGATAAATCCGGCGCCGCCGGTTACCAAGAAATCAGCCATTGTTGTCTTTCGTCCTTTATTGTTGTGTTCGTGGTTTGTTGTGAGTAGTTATGCGCAAAACTGTAATGTAAAAAAAATCGTTTTGTCAAGACATCCCGAAGCTTATTTTCAATAATTTCGGCATTATTTCTAATGGCATATCAGGATAACGAAGGGTTCCAGACCGCACTCCTTTCCGTATGCCGGCCAGGCTCCTTGATCCTCACCTCGGGCGGTCGCCTTGCCCGTCACCTCAAACACCGGTACAGGATGACACGGATGGCCTCCGGCGAGCAGGGTTGGGCCTCTCCTGATATCTTGACCCTGAATGCCTGGATCAGAAATGCCTGGAATATGACCTGGCCTTTGATGCGCCCGCTGTCACACCTGAGCTGTCTGGCGTTGTGGAAAAAGGCATCAAGCCGCATGCCGCCGCCGGAACCGTTCGCGCCGGATTTGAAATTGTTTCAGACCCTGGATGAGACATATACGGCACTGGTCCGCCACGGTCTTCGGCCTGAAGGCGCACCGGAACCGGCCGCACCGATCATTGAATGGCGCCGGCAGATAATGCAAACATTTGAAGCCCTGGCCGCGGAGCGCAAGGGCTTTCACCCTGCCCGCTTGCCTGTGCATCTTGCCCGGGCCATCGGCAAAGGGGCCGTGCACCTGCCGGAAACTGTTGTCCTGGCTGCATTTGAGGTCCCTGCCCCCATTGAAGAGGCTCTCTTCGAGTCTCTGGCAAGCGCATGCACTCTCAAGCGCCTTGGCCTTCCCACAGGCAGTCCTGAAAAGACAAAAGGGGTTATTATGCCGAGCCGAAAACAGGAGGCAACATGGTTGGCTCGACAATTGGTCATGGACGCCCGAAGCATTCCTCTAAACCACATCGGGGTGGTTGTGCCCGATACCGAAACATATGTACCTTATATAAGGCAGTGTCTTTACGAAATCATGGGAGAGCCGTTTGATCAAGCCCTGTCGGCATATAACATTTCGGCAGGCACGCCCCTGGCAGAACGCCCACTGGTTCAAGCAGGACTCCTCCCATTGCGTTTTTGGGTTGAAAGAGAACCTCGCACACTTCTGCTTTGCATGCTCCTTTCACCTTATTATAGCAGGTGGGCAAAGCAGCGGGACCACATAGCCCGGGTAGACTGCCTGTGGCGAAAAGAAGGTGTGGAGGCGGGCCTCAAGGCCTTCCTTGGAGTGCTTTCATGGAAATCCCACGAGCTGTTTGAGATCCTTTGCGGCACGGAACAAGGCTTTGATAAGATACTTTGGGCGCTTAGAGACAAATCTATGCGCACAGGCTCCGAGTGGGCCGATGCCCTGAGAAGCTTCTGGGAGGCTGTCGGCTTTCCCGTGATTTCAAATGAGGCCGACAGGGGGGCCTGGAGACACACAAGGAACATCTTGCAAGGTATGCGAGAGGACCTGAAGGACGTGTCCATGGATCTTGCCGAGTTTGCCGGCCTCTTGCGGCACCTTGCCTCCGAGCAGTTGGTGCATGTCAGCGGCAGCGAAGAAGCCGGCATCCAGATGCTGGGCCTAATAGAGTCCAGGGGGATGAGCTTTGAAAAGCTCTATGTGCCGGGCCTTGCAGCAGGAAGCCTTCCAAGGCCCGTCCGGCCGCTTCCGTTTCTGAGCCCTTCCGAGCGCCATCGCGTCCAAGGTGGAACGGCAGAGAGTCAATTTGAATTTGCTCAAGAGGCATTCGGCCATCTTCTGGCATGCGCACCTGATGTAACCCTCATGCGGCCCGAAGAAGAAGCAGCAGAACCCCTGGCCCCATCTCCATTCTGGGCCGGAGCAGTCTCTGAAGAGATGAGTCAAGTCGTAGATCTTTGGAACGCACCGGATGGGGTGTGGGCGCGAGCAGCATGGCTTCAAGGGGCGCGAAACGGGCTTGAAAACAGTAAAACCTTTCCCCCGGCAGACCCTCCTGTTGAAGGCGATCTGGTTGCAGGCGCGATTTCCGTATCAGAGCTTTCCACGGCCCTTGCCTGCCCTTTCCGATTTTACGCAGAATCGATTTTGAAGGTTATTACGCTGGATGAGCCGGTCATGGGGATATCTGCCAGGGAGCGAGGGGCCCTTCTCCACAAGGTTCTTGCCATTTTCACGGCGCGATGCCGCAACAATGGCCTCATGGGAAAAAGAGACAGGCACGCCATGCTACAACTCCTCGCAGAGTGTGTAGGCGAAATCATCGATCCGGCTTCCCCGGCTGCCGGCCGCACGCCCATAGATGCTGCGGCCCAACATGGCCGGATAACGGAAGGCCGCAGGTGGCTGGGCGATAAAGGCGGTGCGCCGGGCCTTTTGGTGCAGTGGCTCGACTTGGAACTTGAACGCCTCCACGAAGGGTGGCAATGGGTATGCGAAGAATCGTCCTTTGAAGATCTCAGATTTGCCGACTGGACCTTTTCTGTTTCAGGCCGCATCGATCGGATCGACTCTCACAGAGAAAAGGGCATTAGGCTGTGGGACTACAAGAGCGGGGAACTTCCTTTAAAGCGGGCAGTTGTCGAAGACCTGACCGAGCCCCAGATTCCGGCCTACATGCAGGCGGTAGAGGCTGAAATGATTGCTGAAATCAAAAAGGATATAGGCGACGGAGCTCCATTATCAGGCGGATATATTGCCCTTAAAACAGCATCTGCCATATCCCATCAGGATCTCACCCCCAAAGGAGAAACATGGGATGAAATCCTGGGCAGGTGGCAAGAGGCAGTGGCACGCATTGGCAAGATACTCGGCTCTGGCCGGTTTGCGGCAGAACCCTACCCTGCCTCAGAAGCCGCCAGAAAAGAGAGCGCCTGTCAATATTGTCCTTACAGGCCCTTGTGCAACAGGGAGGAGAATGCGTGAAATGAAAATTTTGCTCATCTATCCATACCCGCTTTATGATCGAAGCCAGGCGCACCAGGAAGATATTAGCGCGGTACCAATAGGAATGTATTATGTCGCAGCAGTGTTAAGAGAAAATGGCTATGACGTTGAAATCCTGAACTGGCACAACATACACAAGGACCCTCAAAAGATTGTCGAGACCTTTGCTGAAAAGAAGCCTGATGTCATCGGCTTTTCCGTTCTAAACGCGAACCGGTGGGGCGGGATAGAGATTGCCGGAATAGCAAGAAAGATCAACCCAAAAGTAAAAATCGTCTTTGGCGGTGTTGCAGCCACTTTTCTCTGGAAGCATTTCCTGGGCCATTTTCCGGAAGTAGATTTTGTCGTAGTTGGTGAAGGAGAGAATGCTTTTCTGAATCTGGTTCGACTAATTGAGAAAGGCGATTATCACGACATTGAAAGCATCAAGGGGATAGCATTTAGGAAAGGGAAAAAGATCGTCAAGACAAAAAACGCTCCGCCCATGAAGGATCTTGATGATCTGCCCATTCCGGCCAGATACTTTGACTACCAGCACCTTGTTTCTTCACGAGGGTGCCCCGGAAAATGCACTTTTTGCGGAAGCCCGAAATTTTGGGGGCGCAGGATAAGATTTCGCTCACCGGAAAACTTTGTCGAAGAGCTACAATTACTTTACAACAGGGGAGTCGCCTTTTTCTACTTTTCTGACGACACCTTTACAATCAACAAGGAGAGAGCCGTTGAGATTTGCAGGAGAATACTGGAAAAGCGGCTCAATATTGTCTGGGTTGCCATCTCACGAGTCGACCATGTGAACGAAGAGATTTTGTCCTGGATGCGAAAGGCCGGCTGCATCCAGATAAGCTATGGTGTGGAAAGCGGTTCTGAAAAGATAAGAGACCTGCTGGGCAAGCCACTAAAGGCCGACCAGATAAAGCGCGCTTTTGCCTTAACCCACCGATACGGCATTCTGGCGCGAGCCTATTTCATATACGGCTCACCGCAGGAAACATGGGAAACAATTCATGAGTCAATCGACTTGATAAAGGAAATAAAGCCGTTCATCTGCATATCTTATATCCTTGAGATATATCCCGGGACAAAGCTTTATTCCGATTATCAGAAAGAATTCAAGACAACAGATGATATCTGGCTAAAGAAGATGGAAGGCATTTGCTATTTTGAATCGGACCAGGACCTGTCACGAGAGCTGATTCTTGCTTTTGGCCAAAAGCTGAGAGACGAGCTATATGCCAACATGCACGGTTTCGTTGATTCTTTGGACCTTGTGGAAGAAGAAGAATTCTATGAGATGCACGCTGATTTTTGTTCAAGGCTCGGCATGACTTTCAGTCATGGGGATTACTCTAATATCGGCTCTATCCGAGAAAAGGAAAAGCTGGCTGAAAAGTTATTCAGAAAAGCATTGAGTTATTCTCCTGATCATCGCGCTTATTTGGGATTGGGTATTCTTGAGCAAAATGAAAAAGACTATGGAGAGGCCGTAAAGATTCTCTCCGAAGGAGTTGAGCATTTCCCAGACAGCCGGGAGCTTAACATGTGCTTGGCAATAAACTATATGAATCTTCAAGAGCACAAAAAGGCCCTTTCATATTTGCTGAAATTTCAAGATTCAAAGGAAGCAAGTTACTATATTGCAAAATGTCATGAGGCATTGGGCCGTTCCAAGGCTGAAAACGGAGTCAACTGAATGACCCTGCCCCCGGATCATGAAGCAAGAAAGCTTGCACTTGACATAACACAAAGCCACCACGTGGAGGCGCCGGCAGGTTCCGGCAAGACCATGCTCCTTGTGGCCCGATTCATAAAGCTGCTTGGCGCGGTGCGCCATCCCAATGAAATCCTGGCCCTGACATTCACAAACAAAGCCGCGGGAGAAATGAAAACCCGCATGGCAGGCATTTTCCTGAAGGTGGAGCAGGGGTTGCCGGCCGAAAACAGCCTTGAGGAAAGCCTGCTGGAAGGCGCAAAAAAGGCACTAAAACAGCATGAAGCCCACCGGTTTCTCCTGCTTTGCCCGGAAGGCTTGCAGGTGATGACCTTTCACGGCTTCTGCTACAGCCTTGTCAAGCGCGCCCCACTGGAAGCTGGGGTTCCGCCGGAAAGCATAGTCATTGAAGATGCCGAACAGGACCTGCTTGTTGACGAGGCGGTGCAGGAGGCAATTTATGAACTGCTTTGCCTTTCTGAAGACACCCCAGAGAGAAGGGCCTTTGATAACCGGCTCTTGCGCCTGAACAATCGCCTGCCCTCCCTGGCAGACGAGTTAAAGGATCTGGTCAAAAGGAGAGACCTTTTTCTCGACCTGGTCCAGGCCCTCAGGGCACATCCCGACCTGGGGGCATTTGAGGCCGCTTTGTCCGAGAGCCTGGGCGGGCTGGTGAGCAGTTTTTTGTCGGAGGCAGCAGCAGCCCTTCAAGGCTCGACCCTTGGAAGCAATTGGAATGCGCTCTGGCAACACCTGAAAGAAAAAGGTGCGCCGAATGTCGATTTCTTGCCGGAAACACTTCCGCAAACAGCGTGGCCGGATCTTTCCTCTTGGCAGGCAATAGCAGAGGTGTTGACTACCAAGGGCGGAAAGCCACGGCAAAGAATGGGGCCTGCAAGCGGCGGGTTCTACAAGGGGTTTTCTGCCGGGCCTTGGGGAAATGAGGTAAAAGAGCTTCCCTCGCATGTGGTCCGTATGCTCTCAGAGTTGAAAAATCTTCCAGGCCCTGATGCACCCCCAACAGACATCAATGCGTTGGCCGATCTCATTATATTGGCGGCACGGACGATTAGCGCATATGAAAAGAAGTGTCGACAGCGACATGTCCTTGACTTTGTGGGGCTGGAGCAGGCTGCGCTCAGGATCTTAGGCGAAGAGTCGGTCAGTGACTTGCAGCTATTTCTGGACCATCGCATAGGCCATCTGCTGGTGGACGAATTCCAGGATACGAGCCGCAGCCAGTGGACCCTGATCCAGCAGTTATGCGCCGGGTGGGCACCGGCCGACGGCCGGACTGTCTTTCTCGTGGGAGATCCAAAGCAATCCATATATTCCTTTCGAAAGGCCGAGGTCCGCCTCTTCCTGGAAGCAAAAAAAGGCATCCCCCTGTCCGGCCAGGGGGTTCTCCCCGTGGCCAACATCGGCCTTGGAGCAAACTTTCGTTCTGCCGCACCCCTTGTCAGCTTCACAAACCAGCTCTTTGGACGCACTGTCATGGCCGGTCCCAAGGCATCCTTTGATGAGGTCCCCTTTCAACCTTCATCGGCGGCAATCACCCACACACCGCCCTCCCTTCATCAACCACCAGTCTCGCTGAACATATTTTTCGAACATCCTGCTGTTGCCAGCCCCCAAGAGGCCGAAGCCAGGTGGTTGGCCCAAACCGTTTCACGGATTATCGCTGAAAGATCACGCGCCGTCAGCATCGGTATACTGCTCTTTGCCCGAACTCGTCTGTCCTGCTATCTCAGGGCCTTAAGGGACACCGGCACGCCTGTGCGGGTAAAAGAAGGGCTTAGGGTTGCCGACCAGCCGGAAGTCATACATCTGCGCCAGCTTGCCGCTGCCCTGTGCCGGCCACACGATGACCTGGCCTGGGCATCCATTGTGCGGTCTCCCTGGGTATGGATAGACGCCGGAGTATTGGCAAAAGTTGCCCGCATGGGACCTGCTCCATGGCCCAGCAAGATCAAGCTTGCCGCAGGAGAGCATCCGGAGCTGGATCGGCTGAAGCGCGCATTGGACGCAGGCCGCCAGCGGCTTGGCAGAGGCCCGCTGGCTCAAGTGGTCCTCGATGTATGGATGGCCGTTGAAGGTGCTGAAAAGGTGGCGGCCTGTTTTGGCACCGAAGGCGTGGCCAACTGCCGCTGCTTCTTTGAGGTACTGGAATCGATAGAGACGGGAATACCCGAAGAGACCCTTGTACGCCTTGACCACACCCTTGAAAGCCTCTATGCCCCCGAGGCCCCGGATGCAGCAGGCGCCGGGGTGGATCTGATGACAGTGCACGGAGCAAAGGGCCTTGAATTTGACGTTGTCTTTCTACCGTTTCTCGATTGGCGGCCCCTTGCTGCCGGAAAGGCCCCGGCTTATTTACTGGAACGATCTCCGGGCGGCTCCGGTCTCCCACTCATCGCCATGGGCGCCGACCGGAGGTTGGGCGAGCCCGAGCCTGGCTATAGTGCCATAATGCGTCTGTACAAGGGCCGCAAACTGGCGGAAGCCAAACGACTCCTCTATGTAGGCATCACCCGTGCCAGAAAGGAGCTGTTTCTGAGCGGCCTGGCGACAAATACCCAATCAGGGCCTAAGCCCCCTGAAAACTCCCCAATGGCCTTGCTACTTGAGCACACCGCCAAGGAGCAAGGAGGACCCGTTGCCACCTTTTTTAATCCGCTGGCTCAAGTGGTCCCGGCAAAAAAGGATAAAAAGATGCCTTCACTGCCAAGGCCCATCCCTTTTGAGCAACAGCCAGTGCCGTACCTTATGGAGACCCCGTCTGAGCTTGCAGGTAGAACCGTGCGGAAGGAGGCGGCGGCAAAAGACGTCACCGAGGGATATCACGCTGCCATAAGGGGCACCGTCACGCACCGGCTCATCGAATCGCTCTGGCGGAACGGAAAACTTCCGCCTGCCGACAGGATTGCCACAGCTTTGGCCGCCGAGGGGATGAACCCTGATCAGGCCGCCGGCCCGGCCTCAGAAATTGAAGCCGAGCTTCGGGCCTGCCTGAATGAGGCTTTTTTTAAACGGCTCCTAGACCGCACCAGCCCCGGCGGGAAAAGTGAATGGGCCATGGAGGCAGTAAAGCAGCCGGAAATGATCCGCGCAGGCATCCTTGACTTTGTCAGGCAGGACGGCAAGAACTGGTGGATCGTCGACTTCAAGACTTCCAGACCGGAGGCCGGCCAGGCCGAGGAGGACTTTTTGAAACAGGAGGCTGCCGGTTACCGCCCTCAGCTTACGGCCTACCGGGATATGCTGGCAAAAAAGGAAGGGATCGATCCAGGGCAAATAAGGGTTGCTCTTTACTTTACAAGCATTCAAAAGTGCTATGAAGTGGCTCACGATAGATAAGTTGTTCTTTGAACAGGGGGACCTTTCCGCCCTGCCAACACTTAACGGCTTCGTAAAAAGTCCAACTTCTGCGTTGCGCTGCATCCCCTGCCCCGTTAAATTCTCGCTATGAGAGACGGCGGAGCCGATTTAACAGGGT
>JABXJW010000389.1:0-548 GCA_013375395.1 Desulfobacterales bacterium
GCTCACTTAGGCCCGAGTTTTACACGGTTCAAAATTTGATTGTCATTGCAGCGACCGTATTTCCAAAGACCTAAATTCTTACGATTCATGCAGTTTGAGAACGCGGCCAGAAATCTTGCCGGAAAAAACACGGATTTCATAACTAGTGTCCCTTCAGAAATGGTAGATTTTGTCCCGAGACAAGGCCGCACAAAGGTTTCTACCGCAGGCGTAGCAGCGCTACGTCGAGGATAGAAGCCTGCGGCTTCCGGCTCGTAGAGCCTACAGCTCGGAGAGAGAACGCCGTATCGGGGCAAAAGATGCCGCTTCTGGATGGACATTAACTAAGGGGCCAAAAGGAGACATCCATGCTCCAAACACTTTTCCTCACCGTGAATGAGTGGATTGCCGGCGGGACCGCTATTGCCGCCGTGGGCTGCTTTGCGTGGGGGATGATCAGCGTGATTTTCAGCCCGTGTCACCTGGCATCTATTCCGCTTATTGTGGCTTACGTGGCCGGCCAACAAGAGATCTTAAAACCGCGCCAGGCCGGTTACTATTCTGTGGCT
>JABXJW010000389.1:558-2338 GCA_013375395.1 Desulfobacterales bacterium
GCTTCGGGCCCTTTATTACCATCGCCCTGATCGGCATTATTTGTGCCCTGCTGGGCCGAATGTTAGGCGATGTCGGGAACTACTGGCAGATATTGGTGGGGCTCGTCCTCTTGTGGGTTGCTCTTGGCATGTTTGGTGTGGAGAAATGTTCAATGTCCGGCAGCCTGTTATATCGTCTCAATCTGAAAGGGATTTTCGGCGCTTTCTCCCTTGGCCTCGCCTATGGGGTTCTTTCCGGTTCCTGCACATTCGGATTTATTGCACCAATCCTTGCGATTATCACCATCCAGCAGAAAGTGGCAACTGGGATTCTTTTTATTCTCCTGTTTGCGATCGGGCACTGTCTGCCCATAGTTGTAGCCGGCAGCTCAGGAGCCGCTGTCAGGGGCTTGCTTGAAAACAGCACATGGCAAGGCGCGGGAAAATGGTTCCGAAAAGGAGCAGGGGTAGTCATTGGAGCTCTGGCTATCTATTTTATTGTGAATCCGTTTCTTTCAGCCTGATCGTCAAATTTGAGCGCAGGTGGATTGATGCTGAAAACAGCTATTTTTGGAACACTAATCCAGATATTTCAAGATGATAGCTTGGCTTGATAATCATTTGTCATTGTTCACAGTAATACCCGTTCGCTGTAAACTAGATATTGACAAACGTAACCTTTTGGGTTACGTTTTTATTTATGATAAAATCATTCAAGCATAAAGGGTTGGAGGACTTTTTCTATACAGGCCGCAAGAAAGGAATTAGGCCTGAACATGCGAGCAGACTTGAAAGAATTCTGGACCGACTTAATGCTGCAAATGATATTAAAGATATGAATTATCCTGGTTCTTTTCTTTATCAGTTGAGTGGAAATAAAAAGGGCTTCCATGCCGTAAAAGTTTCAGGTAATTGGCCGATCTTTTTCAAATTTATTAATGGCGATGCATTCATTGTCGATTATGATGATTATCATTGACGGCTTCGTAAAAAGTCCAACTTCTGTGTTGCGCTGCATCCTTCGTCACTGCGGCGTACCATACGTACGCCTCATTCCTCAGGATTTGCGCGCCTTGAATTTGGCGCTTTTTACTTTGCCGTCTAATTTGAACTTTTTACGAGACCATCATCATTAGGAGATAAAGAAATGAGAAAAATGACAAGGCAACCAACACATCCTGGCAACATCATAAAAGAAGATTATCTAGTGCCATTGTCCGTTACCATTAAGGATATGGCGGAACTTCTTGGTGTTTCCAGAAAAACATTGTCAAAGATCATTAATGGAAGTGGGGCTATTACACCAGATATGGCTTTGCGCTTATCCCGTGCATTCGATACTACACCCGACTTTTGGCTTAATCTACAAAAAAACTATGATTTATGGCAAGCTGAAACGGCTTCAAAAGAGTGGCAAAAGGTAAAACCAGTCTCGCCACAATTGCTCCATCATCAAGGATAAAACAGCGAACAAGTCGCATAATCGCGCAGCCGGGGATTTTTCTCCCCCGGCCCCCACCATCCGCCGTCGCATAAAAAGCTATGGCGGGACATGCCTGCGTCCGCCTGAGGCGGACTATGCGGCTCACAGAGCTGATCCTTCGACTGCGCTCAGGACGCCGCAGCCGGATACAGATTGAAAATGATACCTGGGTTGAGCGGTTCAGCGTTCACAGTTCCCGGTTGAAAAGCCCTAACTGGCTGTTAGCAAAAGGATGACGCGACAATAAAGAAAGTTCACCGTTCAAAGTTCATAGGTTCAAAGGTTGTCAACCCTGAACCGTGAACCCTGAACCGTTGT
>JABXJW010000390.1 GCA_013375395.1 Desulfobacterales bacterium
AGCGATTTTGCGGTACTTCATTGTTGTTCCAATGTTAGCGTGACCAAGGTGTTCCTGGAGCACCCGGATACTGTCAGTAGAGTCATCAAGCTTCACCGCATGGACGGCAAAGGCATCCCTCAACTTATGAGGGGAGACGCCGTGAATCTTACCCGTTTCGGGATTCACCAACTCACCCAGACCCGCTCTTTCGGCGCAGTTGCTTATTATTTTCCAAGCGTGGCGCCGGCTGATGCCGAAGAGGAGCTGCTTGCCGTTATGGGATACCGGTCCACCGCGGTCGATGTATTCCCTGATCATGTCCAGGGTTTCAGAATCTATTGGCAGCGTTCTCACCCGGCGGTGTTCCTTTTCCTCGGCAATCGCTTCCTCTACCCTTAGCGCACAGCCCGGGCAGAACCTGGCTGTCTTGCTCAACCTGGTGCCACAGGCAGGGCAGGAGAGATTAACCCTCACTTTCAGGTGCTCGATGGTCACCATAGCTTGCTCAAAGTCGATATCACCAACAGCGATCCCCAAAGTCTCACTTATCCGGCAGCCAAGCCTGAAGGTCAGCCGGATAAGCAACTTGTCGCGCAGGTACTCCCCAGCTCCCTCGAGTTGCTGGACTTCCTCTAATTCAAGATACGCTTTCGGCATCTACCTCTCCTCAAAAAAGGATGTTACCCTATTTATATAAGCGACGGGATCTGTTTTGTACGCCCGGCAATGCTCGACACCAGGAATTACCCAAAGCTCATCCAAGGGATTGCCAGAAGCCTGATAGAGCTCGTAAGCATTCTCCACAGGAATCAAGGCATCTGCCTCTCCGTGAATAAATAGAATAGGACACTTAACATCTGAGACAATATCCACAGGGTTCACCTTCGAGTAACCGTAAATAATCTTTGCCATTAAGTACATACCCGGGGTAAAGAACCTGACAATCGGTTCTGGTATTCCTTTGAAATAGACGATCCTTTCAATGAGCGCTTCAGTAACATTGCTGTAACAGCTATCAGCTACTATAGCCGTAACATCGTTAAGGGTAGCATAGTCAAGAGCTGTTGCAGCTCCTAACGACAAGCCTATAATGACGATGTGAGAGTGGCCTCTACTTCTAACATAGTCAACGGCACCACCTATATCCTGGTTAGCCTTAATTAGAAGTAACCCCTTCCCTTCCGACTCCCCTCGCCCACGCTGGTCAAAAAGAAGAACGCTTAAACCTCTATCAACCAAGTCTTTTGTCATCTCCAGCGTTCCTGCTGCTACCTCTATCCGTGGGTGCTCCCCACCATTCACGACAATAACAACAAACTCCCCCCCGGGCATAAACCAGCCTTTCAACGTGATGTTATCTTCTCTACTGGGGAAGGAAACGTCCTCATAGACTAGGCCGAAAGTGTCAGGTGATTGCTCCACGGGCAGTCTTGGGATTCTTGTTACAGCAACAGCTCCATACGCCGATATCCCTAAATACACTGCCAAAACTATTACTACTACTATAATGATTGCCACTTTCATCTACCTAAACCCTTCAGTCATACTGCTTATTACCATTCCCATCATACCAAGAACCAGGAACGGGGTAACAATACTCACAATATAACTAATGTCTACTGCTGGTGTGATCCCCATTTCTTGGGCCACTAGAGTGCCCCACGGCATACCATAACCATAGTCGTAATCTTTACCAGCAAACACCTCTTGAGGTTTTACACATATTATAGGTAGCCCTTCGTCCAACATCCTCTCTAGCGATACCAATTCTCTTTTTTCCGTCACGCCAGGAAGCACGCCTGTTTCAACTTGAACCCTTCTTATTACTCCCTCGTGATATAGAACAGTCAATCCAGAGATAAAGGGAGTTGAGAAACTGGTCCCACTTTTAGCAACCGTAGCGGTATCGCTCTCGCTACTGGCGACTACAATGTCCTCACCAAAGAACACCGCATCTGGCTTGGCCACCCCCTCTTTTGTTGGTCCGCGTGATGACCAGGTGCTAACCTGGAAAGGCTCATACTTAACCGAGCCAACAGCACCAACATACCTCTCACATGCAGGGCTGGTTATTGTGCTCATGGCTGGCCCGCCGTTCCCGGCAGAGGCCATAACCCAGATACCTTTCTCAATAGCTGCCCGGCAAGCTACCCGCAGCGGATTGTTTGGGTTCCCATCATCTGGAGCACCAAGGCTGAGATTCATTACGTCGGGTGCATAGAGAGACCCCTCTTCGTACATGTTTATGCAGTCATCTATGGCCAGAACTACTTCTTCCTCAGTGCCTATCCCTTCGTCATCGAGAACCTTCAGGTTGAGGATATTACACAATGGGGATACAGCCAG
>JABXJW010000072.1 GCA_013375395.1 Desulfobacterales bacterium
GTGAAATCATCAGTTATCTTAACACGCCTGAAGGTAAGAAATATGTAGTTGCTCTCAGCAAGGAAGATGGAAGATAGTAGGCACAGGATTCACTCAAAGGTGAGAGACTCTCGGAGAAACAATGGGGTCAGGAGAAACAATGGGGTCTTCATTCTTCACGATTGACAAGAATGAAGACCCCTATGAATCTCTATCAAAAAAAGGAGGAATGATTATGCGGAACTATGTTTTTTGTTGGTATTTGTTTTTGGCATTAGTATCAGTGGATCTGTGATGGCGGATGGTGGAGTATATGGTGGCATAGGTTTTGGCAGTTCGTCGGTAGATATAGAGTCAGGCGCATTAGATGATGGGTCAAATATTTCAGGTGAAAGCAAAGATGAAACTGATACATCATTGTCGTTTTTTATAGGCTATGAGGTGAACGATAATTTATCTGTTGAAGGTGGTTATATTGATTTTGGTGAAGCTAGCGTGACAGGTATATCGGATGGCACAGGTTCCTTTTGGTTTGAGGGGCCAGTAGAAATAAAGTATGAAACCACTGCTATTTTTCTAGATATTATAGGTAAGTATGAGATAAATAATAGCCTTGATCTGATTGGTAAGGCAGGGTTTTATCATGCAGATGTCGATGCTGATGCTACGGATGTGTGGGGTACTGTCAGCATAGATGAGAGTAATACAGGTCTACTGCTTGGCTTTGGTCTCTCATACGGTTTTACGGATAAAGTATCAGGGCGATTGGATGGACAAGGTTCAGTGATGTCGGTGATAATAATACAATTGGTGAGTCGAATATTGATATTATTGGATTAAATCTTATGTTCAGCTTTAACTAATGCAAGTGAAAGGGGGACGTCCATTTGCAAGTGAAAGGGGGACATCCATTTGTAACTAAGTAAGGCATCCGGGCAATCTGTAGCTTCTCTCTTTAGCTATCTTTTCTATTTTCGTTACTGGGCTCATCGCGTCACAAAAAGGCTATATCATCAATATGCTATTGGGTAAACTAATTTACAAATGGACGTCCCCACAATTCCCCCTATTTTGTCCGATCATCCCTGGTTTCTCGGCTGCCAGTTCCACCCGGAATTCAAATCCCGTCCAATGAATCCCCACCCACTTTTTGTCTCGTTCATTAAAGCAGCGCTTGACTACAAGAACCGGCAAAGGCCTGGAAAACCATTCTGATCTCATCTTTGATCTCATCAACACCAGTAACCGGCATTCCTGCCCCACTATCTCTCATAGTTTCTCGGTACATGTTTCGAACCGTTTTTCGGAGAGTTTGTTTTCGTGCTTTTTTTATCCCTCTGAGACGCAGCCATGCGCTTATGGATGCGCTTGGCCACGTCTTCGCCGACTTCCATGATTTCCTGGGCCGTACGCACCTTTTCTCCAAGGAAGATTTTCAGACCAGAAATCAGAGGTTCCAAGACGGGCTTGTCCAAACGCTGTTCCAAGACCCGAAGGGATTCTTCAGCATAGTCTGATGCCGCTGCGGTAATAAAGAAATCGGCCACTTTGCCTATCTTCTCTTCAAGAAACCCTTCGCTTCCCAAAAACAGCGGGGCAATTTCCAGCGCCTCGGTCCACTTACCCAGGGCTCCGAGAATGGAAGCAAGGGTGTATTGATACTCCGGTTCGTCCGGTCCCTCCCTTACCGCTTCCCTACTCCACGATTCGGCATACTCTAAATAGTCATGCCAGCCGTATTTTAAGAAAAGCCCTGCGAGGTTATTCAGGCTTTCGGCGGACCTGCCTGAAAATTCAAGAAACTCCTCGGCTGTTTTAAGTGCCGCGTCAGGATTGCGCATGGCGTCCATCTGGAGTTCTATGAGACTTGTCCGCGAAAGCTGATCAGTTGGTGCAATTTCAATAGCTTTTCTGTATGCTTCTTCCGCTTCTTTATAACGCTGTAAATTATCATGTAGCAGCCTGCCGAGATTGCTCCGGATGGTTGCATCTTTCGGATCTATTTCTAGAACTTTTCTGTATGCTTCTTCCGCCTCTTCGTAGCGATGCAAATTGTCATGTAACAGAAAACCAAGACCACCCAAAGCCAACACTAACTTGGAATCTATGTCGACAGCTTTTCTATATGCTTCTTCTGCCTCTTCGTAGCGCTGCAAAACACGTAACACAAAACCAAGACTGACCCAGGCCCATGCATCACTGGGGTCTATGTCAATAGCTTTTCTGTAAGCTTTTTCCGCTTCTTTATAACGCTGTAACTCATAATGTAGCAGCCTGCCGAGATTGCTCCAGATGATTGCATCATTCCGATTCATTTCTACAACATTTCTGTAAGCTTTTTCCGCTTCTTCATAACGCTGCAAATTATCATGTAACAGAAAACCAAGACTGCCCCAGGCAAACACTGACTTGGGGTCTATGTCGATGGCTTTTCTGTAAGCTTTTTCCGCTTCTTCATAACGCTGTAAATTATTATGTAGCAGCCTGCCAAGATGGCTCCAGATGGTTGCATCATTCGGATCTATCTCGATAACTTTTCTGTACGCTTCTTCTGCCTCTTCGTAACGCTGCAAATTATCATGTAACAGAAAACCAAGACTGCTCCAGGCTTTTGCATAGTTGGGGTCTATGTCGATAGCTTTTCTGTACGCTTGCTCTGCCTCTTCATAGCGGTGAGAATAAAAATGTAGAAGCTCACCAAGACTCTTCCAAGCCAATGCAGAATCGGGATCTATTTCAATAGCTTTTTTGTAAGCCTCCGCTGCCTCTGCGTAGCTGCCCAGGTGGTAATGTAAAAGTAAACCGAGACTTTCCCAGGCCAATGCATAGTTGGAATCTATCTCGACAGCTTTTCTGTAAGCTTGTTCCGCTTCTTCATAGCGTTCCAGGTCAAAATGCAGCAGGGAGCCAAGATAACCCCAGGCTTTTGCATTGTTTGGATTTATTGCTATGACTTTTCTGCACGCTTGTACTGCTTCTTCGTAGCGTTTCAATCTGCCTTGCAACAAGGCAATCATTGCCCAGGCATGCACATTTTCAGGATCGAGCTTTATTGCTTCCAGGCATGCTTTTTCTACATCGTCGGAACGATCTGGTTCTTGCGATAATGTTTTGGCAAGTATGACCCATGCCATTGGGTCTTCAGGATACTGTGGGATGCCGGCCTGGATTTCCTCTCTTGTGGGGGCCTCTTGAGGCTTGGGCTGTATATACTTATCAAGCACTTCAATTTTACGGAAAGATTCGGGCAAATCAGGTGACTCAAAAAATTGTTTTGGTATTTCTTTAACGATTTTCTCTCGGTACTTTTCCGTCTCCGGGCTTTTGAGAACTCCTTCAAGGAGCAAATAATGATCATGACGAAGCTCCGGAGCTAATGCGCAGGCCTCGCTCGCGATTGTCGCAGTCGTTCGGACAAGTTCTTCGTCCGGGTAAAAATGGACCATGAAATGCACCACTGCGCGCACCCGATTAGAAGGCTCTCCCCGGCGGCGCATCAAATGGTAGATGTTATACATCCGCTCAGCAAGTTGGTACCACTTTCTGCGCCCCTTTTTGTCCACTTCGACCACCGCACCTTTTGACAGAAGCCTCTTTAAATAGGCGCTGGCCTTATTCACGTCGATTCTTGCCGCATCGGCCACTTCCCTCGCCGTGGAAGGTTTCCACAAGTCAGCCAGGGCCACGAAAACCTTGCGTTCGAGGGGAGGCAGGTTGTCAAGATGGCTCTTAAAATATTCGGTATGTTCGTCTACCAGGCGGGTCAAATCGTCCATGAGTTCCTTAAAGGAGGTCTTGGCGGCAAAAGCCGAAATAATGACTAATAGCCGGGGATTGCCGCCGGTCAGTATCTTCATGGGCTTGATGCAGTCTCCTTCCAGTTTTTTGCCTGTGATCGAGGCCCACAATTTACGGCAGCCATTGGAGTCAAGCGGCTTGAGTTCGTGGATTTTAAACAGCTCGAACATGGCTTTTCCCGAATTTTCAAGATGTTCGAAACGGCTGGTGGCTGTGCCAAGAAGCATGATATTCGGCTCGTTAAGCAGGGGATGGCGCAGTACCCAGGCATCGTCCAGAGATATCTGTTCCCCAAGGAGCATGTTCAAATTCTCGACCACAAGCAAAAGCCGTTTGCCCTGTTCATCAGCAAAGTCCATCACCTGGGACAAGGCCCGTTCGCGAAGCCTTGATTCATCTCTTTCCATCCGGAGTTCATCAAAAGCCTTTTGCCACCTTGCCTCCTTCGTCTGTTTGCCGAGATGAAAGAGCACTTCCAGCCAGAACTCACCAGGTGAACAGACCTCATAGCTTTCCTCGGCAAAAACGATCGGATACCAAAGGTTGTTAAGCTCCTCGTTTTGCCGAATCTCAGCGGCCGTTCTCAGAACCAACATAGTTTTTCCGGCCCCCCTGGAGCCGATCACGAGAACGTGCTGGTTGGTCGGCCCGGTGTTTTCACGGACCACTTCCATAATGAGTTCCAAGTCCATCTGCCTTACGACAAAGTACCTCATCAGTTCATTCTCGCTTAGGAAAGACGGATTGTACTTGATGGGCTGTACAGTGGTCATTTAGGCCCTCCGTTTCGAGACAGGTGTGTAGCCAAAATCAAACCGCCGTTTCCACCAATCTTTAAGCAGGTTGGAGACAAAGATAAACTCATCGCCTTGTTGTCGGAGATATCCATCATGTTGAAGAATTTCCAGGATGTCGCGAAGAGCCTCCTTGGAAGTGAGTCCTTCAAACACATACTCCTTGCATATCGCCAAAGCGGCTTCAGCGTCGAGGTATCCGGTTACGGCTGCTTCGGTAAGGATCTCCAGTGCGAGGGGATATACTTCCAGGCCGAAGGCCATCTTTAGGCGTTCCTCCATGTGGCTCAATTCGGCATGGCCCTGGATGCTGAGCATTCTTGTTTCGTAGATTTCATCAACGCGGTCTACCGTAACTTCCTTCCGGGAATGAAGTTTACTGTCTACGTAAATATTGTCGAAGAAGAGTTGCACATGGTGCGGGATCAAATATCCAAGCTTTTCAGTGATCCGATAGAGAGCGCCTTCTTGAAAAGAAACATCATATTGGTTTGCCAGGGCTTTTAAGCAGCCGATGGCCGTGTCATGTGACCAGGCCGGCAAAACAAACGGTGTGAATGTATTCAAGCTCGCGCTTAAGTCGGCCTGCCTTAAAGCCGGTTCAATGCCGATAGAGCCGGTGATGACAATGCGGACACTTCCTTTATGACGAATGCTGTTATCGCGGATCCAAGACATAAAGGCATCGGCAACCTTTTTACGTTCAGGCGTAATCTTATATTCTTTTCCCTTGAGCAACCGATTGATCAAGATGGGCAGTTCGTCAAAAAACACGATAACCGGTTTATCGGTTTCAGCCAATGTGGAAAAAAGCTGGTCGCCTTTAGCCTGCCAATCACCTGCTGTCATACCGCTTCGGAGAGTAATCCCAATTTCGTCTATGTTGACGGCTTATATGTTTTCCGTGGTCCAGCCAAGTATATTTTTAAATATCTCCGTGGTCTTGGCCCAAATCTTTTTGTGTGGATGTGTGGCCTTGCCGAGTTCTGCCACAGCATCGGCCGATGATTCCGATTTTTGAAGGTCAACATGTAAACAATAATACCTGCCCTGAACCCGTAGGGCGAGTTCCCGCATAAGACTCGTCTTGCCGGTGCGGCGTGGCGCGGCCATGAGGATGTGCGCCCCTTCATTAAGATATTCCGCAAAGGTTTCAACCTCCCTGTCGCGGTTCCAGAACTTATCCCCTGTAACAAAGTTACCTACTGCACGCTCAAGTTTTTCCACGTTATCCACCTCCAACAGATTTGTTGCCAACAAATCTGTTGGAGTAATAATGCGACAAAATAAATTTGTCAAGAACTTTCCAACAAATTTGTTGGCAACAAGTTTGTTTTTGCAAAGTAAAAAAGGGCCATCCATGGTCCTCCCGGGGCAGGACTGGGTCCTTTTGCAAGTTGGTTGGCGGCTTAGTATGCTGATGATATTGTAGTTTTTGCACTGTAGCCGGCTAAAGCGGGTGCCAACCGGATAGTGAACCGTGTGGTTATGCGGGGCTGGACCAGAGGCTGGTTTACAGATGAATATGCCGAAAGACGAAAGAAGTGCAGGTTTCCAGAGGACCTTGAATTCAAAACAAAACCCCAGTTGGCCGTTGAAATGTTTCGAGAGCTGGAAAATCAAGAATCGATTTCCTTCAAGTACGTAGTCGCTGATTCGATCTATGGCAGCAGCCCTGAATTCATTGAGGCCATCGAAAGCTGTGCGGGATTAACCTATTTTGTATCTGTACCATCTGACACGTTATGCTGGTTAAGACAGCCAATAACAAGGAAAAAGACATACAAGTATAAGGGACAAGAACGAACTAGGACGGTCGTTGACAAAACAGAGAAAAAGCCCCTGCCACTAAAAACAATTGCTCACAGTATTAACGATTATTTTTGGTACCGCCGAACAGTTTCTGAAGGAACCAAAGGGCCTATAGACTATGAATTTACCAAGAGACGAGTCATTATTTCTAAAGCCGGATTGCCCTGGAAGCAAGTGTGGCTCGTGATCAAAAGGACATTGGGCGACAATCCGGAATATTCCTACTACATCAGCAATGCCCCGCTAAGTACCAAGTTGAAAACATTTGTATGGCTTAGTGGGGTGCGTTGGGCCATAGAGCAATGTTTTGAAGAAAGCAAGACTGAACTAGGCATGGACCACTATGAGGTAAGGAAGCTACCGGGCTGGCAGCACCATGTTCTGACGTGTATCTTGGCTCATTTCTTTCTCTGGCACCTTAAGATCAGATTGGGGAAAAAAAGCGCCGGCTATTACTCTGTCGCAGCTTAGGATATTATTGAACGTTGTTTTGCCCATGAGGGAATTTGATGTTACAGCAGTGATTGAGCTGGTGGAATGGATACAGGCAAAAAACCATCGGGCATATCTGTCACACAGGAAAAGAAAGCTTCGTGAAAACCCAGATTAACCGCAACTGTCGTTGTAGGGCTAAGAACTTTAGAACTATTTCTCCGGGTACGAAAAAAGATGCGGTAAGTTCCGAATGCCGAGATCCCTGATCTTGTTGTACAGGGAGCTTCGACTGATGCCGAGGAGTTTGGCCGCCTTGGTCTTATTGCCTCCAGAATGTTTCAAGGCGGTCACTATCGCCTCCCTTTCTTCTTGCCGGGCAAGATCCCTTGTTGCAATCTTCAAAGGGTTGAAGTGCTTCTTTGTACGGGCAGGGTCTTCCCAGTCGGCTGGAAGAGACAGCGATGCCTCATCAATGAGCGGGCCGGCGCTGAGAAGGACCGCACGTTCCATAACGTTTTCAAGCTCCCTCACGTTTCCAAGCCACGGATTTTCCATGATGGCACGCATCGCCCCGGCTGTCATATCAGATATGTTTTTACTATAGATCTTGGCATACTTGCGCATAAAGTGATGGGCCAACGGCGCGATATCGTCCCTTCTTTCCCTGAGAGTGGGTATGTTCACTGTGACCACGGCCAACCGATAATAAAGATCCTTTCGGAAGGTCCCGTCACGCATAGACTCCTCAAGGTCCACGTTTGTAGCCGCCAGCACTCGCACATACACCTTGGTGCTCGCCACACTTCCCACCGGTTTTATCTCCTTTTCCTGCAGCACGCGAAGCAGGTTCAATTGCACCGCAGACGAGATAGTGCCGATCTCGTCCAAAAAGAGCGTGCCCCCGTCCGCAGCCAGAAAGAGCCCTTCTTTATCCTTGACCGCCCCGGTAAAGGCCCCCTTGACATGCCCGAAGAGTTCGCTTTGCAAAAGATGCTCCGGCAAAACACTGCAATCAACAGCGACAAATGCTTCGTCGCGGCGACTGCTGAGATCGTGAATGGCCCTGGCAATAAGCTCCTTGCCTGTGCCGCTTTCTCCCTGGATAAGAACCGTGGCCTGGCTGTCGGCAACCTTGCCGATGAGCTTGAAGACGCCTTCCATGGCCTTGCTTTTGCCGATGATCTCCTTAAATCCCTCCTTTACTTTAAGCTCCTCGCGGAGCCGTTTGACCTCGTGATGGAGCTTGCAGTACTTTAGGGCCTTACCGACAACGAGCAGGATGTCATCCTTGTGGAAGGGCTTGGTCAGGTAGTCAAACGCCCCCGCCTTCATGGCCTCAACCGCCGATCCAATGGTCCCGTAAGCCGTAATCACAATAAAGGGAACGTCCGGATGCTTAATTTTCACTTCCTTCATTAAGTCAATGCCGCCAAGTACGGGCATGACAAGATCGGATATGATAAGATCAAAGGCATCCTCCCTCAGAATGCGGAGGGCCTCGGTTCCGTTGCCGGCGCATCTAACATCATACCCCTTTTTTGCAAGGACTTTTTGAAAAAGCTTGAGCATGTTCTGCTCATCGTCCACAACCAGGATCTTTGGCAGCAAAGCCTTCCTCCTTGTTCAAAACACATTCACAAAGAAGTCATGGTAAAAAGACTCCGACTCCCAGCCCTTACACCGGCGAGTATATCCTGCACGTAGTGCCGACACCCCTGCGACTCTCTATTTCAATCCTGCCGCGGTGATCGTCCATGATCCGTTGACAAACCGAAAGGCCCAGGCCTGTCCCCTTGGTTCCCTTAGTCGTAAAAAAGGGATCAAAGACTCGGTCAAGATCCTCTTCATGGATGCCGCGGCCCGTATCCGATATGGTGGCCCTAACATAATCTTGGCCTTGTTGTGATTGCCGGCAACGCACAAGATCGATATCGAGTCCAAGTTCACCTCCGTACGGCATCGCCTGAATCGCATTGATCATCACATTAAGAAAGACCTGCCGAATGAGGTCGGGGTCGATCTCAATATTAGGGACCCCGTTGGCATAGGCCTTTATGATCCGAACCTTGTTTTTCTTTATTCCGGGCATAAGCAACGCCACTGAATCTTCCAGGAGTTGTAGCATGTCAACGCGTCTCCTCTGTGGGGGTCTCAAACGTGCGAAATCCAGAAGTTCCTTGACAACTCCCACGCACCGGGCCGTCTCCTGCTCGATAATCTTGATGGATTCTGCGAGAGGGTGATCTTCGGGGATCTCTTCCAGGATATCCTGGACAAAGCCCAGGATGATCCCGAGAGGATTGTTGATCTCATGTGCTATACCGGCTGCAAGCTCACCCATGAAGGCGAGTTTGCTGGACCGATTAAGCTGATCCTGCAACATGTTTCGGTCATCGAGGAGCTTGCGGTATCGTTCCTCTGCCTCCCGGGTCTTTCCCTCCTGAACGCGATTAGTTGTTACATCCCGCAGTGTCAGCAGAAGGCGCCGCGAGCCGCGATGATCAAACGGAGAAAAGGAGACGCTTGCCATAAAGACACGACCGCTTTTTCGCCGAAGATCTATGTCGACTTCGGTTGTCTTCTTGATCTCTGGCAGCGTTGAGAAGATATATCGGCCAGGCTCATAAGGGGCGCATAGATCTCGCACGTTAAGCCCCAAAAGCTCTTGTCGGCTGTATTCGGTAAATTCTTCCGAACTCTTGTTGGCAAAAATTATCCGACCATCCCCGTCAATAACGATCACGGGGAGGGTCGCCCCTTCAACCATGGCCTTAAGCAATAGTTTCTCCTTCTAAAACTGTACCCACTTAAAGACGGCCAGACAGACAATAAGACTCAGCAAGATGCTCATCACCCGTATGGCCCCCCGCATGGTCCTTGGATCAAGGCGGAGTCTTGATCTGAACATGGAGTCAAGGCCCCACACGAATCCCAGGTAGAGGACAAAGGAAAGGGCCAAGAGCTTCAAGACATCCTCAGTACGCTCTCCCCATGTCCGCTGTTGCCACCAATTTTGTGGATATCGGCGATACTGATATTTTTGTTCGAACTCAAAAGAGTCAAGTACTTCGTGAAAGAGGCGCCCGATTTCCGATGAAATGATGGGAGGGGATGAAAAGAGGATCAGATAAACAACCTCATGGCTTCCTAAAACGGAGGCATAGTATTCTTCGGCTTCAAGGCCGTCGGCAGACTCAAATTCACAGGTAAATTGGACAACCCCCTCTTGCCGGCTGGTGACAGGTCCCTTAACTGATACTTTGGACAGTCCCTGACGCTGAAGCTGATCAGAAAGAGCCCTTTTGTAGGCATTGATGTTTTCTGTGCTTGCAAACTCCTCGTAAGACAGGGCCTTTCTGAGTCTCTTTCGATATGGCCGGACCTTAAAACCAAAGAAAAGGGAAGAATTATCCTCTTTGGCGACAAAGACCGTGTCCAGGTCTTTGAGCCGCTTCTTGTAGACACGTCCCCGTGGCGTATCAGGAAAGAACAAGGAGGGCAAATCTTCCGGTTCAAGATGGGTAAAACCTTTTGGAAGCCGAAAGGTAAAATGGCCTTCCCGAATCTCTTGAGGGAGTCCACTGCTATCGGCAGACACATTGCCTGTGCATATGACAAAGATCAGGGCCGCCAGTATGCAAAAATATCTCATTTCCACCCTGCCGGGGGAGGTTCAAAGCCCCCCCATGCCGCTATATGGAGCACAAATCTATGTTCCCTCTTCTCTTATCTGTTCAAAGACCCGAGCCGGGTGCCCCTCCAGTTCCTTGATCTTGGCCTGCCGGATCTTTTCTTCATGCAGCGTTTTCTTTTCATGGGCCTGGCGCATTTTTTCCATCAACTCATCGATATCGGCCGGTTTCATGATGTAATCGAACGCCCCAAGCTTCATCCCCTCAATACCGGATTCGACCGAAGCGTGGCCGGTAAGCATGATGACCTCCATTAGGGGCCTCTTTGTCTTCATCTCTCGAAGGGTCTCAACCCCGTCCATACCCGGCATCTTGACATCCAAGATACACACATCGTATAAATGCTTGTCCAGCCATTCCAGGGCTTTTTCCCCGCTTTCAACTCCGTCCACATCAAGATTTCGCCTCTGCAAGCGATTAACAAACGTTTCGCGAAAATCATCCTCATCGTCAACAACCAAAACTCTAAACTCTTCCATAACCCTGCCTCCTTATCTTTCTATTGGTAAATAAACGGTAAAGGTGGTGCCTCGTCCCTCCGGGCTCTCCACCGCAATCCTTCCGCCCAATCTTTCAACGATACCATAGGAAATAGACAGCCCCAGCCCTGTGCCTTGCCCTGACTCCTTGGTCGAAAAAAAGGGATCAAAGACTCTTTTTAACATGTCCCTTGGAATACCTGGGCCGCTGTCAGCGATTGCGATAGCAATCTGTCTGTTCCTTGGATCATAATCCGTCTTGATATTGATCTCGCCGTCTTTGCCGATCGCATCAATGGCGTTGTCAATGATGTTGAGAAAGACCTGCTGAAGTTGGGAAGAGTCGCTTTTTGTTCGGGGAAGATTTTCAAGATAGTCGGTTTGAATATCGATATTCCTGTATCTGGCCTCATTCTCCAAAAAGTCGACGGCTTCGTCCATGGTCCTATTGATATCCACCATCTCATGAACGGGCTCCATACGCCTGGCAAAACCCAAAAGACGGTGTATCACCTTTCTGGCTCGTTCGACATGTTGGTCGATTTTGTCGATTGAACTTTCAAACTCCTTATAACTCGTGCTCCCGGCAATGTCTTCATCCTCAAGAAGATCCTTCATCCAGCCGGCTTTTTCTTTGATAACGGACAACGGATTGTTTATCTCGTGGGCAATTCCTGCGGCCAGCTTCCCTAAGGCGGCCATCTTGCTCGATTGAACCAGGCCGGCGTCAAGCATTGCCTTTTCGCGGTCCACCTGAATCAGGTGTGCTATCATAGCACGGGCAATCAAGACAGTGCCGGCCACAATAATCAAAACACCTGCAATGAAAAGCAAACCCCCCGAATACCTTGCCTTGAGAATAGGGGTGAGTGCTTCCTTGGGGTCTTCCCTGATCACCAGCACCCACTTGTTTTTTGCGATCACGGTTGTGGCAAAGAGAGATTTTTCGCCGTCCAGCTCGATCTCCTCCACGCGGGTGCCCACTGATGCCGAGAAATCCGGAGATTTTGGATGCCCGAGGAGTCCGCCGCCGAACCGGGGGGTAGTCTGCAATACGTTATCCCGGTTGACAACGAAAGCGTCTCCCTTTTTTCCAACCTGGGCCGCCCTTACCATGCCGTCAAAGATATCCGTATCGATTGTGGCACGCAGGATCCAACACCGGTCTCCTTCCCGGCACATCACTGCAATGATAAAGTGCGGAAACCTTCGAAATCCCATAAACACATCGCTAATGTAAACACCCCGCAACTTGACCGCGGCAAACCACGGCTCGTTCTTGTAATTAACCTCTTTCAATCTGTTATAGGGGCCCGAATAGGCCGCATGGTTGCCCTTTTCATCAATGATCCCAAGGTCTACGAAGGACTTGGAGCGCGTTTGCATGATATCAAAGACTTTATCCAGATACCCTTCTTCTTTTAATTGGTTCAAGGGATGTGTATAGGCCAGCGTGGTAAGCTGGGAGATACGTTCGTCAAAAAAAAGGTTGATGGTGCTTCGCCTGTTTTCCGCCAGGGTCCTGAGATTTTCCATGATCTTGGCGGAGTACGACACACTAAACTGCTTATAAACGCTGAAGCCTAAAGCAAACAGCGGAATCAGCGAAAAGCAGAGCGTCGTGGCAACGATCTTCCAACGTAACTTGCTGTAGTCCTTTTGTTCCATCCACATTACCCTAAACAGGATAAACAGGAACCAAAAACCGGGTATAAGGCGAAGGGCAAGAGGCAAAAACCCTTAGCCTTTAGCCCCTCAGTAAAATTCAAGCAGTTTGAGGACATGGCCAGAAATTTTTGCCGGAAGAAACACGAACTTCATGACTAAGGAAGCAAGGCTGCAATCAAGATCCGATCATAGCGATCATAGCCTAGTGACCCAAATTTTATTAATTAGCACAATCAGGCCTATAGTGAAACAAAAGAATGTATATCGCTCACAATTTGATTCATATAATAATTTATTGCAGCATCATTGCCCATTATCATGTCTAGTTGTCTTGTGTGGATACTGAGATATCCGAGCACCTTGAGCCGCTCTATTAAGAAATCCTGATCATATCCCTCCAGGCGGGCCACGATACAGTCTCCATTGACCTCGACTCGGAAATCGAATTTTTTCAAGATGTGCTCAATAAATCTTACCCTGTTCACCCTCCTGTCATAATCTGCACCACCTCCGTTAAAGTTAAAACTTACATAATTTTCTTTGGGTCTGTCACCCAAGAATGCCTCCACGGTCGAAAAGTGGAATCCAAAGCGAGAGGTTAGGTTGCAGAAATGTTGTGAGATCATAAAGTAATTCTTTTCAATGTAACGAGAGCGTCTCGTCACATCCAGGGAGGGGTCCATGGTAGAGCGCAACATGACCGATACCAGTCCCTTTGTGTCGACCGGAGGGGGGCCTTTCCATGGTATGGCTGTGATCCCTTCCCACAAGGCCAGCATCGGCACAGATGCTATATTGTCAAGTTTGACCGTGTTGTCCTCGGCTGGTCCCTTAAACCCGTCTTCAAGGTCAATGACCCACCATTGCATTGGTACGTCACAGACCAATTGCTTGCTGGAACGCTCCTGGAAATGATGATCTTTGCCGAAATCAAACATCTCCTTTACCGCCTTTTCGTGGCAAAAGCGGGTAATGTCGTGATAGGTCCGACACCCTTTAGGCCGAAAATTATCCCCGTCCGGATCAGTAAGGTCAAGAGGTGCAACATGTTCAAGCACCTTCTCCAAGGTATTATAGACAGGGCTTCCCTTCATCAGGCTCACCCTTTCGATGGGCGCCCCTTGCAGCAAGGATTCAACCTTTCCCGCATATACCTTCCGGCCGGATGCATCAACCGTTACAATGGCGCCGTTTTCGATCTTGCTCGCAGCCTCCAGCGTGTTGAACAGGGCTGGAAGATTGAACTCTCTTGAAACAGTGGCCAAATGCCCTGCAACGCCGCCGTGATCCGTTACAACGGCCACAGCTCGGTTCAAAACAGAGGCCCATTGGGGCAAAGAATGCTCGGCAACCAGCACTGCCCCGGAAGGAAATCGTAGTACATCGACTGTGGTATTGACTAAAAACGCAGGTCCGCTGGCAACCCCCGGACAGGCCGTCACACCACCATCCAGGATAACAGGCTCAGCCACTTTCTTTAAGCGGGTCGCTTCTTTGACGGCCTTTGCCTCCATTTGTCTTAGGGGTCGGCTTTGCAGGATTCTCACAATGCCATCTTTGCCGATGGACCACTCGATGTCCTGAGGACGCCCATAGTGGTCTTCAAGACGAGCAGCCAGGCCGGCCAGCAACAGGGCCTGCTCATCTGTGATGGCAGGCTCGTTCTTCTCTTCGCCTGTCACCGCCATGCGGCAGACCCCTTCTTCAGGAAAGCATACGAATTTCCGATCCTTTGTACGAATTTCTTTTTTTAGAATTTGTTTCGGCTCTTCCTTGGAAACCACAAAAAGATCCGGGGATACAGTACCGTCCACGACCGACTTGGCAAGGCCCCACACAGCGTTGATAACAGCCACGTTGCTGCGAATGTCGCCCGGGTCGCGCGAATACATCACGCCGCTGGCAACAGCTTCCACCATTGCCATGCAGCCCACGCACATCCGTATGTCTTCATCTCTGAAGCCCATGGTCAAGCGGTACGTAATCGCTTGAGGGGAGTATTTGCTGGCCAGGATTTCCTTATATGAATGGGACAGGAATTCCCGGCTCACATTGAGTCTTGTACCGTACTGACCGGCAAAAGAGAGCTTTTCCGAATCCTCACCTATGGCGCTGCTGCGCAAGGAGACGTTTATGCCTTTTCTGCTTTTTACCTCAAGCCGACCGTAGGCGGAAAGGATGGCTTTTTCAAGTTCGCTTGGCAGCGGCGATCGTATGATGAGCTGCTGAATATCAGCGCTTGCCTTGTGCAGCATCTCCATTTGTTCAAGATCGAGGGGCTGTACCCGCCGGTTGATCTCTTCCTGGAGATAATTATGTTCCAGAAAAAATTCATAGGAAGAGGCCGTGACAACAAAGCCTTCGGGTACGAGGAGGCCGACCCGGCTGGCGATCTCTCCAAGGTTGGCCATCTTGCCACCGACCTGGTCGGCCATATCCTTGTTGATCGCTTCAAGTGGAAGGACCCAGTCTCCTTTTCCAAATTCTTTCCGTTCTTCAAGGATGTTGTTGATTTTGTCGCGTATTTGTTCAAAAACCTCATAAAGCGCTATGTAGCGATCCGAGGAAATCGCGTTCATGTTCTGAATGATTCTATATACATTGACCGAAATAGCCGTGCTATTGGCTCGAATAAAGGCCATGCCAAAGCTTTGGTTCGAGCGGAGCCCACGTTCAATGTCGGCCATCATCTCGAGTGCAATATTGTTGGAACTCAAGAGCTGTTTGAAGCTCCAGTACCTGGCCTTAAACATCGAGCGAAGTTCATCCGGAGATTCTTCAAGCCCGGGTTTGTCCGTTTTCTTTAAAAATTTTTTGATAAACTGGGCTAATCCGAACATTAATCCAGGCCCTCAAATGGTCAATCTTACGCTTGCCTGTTTCTTATCCAGCCACGGAGCATCTCGGCCATGACGAAAACGCAAGCAGCAAGGATCGCCACAAGGAACGCCACCCGAGCCGGGCCGATGACATTAAATTGTTTCATAACGAGGGACAATCCTAGTATAATCGCCGTGATAGTAAACAAGAGTTGAACGCTGTGTCCCCGCACGTAACAAGCAGTGCGGACACAAATCTGCATGCCCACGATGGCGCCCAGGAGGATCCATAAT
>JABXJW010000391.1 GCA_013375395.1 Desulfobacterales bacterium
AAAACTAGACCCGATGAGTAGGGGATTGCTACACGCTGCCTATATGGAGATCGCCGAGTGGCTTGATGGTAGAAACACTAGACCCGATTAGTAGGGGATTGCTACGCGGCCATGAGTAAGTGCATCGGGAGCACCAGCGAGTAGAAATACTAGACCCGATTAGTAGGGGATTGCTACCTGAACCACTCGCAATTGGGCGCATACTCCGGCTCCCGTAGAAACACCAGACCCGATGAGTAGGGGATTGCCAGTGCGGAGACGAGACAGAGAAAGAAAAAAAGACCCGTCCAGGATGGAGTTCCCAGATGGGTCGTCAGATTAGGACCAATGGGGCATTGACAATCTCTGCGCTGTGTGGTATCCTTAAAGTGTACGAGGGCTAATGCAACGGAGATGACACGGGGGTAGCCCTATTGTCTGATGGAGGGCGCGATGGCCAATTGGCAAAACAGCCAAGTCCCCGGAGCCGAAAGCTATCTATTTGTTGAATCGTCTGCGCCAGCGTGAGGCCGGTGGAGCGGGCCTTGCGGTGGCGCTTTGTTTTGACTGAAGGCGACAGGGGGATTGCGACCGAAATCGCCAGCTATCGCTGACGATTGCCTTATCGCCTTCCGAAGACTAGACCCAACGAGTAGGGTATTGCTACGCCTTCACATCATGGTATAACATCGTCGCGGCTTGTAGAAACACTAGACCCGATGAGTAGGAGATTGCTGCAGCAGGTGCTGTATTGCCTCTTTGCCGTCGGTGCGGGGTAGAAACACTAGACCCGATGAGTAGGGGATTGCGACCCGTCCGGCGTAATTACAAGGAAATCCTCGTTGGCATTTCCATCCCGTAGAAACACCAGACCCGATGAGTAGGGGATTGCTACTGTGGATTGGCCGGAATCACGCGCAGGCGCACGTAATTGTAGAAACACCAGACCCGATGAGTAGGGGATTGCTACTCGGTAGCGTATTCGTGGGGACAGCCCTCGACAGGACGGAACAACGTAGAAACACCAGACCCGATGAGTAGGGGATTGCTACTCTGCTCCGGTCGTTGTGGCCGTGAACCTGAAGTCCGGCACGAGGGTAGAAATACTAGACCCGATGAGTAGGGGATTGTTCAGACTGGAGAGGGGAGATAGAGATAGAGAAACAAAAAGAGACCCGTCCGGGATAGAGTTCCCAGATGGGTCATCAGATTGGGACCAATGGGGTATTGACAATCTGTGCGCTGTGTGGTATCCTTAAGGTGTACGAGGGCTAATGCATCGAAGCTGACACTGGGGTAGCCCTATTGTTTGGTGTTGGAGGGCGCAATGGCCAATCGGCAAAACAGCCCAGTCCCCGGAGCCGAAAGCTATATTGTTGAATTGTCTGCGCCAGCGTGAGGCCGGTGGAGTGGGCCTTGCGGTGGCGTTTTGCTTTGATTGGAGGCAACAAAGGGATTCCGACCGAAATCACCAACTACCGCCAACAACTGCTTTGTCGCCCTCCGAAGACTAGACCCAATGAGTAGGGGATTGCGACAGTTTGACGTTCTCCATTGGGTTGAACATGTTCGTCCTGTAGGAACACGAGACCCGATGAGTAGGGGATTGCGACCATAATCACTTACTAATATATGGCAATTCGTAAGTATGGAGTAGAAACACCAGACCCGATGAGTAGGGGATTGCTACAAGCTTTAGGGCCTCTTTCCATTGCTGATCCTTGATCTTGGGTAGAAATACTAGACCCGATGAGTAGGGGATTGCTACAAGTCAATGGTGACTGGGACTGGCGTTGGGCCACTACTGGGTAGAAATACTAGACCCGATGAGTAGGGGATTGCTACGACCGAGAAGCTACTCTCAGGATCGGTCCAGAGGCTGAGTAGAAACACTAGACCCGATGAGTAGGGGATTGCTACCAGTAATTGATACTTACCAACGACATGTACGGCAGAATGCCAAGTAGAAACACTAGACCCGATGAGTAGGGGATTGCTACAAGTGGTAGACACACGTGGGCCGCGCCTCCACAGAGCAGGTAGAAACACTAGACCCGATGAGTAGGGGATTGCTACTCGGGACCGTTGATGAACTTGCTCATCAGAACGGCGGCTTCTCCGACCGGTAGAAACACTAGACCCGATGAGTAGGGGATTGCTACGTAGATCGCTGCGCTTGATGAGCCACTCGTGGAGTAGTAGAAACACTAGACCCGATGAGTAGGGGATTGCTACCCGGGACAGGCGTAGCCGTGACCACCCAACGCGTAGGGGTGTAGAAACACTAGACCCGATGAGTAGGGGATTGCTACAAGTGG
>JABXJW010000073.1 GCA_013375395.1 Desulfobacterales bacterium
GCACTGTAACGCTTCCTTGCCTCGCCAACCATGCTGCCAAAATATGACAGCACATATTCTGTATCCTGCCAATCGCGCCCCTTATTGCCCATCAGCACACTATGGCCGCAGTAACAGTATTTATTAAGCTCGGAAATACGAGAAACAATCCCCGCCCTCAAGGGATTCAGATGAATATAGCGCACCAATTCTTTGAGATATACGTCTTCCTGGCAGATTATGGACTTGTAACGGTTTTGAAAAAGCTGGCCATGCCTCTTATGCCTGCGATTAAAACTGACTGCATATCCTGTAAGCACTCTCCTCATCAGGCTCGAGAGCGCTACATCCCCCGTCCGGAATAAAAAATGAGCATGGTTGGACATGAACGCCCATGCGTAGCAGGCGGTCTTGGTCTTAGGCACCAATTCGCTGAGCCGTTCAAGAAAATTGTTCCGGTCCCTGTTATCTCTGAATATCTTTCTGCGTTCTATACCGCGTATGATCACATGATGAAGGACACCTGGGGCATCCAGTCTGGCTGATCGTGGCATAAAATGCCTATATCAGCAATAAGTTGAGCTGTCAACTAATTTACAAATGGACGTCCCCATATTATCCACAAGGGTGATGAACGGATACTGGGCGAGAGCGATTTTGTTGCCGATGTTTTGTCTCAGGCGGATGAGAAGTACAGCAAGCAGTATGAGCTAAAGCGTCTGGGATATGATTTTGAACACCTTGAGCAGAGAGTTGCCGAGATATACGAAATTGACAGAGAAGAGCTTTATTTGAAAGGACGACAGAAGACCCGGGCAGAGGCAAGGAGCCTGCTGTTTTACTGGGCAGTTCGTGAGTTAGGGTTGAGCGGGACTTCGCTGGCGAAACGATTTGAAATGAGCCAACCGGGGGTCGTCTACGCAGTGAACAAAGGGGAAAAGATAGTCAAGGAAAAAAACTATCGATTACTCGAATGAGCTACTTATTTACAAATGGACGTCCCCAAACTTTCCCACGTTTGATGTATGCCTCAGCACTCTTGCAATGCCTCTCTACTTGACACACGAGCCTCCTTCTCCTATATCCTGACCAGCACAAGCCGGAACGAGACCTTTACAAAACGCCCCCTTTTGCCCAATTAGTGCTAAAGCGTCACTAAAGTGCTGGCATCAGGCTCAAATTTTAAGCCTCGAAATACTCAATGTATTCCTACGTTTAAAATTTTCGCCTTCCTTGAAGAGGAGAAACAACAATGATAAATCTAAGGGACAAGCTCTCACACCTTGGTTACATGCAGGCATGCAAACTGTTGGGGCCTGAAGGAAAACGCTTAATCAGCAAAGGCGGCAAGTACGACATCAACATAAACGAACAGGTGACTTTGGGAAACAAGGTTTTCACGCTCAATCTGGGCGAGGCGGTTGTCACTATCGCCTTAGATCCTGAAAAGAACCAGCGCCTGAATATACACTGCACCGCATGCACTACGGCGTGCGAGCACGTGGGGGCCGCGCTCTCTCTGATACTTGAGGAGAAATTGATATTGGGCCTTTCAGCCGCGCCTCCAGAAAGGACGCCGGTAGAGAGCCTCAGCGATGACGATCTCATAGAACGGGCAATTGCAGAGAGAATCGAAAGGGCAAAAACCGAGAAAATGAGATTAAAATCCGTAGACAGCAGCGAGCTGTGGACGGATTATATGATTACCAGTTGTTCTTCCGGGAAAACGTATCGCGTTGCACTGCGGGGTTGGGAGAGAGGCGATTCATACTGCTCCTGTCCCGACTTCCGGAAAAACACCCTGGGCGTCTGCAAACACATCCTGCAGGCCCTTGAAAAGGTCGGAAAGCGATTCAATAAGAGGGTCAGGAATACGCCTTATGAGGTCAAGAATATATGCGTTCATCTTCAATATGGCAAAGAACTCGAATTGCGTCTCCTTCTTCCCGACCAACTTGACGCGCAGGCAATGAGGCTCGTCCGCCCACTAATGAACAGGCCGATTGAAAACATCAGGGACCTTTTGGCAAGGATCAGGAAAACAGAGAATCTCGGGCATGAAGTTACGATCTATCCCGATGCCGAAGAATACATGGATCGGGTCCTTTACCTTGGGCGAATCAGCAAAAAAGTGGATGAGATACGCAAAGATCCGAAAAAGCATCCCCTCCGGACCCGGCTCCTGAATGCTGAATTGCTGCCGTATCAGCTTGATGGGATTGCGTTTGCCGTTGGCGCAGGAAGAGCTGTCCTTGCCGACGACATGGGACTGGGCAAAACAATCCAGGGAATAGGGGTTGCCGAACTCCTTTCCATGGAAGCAGGAATTTCAAAGGTGCTCGTCATCTGCCCGGCATCCCTGAAATCCCAGTGGCGTCTGGAGATAAAGCGTTTTTCAAATCGCACCTGCCAGCTTGTCCTCGGGAGCGCAACAGAAAGATCCGCTCAATACGACAATTCGTGCTTCTTTACGGTCTGCAACTATGAACAGGTTCTCAGGGACATAAACTCCATCGAAAGAGTGAAGTGGGACCTTATCATACTTGACGAGGGCCAGCGGATCAAGAATTGGGCAACCAAGACAAGTCAAACAACAAAATCCCTTAACTCTCCTTTTGCCCTGGTGCTCTCCGGCACCCCGCTTGAAAATCGCCTCGATGATCTCTATTCGATCGTAGAGTTTATTGATGACACGCGACTGGGGCCGGCGTTTCGGTTTTTCAACAAATACAGGGTGGTTGATGAAAGAGGGAAACTCCTTGGGTATAAAAACCTTGATGAGCTTAGAAAGAAACTCAAGCCCGTGCTTCTCCGTCGAACAAGAAAGAAGGTAATGAAACAACTGCCGCCGAGAACAACGGAAATACGAAGGATACCACCCACGGAAGAACAAATTGACATACACAATGCTCACAAGAAAATCGTCCAGATGATTATCTGCAAGAAATACATTTCCGAAATGGACCTTCTGCGCCTGCAAAAGGCCCTTCTTTTTTGCAGGATGGCTGCAAACAGCACCTTTCTGGTTGACAAAGAACCCCCCGGCTTTTCCAGCAAACTTGAGGAGATCGACACCCTTCTCGACCTCTTGGCCTCGGAGGAGGACCGTAAGATCGTACTCTTTTCCGAATGGACGACAATGCTGAACCTCATAGAACCATCTCTTCAGAGCCGGGGCCTGAACTATGTAAGATTAGACGGTTCCGTGCCCCAGAAAAAACGACAGGCACTGATGCACCAGTTTCAAAAGGACCCGGATTGTAAACTCTTCATTACTACTAATGCCGGTTCCACGGGTCTCAATCTCCAGGCGGCAAATACTGTGATCAATGTCGACCTCCCATGGAATCCCGCCGTCCTGGAGCAAAGGATATCTCGGGCCCATCGCATGGGCCAAAAAAATCCCGTCCAGGTCTTTATTCTTGTCACGGAAGAGACAATAGAAGAGAACCTCCTAGGAACTCTTTCCGCCAAGCATCAACTCGCGCTGGCCGCGCTTGATCCGGATTCAGACGTAACAACAGTTGACCTTGCCAGCGGCATGGAGGAGCTAAAGAGGCGTCTTGAAGTGCTCCTCGGGACAAAACCTGATGCGCCTGTGGACGAAAGCAAGAAGGAACAGGTGGAAAAGGAAGCGGAACGGCTCGTGCGCAGACAGAAAATCGCAAGCGCAGGCGGGCAGCTCCTGGGGGCGGCCTTTGCATTCATGGGCGAGATCTTCCCTCAAAAGGAAGAAACACAACAAAGCAGGCAAATGGCCGAAGCCTTCAAGGATCGTCTTTGTGAATGCCTGGAAAAGGATGAAGACGGGAATCTGAAAATGACTGTTACTCTTCCGGACGAATCTGTTCTGGACGACCTGGCAAAATCGCTTGCTCAGATACTCGGTTCGGCTTAACCCCTCTTTTTGTGGCGTCGTCGAATGGGGTCGCCCCTAGCCAACTAGCCCACATTACAACACAAAACCTCAGATTTCGTCCCAAATAGTGCCTTAAAACGGCATTTTGGGGGTCAAGGTCGTCTTTCTAAGAATAACACATTGGGAATACCGAGGGGGGCGTGGCGATGATATTTATCCTTAACTTACGGGATAAAAATATAATATTTGTCCTTATATGCAAGGACAAATAAGGCCGATCTTTTTCTTGACTTCAAGGAATGATGGTCTCGTAAAAAGTCCAAATTAGACGGCAAAGTAAAAAGCTCCAAATTCAAGGCGCGCACCTTTTTTTAAGCCGTCAGGCGCAATCCTGAGGAATGAGGCGTACTTAAGGTACGCCGCAGTGATTTACCCTGTTAAATCGGCTCCGCCGTCTCGCATAGCGAGAATTTAACGGGGCAGGGGATGCAGCGCAACACAGAAGTTGGACTTTTTACGAAGCCGTCATCTTTATCAAGTAATTACCCGTGCCGCCTGTTCATCATCTTTTCGATCAAGGCGTCGAAATGTTCTTTACGCGTCAAAATGGCCTACAATTGTTCCAAGGCCGCATGACGGCTGGATCCCCACGGACGTTTCACATTCGGCTGAATTTCCAAGAAATAATGGAAATTCATGATGTTAAGAGTGAATTTTGAAATCCGGATACTTACGGCATACTAATTGCTCGTAAATGCACAGAGAAAAGCATGCTGCCATCCAAGGTTGAAATAGCGTTATAAAGAAGCTCATGAGGCAGGAAAAGCAATCTGCGGGCAATGAAAAACTTCGATGGTTGAGCCGGTGGACCCGGCTGGGGAAGCGGTTTTTCAGAAGCCGGACCTGGGTCCTCGTCTTTGTTATCATCATCGTCTTTTCGCTGACTTCTGCGGGCGTGTTCCTTTTCGAGCAGCATATCAATCAGGATTTTCACAGCCTCAGCGATGCAGTCTGGTGGACCATAGTCACCGCTGCAACCGTAGGCTACGGCGACAAAGTGCCTGAGACTGTGGGCGGTCGAGTAACTGCTGTCCTGGTGATGATTGTTGGAATTGCACTAGTCAGTATCGTGACCGGCCGGATCGCTTCATGGTTGGTGGAATGGAAGATAAGGGAGGGAAGAGGCTTGACTACTCAAAGAAAACTCAAGGGGCATATCGTCATATGTGGCTGGAAACACGATATGGGCGCACTGTTGACGAACGTCCTTAAGGTTAATCCGGGGCTGACTTCCGCCGACATTGTATTGGTCAGCATGGCAAAGCCTGCAAAGGTGGAGAATATTAGATCTCTGCCGGAATTGCGTAACGCGGTTTTCGTCCGGGGCGACTATGTGGATGAGGCTGTCCTCCACCGGGCTAACATAAAGGAGGCGGCCAAGGCCCTGGTTCTTGCCGACCAGGACATTGATGCCTCCCCACAGGAAATTGACTCGCGCACGGTGATGGTGGTTCTCACGATCAAGGCAATTTCCAGAGATATCTATACTTGTGCGGAATTGATAGACTCTAAATTCGAGCGCTACCTGCAAGGCGTCCACTGCGACGAAGTTTTCCTTTGCCGACACCATAACCGAATGCTCTTGGCCAACGCTACATCGGCCGCTGGAATTTCACAGGTTCTTCTCGATCTCCTCGATATCGAACATAACCGCTTAGTGACCAAAGAATTCCCGCGCCGCTATGTGGGGGATACCTTTGCAAGCCTCGGCCGGTATTTCATGGAGGCTGAAAAAGGCATCTTAATCGGCATTCTTGAAAATACCGGAAACATCTATCAGCGCAAGCGGGAAGCTCTGCGCACGGCACAAAAGACTCCTGATATATCCCGCCTGGTTGTCAACCTTCACGCAGTAAAAAAATTACAGGGCAACCAGGCCGTCATTAACCCTGGCCCGGATTACCAAATCAAGCCATACTCCCGTGCCATACTGATACGAGCGTAAGAAGGTAAACCCATGGACGAAATGGCTGTCATTGAAAAACTGAGAAAGGTTAAACTATTTGATACGATTAAGAATGATCGGGAAAGGCTGGCCAAGCTAGCGGGCATAGTCTCCATACGACGCTGCAAGGCGGGGCATGAAGTAATCAAGGAAGGAGACGAGGGGGCCGATCTATACATCCTCAAGAAGGGCAGCGTGAGTGTCCTCAAGCGGACCCTTGATAATGAGCTATACACTATCGAGACGCTCAAAGCGGATGAGGCCCCGTTCTTTGGTGAGCTGGCTCTCCTGGACAAAGAGTTACGATCGGCCTCGGTTCTGGCGGACAGCGACTGCGAGTTTGTCGTGATAAACCGTGACGACTTTAACCGCCTGGGCGATGAGGACCCGCTTCTGGGACTCCTGGTGACCAGGGCCGTAGGCATGGCGCTATCGAGAAGACTTCGAAAGGCAAACCAGGATATGATCACCCTCTTCGAAGCCCTGGTAGGCGAGGTGGCTGAGAGCAGCAATCTGGAGGAAGTCCCGGAGTGACTAATATAGTATCTCGGAATTTCTACAACTTATTGAAAATATAGGAGGTTTTCGAGGCATGGGTTTTTGCCTCGCGCATGGAATAATGGAATGGTGGGCACGAAGTGAAGCTTGCGCTATATTGGGCACGCAGTGTGATGTTTTGGCGCAAGCTTCACTTCGTGTCAAGCCGTCAGGCGCAACCTTTGCGCTACGTTGCTTTTCAAAAGGAAGTTACACATTTATTAACTTGCCTGTCAAGAGAGATTTTGCCAATAAACCATTGTCCCATTTTCCCAGAACCCAGTATTCCATCATGAGCGCAAGCTTCACTTCGTGTCCAGTATTCCAACATTCCAATTGTGAGCGAAGCGAACTAAGTTCATACAATGAGTTTGGGTCCTGATTGATCTGGTATGCTCTAAGCCCGCTCTTCGGGCAACTCGAAGTCACGTCCTCATGGCTTGGTTGTTTACTTGGAGGAATAACAGGCTTGCCAGTCTTTCTCAAAGGCGTCTCTTTTCTTGTGGTGTGCGACAAGCCGATCATTGACTTCTTTCATCCTTCGGCTATCCGCCCGTATCATTAACATTGATCGGACCTTTTGTATCTTTTCCGCAAGTTCGGCTCGCTCCGCCTCGAGTTGAGCGCGCTCCACGTCCAGGGCCGCCTTCCGCGCCATTAAGCTTTCAGATTCAGGTGAACCTTCCCGCAAGGAATAGTAGGCCTGCCAGTCTTTCTCAAAGGCATCTCTTTTTCCCCGGTAGGTGACAACCAGGCCATTGAGTTCTCTCATCCTGCGTTTATGTCCCCTGAGTGCTACACCCGTCCTGAGCTTTTGCCCTTTTTGTGCAAGTTCCATTTGTTCCGCCTCGAGTTGAGCGCGCTCCATGTCCAGGGCCGCCTTCCGCGCTTCCAGGCTTTCAAGCTTGCTTTGGTCATTAGTTTGTCCGGTCTGTCCCGGTGATGTTGCCGGCGCGGTCTTTGCCGGCGGTTCATTTGTTGGCGCGGCTAAAGTTTCGGATTTTCGGTACGTTTCTATTTGTATTCGTTGATCTTCCGGAATATTGCCCAGATCATCCGTGAAGTGTGTAATGCCGTCTTTGTCCGTGTACCGGTAGAAGTCAGCCAGACACACACCGGGAAACACAAAGGCGAAAGCTACAATAAGGCGTGCAATTATATTGAACATGCCTATCTTCTTCAACCTCGACGGCTTCGTAAAAAGTCCAACTTCTGTGTTGCGCTGCATCCTTCGTCACTGCGGCGTACCATAAGTACGCCTCATTCCCCAGGATTGCGCCTGGCGGCTTAAAAAGAGGTGCGCGCCTTGAATTTGGAGCTTTTTACTTTGCCGTCTAATTTGGACTTTTTTCGAGATCATCAACCTTAGTGGATTGTGGTCTCTCCCTCGGAATTCCTTCTGGCAAGCTCCAGTGTGCCTCTTATGTTGTCTCTGGCTTGTTCTGCCGTTTCCGCTAACTTGCTGACGTTTTGCATAAAATCATCCAGTGCCTCTTGGAGCCCTCCAAAGTCCATAGTTATTTTTTTCAACATATTATCTCTTTCGAGAAAGTCAATATAGGCTTCCAGGATCATCTTGTTTATCGGTGATATTTCACCGAGTCTCATCTGTATCATATAATTACACGACCCATTATGCCTGACGGATTCACAAGCCGTAATGGTGCCATTGATCATAAACGATTTAAGCAGGATACCCTCCGGCAGTTTTACCTCAAAGTCTATTGTCGATCCCACCCCTTTTGGCGTATCAGCATACAGAGTGATCGTTTCACCTGTTAATTCAATTAGCTCACTCATTATTTTACCCCCAATCCTTCCTATTGTGAGACCTTTGAAAAACGCCTTTGTTTCCATAGCCGTGCGTTTCCCGTGTGGCAATAATCAGCAATCTTGATGCCAATCCGGGGCTCGCGTGACTATGCCAGTTTTATGAGGTAGTTAGGCCGTTCAGCCCGAGTCTTGGAACAAACAGGTGTGGATAATCGTGGTTATAAATTGAGAAACAAAATACCATTTTGGCAAAAAACTACCCTCCCTTGTGCACGGGTCTCGACATCTTTTCCCTCACAGACTGCCAGGCGGGGATGTAGGGGACCAGGAAGCACGCTTCCGTGTTGATTGCGAATATTGGATAGTTCTGGCACATTAAACCCGGTCGGATCTGCTCCTGTTTATCTGCTCTAATGATTCCTCATCAAGCTCTTCGACCAGTTCCTTGACCGTGTATTTGCGGCCGCATTCCTTGCAGCCAAACCTTGCGGCCCGTCACGTCCTGACAAAAACCAATGCACCGCCACAGTTCTTACAATACATCCCTTGTCCTCCAGAATAGGGTTTAACCGGTGTCCATCCATTCTTCACGCTATTATACATAATTTTTCGGACATTGTAGATATAATCTTAAATAAAAGAAAGAACACAGCTTATCCCTCATAAGGCTAGAATAATACCTCAGATCCAGATTCAACCAGCCGACGCAGTTCTATCGGCAGACTCAGCAATGCCTTCCGGTCGCCAAGTGAATCACGTCGAACAGCATTAAACATTTGAAGTGCGTGAGTCGCTTCTGCGATTTCGGCAAATACGGATTGCAATGTTCTATCAGCAACCTCAAGCTCATCTGCATCCGATCCGGACAAAGGAATCTGGTTTTGCACCCACAAGATAAGGCCACCAATCATGGAATCTATATCGTCCGCATACAAGGAAATCACTTGTCGCACTCGGTTTTCATCTCGAATAAAGCTATTAAGGAGTCGAGAAGCAATTAATATACGTGTCCGGTCAGAAGTGTGGACTGTCTTTAACATTTCATCCAGAGAACGTAATGCTTCGTCTTCACGGCTGAGGTAAACAAGCGCCTCAATGCGGGCGCCGAGAGCTGGTGGATAGTTTGGTTGGATGCGTAGCGCGGACTCGAATGCAGCTATCGCCTCTGCAGGCTTACTGGAAATACCAAGCCTAAGACCCTTGTTAAACAGTGCGCAAGCAACCTCCTCCATAAGATGTGACTGGTCGCTGCCACCAAAACGCTCAAAAATTTTGTCATAGACTGCTATTGCCTCCTCACTGCGGTTCAACTCGCCAAGCGCAACTCCCTTGTTAAACAGTGCGCGAGCAACTTGCTTCAGAAGTTCCAACTGGTCACTGCCGCCAAAACGCTCAAAAATTTCGTCATAGACTGCTATTGCCTCCTCACTGCGGTTCAACTCGCCAAGCGCAAGCCCCTTGTTAACGAGTCCGCGAGCAACTTCCTCCATAAGACGTGGCTGGTCGGCGCCGCCAAAAAGCCCAAAAACTTCGTCATAGACTGCTATTGCCTCCTCACTGCGGTTCAACTCGCCAAGCGTAACACCCTTGTTAACGAGTCCGCGAGCAACCTCCTCCATAAGATGTGGCTGGTCGGCGCCGCCAAAAAGCTCAAAAACTTCGTCATAGACTGCTATTGCCTCCTCACTGCGGTTCAATTTGGCAAGCCTGACACCCTTGTTAACGAGTCCGCGAGCAACCTCCTCCATAACATGTGGCTGATCGCTCCCACTAAAACGCTCAAAAATTTCGTCATAGACTGCTATTGCCTCCTCACTGCGGTTCAACTCGCCAAGCGTAACACCCTTGTCAACCAGTGCGCAAGCAACCTCCTCCATAAGATGTGGCTGGTCGCTGCCACCAAAACGCTCAACAACTTCGTTATAGACTTCTATTGCCTTTACCTTTTCAGCTTTGAGTTCGGCTTTGAGCTGTCTCTTCTCTGTGAGGGCGGCATCATAGTAGAGACCTGCGTGTTCAGGCGCTAGAGCTGCCAGTCTGCCAAGCTCCCGGACGCTGTGCCAGTTCTTGAGAAGGTTCACAATCAAGCGCAGGGGCATGTTGCGACCATCCTTGATGTCGAGTACAAGGCGTAAAAGTGGTTCTCTGAGCTCGTAGCACGACTCACGGCCGACCTGGGTCCGCGCCACATAGCCTCCGTGGAGCAGGTCATACAATTGTCGTGAAACGCTCTGTGGTGTGAGGAATGTGACACGTGCAATTTCGTTAACACTCAGGGCTTGTCCATGATAATCAGCAATGGCCCGCACCAACTTATTCTGATGCGTAGTGAGTCGGTCAAGATGTTGTTGGTAGTATGGTATTAGCTGCCTGTCGGCCATCTCCAGGAAAGGGCCCACCAATTCCGCGAGCCCCTTAGCGGAAAGAAAACTGGAAAGCATGGATAGCAGCCGGTGATTGCCCCCGGTAAGGTCATAGATTGCATTGACTCTCGCCCGTGCCTCATCCTTGTCCAGGGCAGCGACAAGATTGTTATCTCCCCTTGCCAGAGCCAGAATGGACAAGTACGTTCGGGCCTCCTTCCGATTCAGTGCCTTGAGGGGATGCATGTCGAAGAATCCATGAAACGGGTGATCGGCACTTGCGCTATTGGCGAAGAGACTTACAGATGAGGCAAGTAAAGAAACAGACGGACAATCTTGGAAAAATCCTCGCAGATCCGCGAGTGCCTCTTCCTTCAAGCCATCGAATATGTCGCTCAAATTTTCAACAATGATCAAGGTGGGCTCCCCGCTGGCAACCTCATGGAAAAGATTGAGAGCGGCCTCCAGTGGATTTTGGTGATCGCTATTAATGAGGCGGGATGCCACGAGTTCGCCGGGAATCTCGCCGGCACGCAAGCAAGCAACCAGAAAATCCAAAAGCGAGGTAACTCCCCGCTCCTTCTCGGAGAGACATATAATCTTCAGAGACGGATTATTTGTATGCTTGGCTTGAAGTTTTTTTCGGATGTAGGCCAACAGATGGGTCTTGCCTGAACCGCCGGGCCCAATTATCAGGCTGTAATAGGATGTTTTGGTTCGAAAACTGCTCTCGATGCGGGCAAGGATGCTGTCGCCCAATCTCCGAATATCCGATGTCAGGGTTTTGTCAAGCCATTCCAGGGTGCAGTTCTGAGGACTAAATATCATTTGTACGGATATGCCGTTCATAGCGCCAACCTCCCTCGTGCCAATTCTGGCTTCATGGCGATTGCCAAAATTACCTCTTAAGACCTCGCCATGCGAAACTCATCATACGAGATACCTGTCGTACGAGCCAGCCGTCGTACGACACCACGCACGTACGATACCGCGCACGTACGATACAAACCTTTGATAAATTCGTAAAAAGTCGAAAAACATGCCGAGCGGAGCGAAGCAATCTCGTGAATATTAACTACTTGTATTTATTAGATTGCGCAGCTTGTTCCGGTGAGCTGGAACCCAGGGTGTAACGAGGGGCAGAGAGGAATCTACTTGAGATTGCTTCGTCATTTCATTCCTCGCAACGACTTCGTCGGTTTGCCTCGGCTTCGCCTCGCAACCGTTGCACTCCTCGCAATGACCGGGGTCATGACTTTTTGCGAAACCATCACTCTTGTCCAAAAAAATGATCGATGTGCTCGAACATACCGTGAGCATTGATGAAAACGGTATTTAACCGGGTGGGACCTTGGAGTAATGGAATGTTATTTCCCAATGCAGAACCGACTGAAAATTTGATCAATAATATCTTCTGTGGTGGTCACGCCGATAATCTCACCAAGGCGGTCAAGCGCTTCTTTGAGGTCGATGGCCACCAGTTCCGGGTGCCGGCCGGTTCTAAAGCCTTGCGCAGCAGGCTTCGAGGCGGCCACGGCCTTTTCAATAGCCACCTTATGGCGAACATTCGTAACGATTCCGGGTAGTTCAGCAGGCCCACTTTGGTCTGTAATCACCCTGAAGACCGTTGTCTTCAACTTCTCAATCCCCTTGTTGTGCAGCGCCGAAATCTCAACCCATGGAAGCCCGTGGAATTGAGTTGCTATCTCCTCAAGGGGCCGGTGGGGGGCAAGGTCTGCCTTGTTGACCACCAGTATCGCCTTTCGGTCGCGCGTCAGGTCATAAATCTTTGTGTCTTCCTCTGTAATGGGCATGCTGCAATCGACCATAAACAAAACGATATCCGCTTCGTCGAGTCGTTGTCTTGTAAACCGGATCCCTATTGTTTCAAGTGCATCGTCGGTATCGTGGAGGCCGGCCGTGTCGATGAGCCTCAAGGGGACTCCCTTGATATTTACCGTCTCTTCGATAAAATCCCGCGTGGTTCCCGGAATGGTCGTGACGATCGAACGCTCCTTTTGAAGGAATCGATTCATCAGGCTTGACTTTCCTACATTGGGACGCCCGACGATAATGGCCGCAATTCCTTCCCGATAGATATGCCCTTCATCATAATGCGCCAACAGTTCCTCCAGGGGCACTATCACCTCATGCTCCATTCTTTGGGCAAATGGCTCCGGCCGGATGATATCTTCCACATCTTCGGGAAAATCTATGGCTGCCTCTACCTCAACCAGCAGGGTCTCAATCGGCTTTCGGGTCGATTCTATGGCTTCATACAGGCGCCCCTTCAACTGTTTGGCGGCCAGATCGAGTCCCTCTTTGGTTTGCGCGGAGACCACCTCGGCGACCGCCTCGGCCTGGGTAAGATCGATGCGACCGTTGATAAAGGCGCGCTTGGTAAATTCGCCGGGCTCTGCCAGGCGAGTCCCCTGCTTCAGGACCAACTCAAGGATCGTATGGAGTCCGCACCTGCTCCCATGGGCCTGGATTTCCACCACATCCTCTCTTGTGTAAGTATAAGGGGCCTTCATGACGGCAAAGAGTACTTCGTCGACCGTCTTTTCGGTCTCTGGGTCGATGACGTATCCGTAGTGCAGGTGATGAGACTTCAAACTGGACGGGCCCGTTGCCGGGCTAAGGATGCCAAGGGCCACCTGGATAGCCCTTGGCCCGGAGATTTTTACAATACCGATACCACCTGCGCCTGGAGGAGTGGCAATGGCGGCTATAGTATCGGCATCCATGGGCTACATGCTTGGTTCATCTGGAGGCATTATAAATGAAATGATAGGATAATTTTAGTGGAAAACGGTCTTATTGCGAATTTGTAATTGTTTCCAATCAAGTAAAAGTTTCAAGCAACAAATGGAAAAACCTTACGCGCTATCTTTAATGGTCTCCTAAAAAGTCCAAATTAGACGGCAAAGTAAAAAGCGCCAAATTCAAGGCGCGCACCTCTTACGAAGCCGTCATCTTTGCCTCCTGTGCGGCAAGATGACCAGCTTCCTAAATGATCCCGAACCCATGCTCTGGGTACGAACCCTGTTATCATCTTGCAAGGCAACATGGACTATTCTTCTGTCGTAGGCATTCATCGGGCTTATGGTGGCCGGTTTTCCGGAACGTTTAACCTTTTCTCCCAAACGCAAGGCCAGTTGCGTCAAGGATACTTTTCTTCTGTCGCGATATCCTCCTACATCGATGGAGATACGCAGTCTTGTCCTCTTTTCCTTGTACACAACTTTTTGAACGACGTACTGAATGGCCTCCAGCGTCTTCCCGTGTTTTCCGATCAGGATGGCCGAGTTATCCGTTTCCACCTTGAGCGTTATGCCGTTAGACTGCGTCACCACCGTGACGTCGCCGTCATCGGCAATAAATGAGATAATCTGTTCCAGGGTCTTTTTGGCAATTTCGCCAACTTCTTCACGTTCATCGGCAACATTGTCATTTTGCCCTGTTTCCAACTCAGGTGATTCCGGCGACTTAACCCTTATTTTAGCCTTCTTGGCGCCGACCAGCCCAAAAATTCCCGTTGATCCATAAGAGATCACTTCAAATTCGAGTTGGTCTTCAGAAAGGTCCAACTCTTCGCAGGCGTTTTTTACGGCCTCTTCTTTGGTTTTTCCCTCAAATTCATATCCGGACGACATATATCCCTCCGTCATCAAGCAGTTTTTTGGGTGATGTAGTATTGTTGAATCATCGACAGCACGTTGTTGACCAGCCAGTATAGTACAAGCCCCGACGGGAAGTTTATGAATATGAACGTAAAAAAGATCGGCATAAACATCATCATCTTGGCCTGTGCCGGATCACCTGGCGGGGGAGACATCTTCTGCTGCAAAAACATGGACGCACCCATTATAAGTGTCATCACGGGGATGCCGTAAGGGGGCGCCATCATCGGTATTTTTAAGTCGAAGTGAAACAGACGGTCCGGCGCAGACAAGTCATTGATCCACAGAAAGAACGGGGCATGTCTCAACTCAATGGCCTGGTACAACATCTTATAGAATGCAAAAAATACCGGTATCTGCAAAACCATGGGCAAACACCCGCCCAGGGGGTTTACCTTATAGACCTTGTAGAGGTTCATCAGTTCCTGGTTCATCATCTTTTTGTCGTGCTTGTACTTGGCCCGGATCTCCGCCATCTTGGGCTGCAACCTTTTCATCTGGCTCATCGACTGGTAGCTCTTGTTGCTCAACGGCCAGAAGAGCAGCTTGACCAAGAACGTGATGAAGATAATCGCGATTCCATAGTTAGGGATGTAGCGATGTATGAAGTTCATGGTATGGAGCAGCGGCTTTGCTATAATGTCGAAAAATCCGAAATCGACCACCTTGCCGAGCTCCGATCCCGCCTTGCTGAGGGTCTGAAGGCTCTTGGGTCCAAAGTAGAGCCCGTATTGGTAGTCCCTCTCAGTCTGCGGAGCCACCGGCCCCGAAGGATCTACGTATGTGGTCTCAAGGACCTCATTTGGCGCCACGTGAAGTTTCATGCTCGCCTCTCGGGACTCCTCCGGGATGATCGCTGATATAAAATATTGGTTCTCGCAGGCCATCCACGTTATCCGGCCTGTATGGGAACCTTCCTTGTCGATTTTCTTGACTTTGATCTCTTTTAACTCTCCGTTGATCAAGGCGGCAGGGCCTGTGAAGACATACCTGGAGTCCTTGATCCCATCAAGGCTGTTTCTCAAAGAGACCGTCAGGTTCTCGTCTACAGGCCGGGAGGACAAGTTTCCGACCTTGACCTGCAAGCCTATTTCATAGCTCTCGGGCGAAAAAGAATAGGTTTTTACAATGGTAACGCCATCCGGAGAGCTCAGGGTGAAGCTCAGCGCTTTCCTTGCCTCGGTGGCATCTATAACGTCGGACTCGCTGGTTGCCCTGAAGGTCGCGTCTTGCAAACCGCCCGAGCCTCTCCCCAAGAAAGAAACCGCGGGGGTGTATTCGTGCTCACCGGGCAATTGGATGAGTTCTTTCATCGGGGCGTCCGGCGCCAAATGTTCCCTATACTTTTTGAGCTTGAAAGACCTGAAACCCGCACCATTCTCTGTAAGCTCCGCCTCGTAAAGCCGTGTTGAAACGCTAATGATTCGCCCTTGGCGCTTTTCTGTCGGCACAGGGGGCACTTTAGCCAGGGGCACTTCTTCCGGTGCCGTAACAT
>JABXJW010000392.1 GCA_013375395.1 Desulfobacterales bacterium
TTGCGAATGAGCATCGGTCAAAGGTAAGCTGAAGCTGAGATGCGAAAATGGGAAGTTATTTTTGAGCGAGCCCTAAGAGTGCGGACGGCAAGTCGCTTCCGGCATTTCCGGCTACATAGCAAGCCAATATCAATATACAGTGTTTTTCTGCTAAGAATACAGTACTTACCTCATTTACCTTTGCAAACGATCTTCATAGTTTTTTGGGACAATCGCAACCATTTTCATGCCTAAAGGAATAGATGGGATGTCCTGCAATCATTGTGTAGTGGCCGTTACAAAGGCATTGAATGAGATTGACGGGATCAAAGATGCAACGGTGGACCTTCAAAAAGGGGAGGCCGCATTCAAAGAAGTAATGCCCGTTGACATGAATGTGGTGTACGTCGCACAAGCAATTCCGCAGATTGATCCGCCTGAGGCGGAGAAAAGGGCCATTTCTGGATGGAAACTAGATAGAGATAATGGTGGAAAAACACTACATTGAATGGATCGAGGTCATTGCTGACGGAAATGCCTACCGCCAGTTTTTGAAGCCCGGGGATGTGCCTGAAGCTACGTTTAATATTGCCGCAGAACACGTGACATCTCGTGAATACTGCAACCTGCATGGGTTGTGGAAAGGATAGTGCTCGAGCTGTTCTTGCTTGATCAGGAGCTGAAGACGCGGGTCTTTACTATGCCTGCTGCAGCGGCTCGGAATGATTGAAAGGCTGGTGTCAAATGAAACACAGTATCTTGGCATTACTTGTAGTGTTTGTTTCTGCGCAGGCGGCAGTTGCGGCAGGTGAACGAATCAGCGAAAAAACTAAGGCGTGTATTAAATGTCATGCATCTGTGCATCCAGGAATTGTGGCCGACTGGGGAAAAAGCCGCATGGCCAAAGTCACTCCTGTGGCCGCAAAAAGTATGATCTCAAAGAAACGAAGGGTTTCATTTGAAAATATTCCTGAAAAACTTGCCCGCGTTGTTGTTGGCTGTGCCGAGTGCCACACAATGAACCCTGAAAAGCATCATGATGCCTTTAAGCACAATGGCTATAAGATCCATATAGTGGTGACTCCCGAGGATTGTGCCACATGTCATCCTGTGGAGTTAAAGCAATATAGCAAGAACCTTATGTACCATGCGTACGGTAATCTGAAAAACAATCTTGTTTATCACGATTTGGTCAACTCGGTAAATGGCATCCAGTCTTTTGAAGATAGGAAGACATCCATAAGAGAGCCTGGCGATCAGACCGATGCAGATTCGTGTTTCTACTGCCACGGCACGGTGGTTGAGGTAAAGGGTATTGAGGCCAGGAACACGGCCAAGGGTAAAATGTCATTTCCCATTCTTTCAGGCTGGCCCAACCAGGGTGTGGGACGGATCAATCCCGATGAGAGCAAGGGGTCCTGTACCCCTTGCCACACGCGGCATCAGTTTTCTATTGAGATGGCCAGAAAACCTTCTACCTGCTCCGAGTGTCACAAGGGTCCTGATGTGCCGGCATACAAAGTCTATGCTGTGAGCAAACACGGAAACATTTTTTCTTCAATGGGCAAGGACAAGACATGGGATTTTGACAATGTTCCTTGGACCGTTGGAAAAGATTTTACAGCCCCAACCTGCGCCGCCTGCCACGTCAGCCTCGTGGTCTCTGAACAAGGAGAAGTGGTGGCGGAAAGAACCCACCAGATGAGCGATCGTATTGCGTGGAGGATAATGGGCTTAGTTTACGCCCATGCCCACCCAAGATCTCCTGATACCACTATTATTAGGAACAAAGCGGGCTTGCCGTTACCTACCGAGTTGAACGGAGAACCCGTGACCAAGTATCTGATTAATGCAACTGAACAAAAGAAAAGACAGAAGACCATGCAAGATGTTTGTCTTGCCTGCCATAGCCGAGGGTGGGTGGATGGACAGTTTGCCCGCTTTGAAAATACCATCAAGACCACCAACGAGATGACACTGACCGCCACAAAGATTCTTCTTTCCGCATGGAAAAACGGTGCGGCCAAAGGGCTTGCCCGGAAGGACAGCATCTTTAATGAGGCTATTGAAAAGAAGTGGGTGGAGCAATGGCTCTTCTATGCAAACTCCACACGTTACGCCTCGGCCATGGCAGGGGCGGACTACGGCGCCTTTGCCAACGGCCGCTGGTACATGTCCAAGAATATCCAGGAGATGATTGATTGGCTGGAATTTAAACTCTCTGTCCCTTAGGGCTCGCGCAAAAATAACTTCACATTTTAATGAGCCGATCCATCCCGCATGGCTGCGTTGCTCGTCGGTTAAATAGCCT
>JABXJW010000393.1 GCA_013375395.1 Desulfobacterales bacterium
GCGCAGATCATGCTTTTGAAAAGAGAGACTTTGCATGATCTCGTCTGCAATCTTGAAGTGGCCGGGCTTGTTGTTCGCCGAAAAGTACTTCCTGAAAATTTGCCTGGGTATCCTTTTGAGCGATTCTTCCGGGTAGATCCCTTTCGCAATAATCTTGCCAAACTGATGGTTCTCTTCATCAAGATCCGTTGCGTATATCTTGAATCTTTTGAACTCGTAATAGCCCATGTTTTCTCTAAAGATGACGGCCAGGGAGTAGGGCTCCGGCCCCATAGCGCATCCTGCGTCCCAGACGTTGATATATCTGTTCTTTCTAAGCTCCGGAATAGCATGCTCCTTGATAGCATCAAGGGTTGCACGATCTCTGAAAAAATATGTGAATGCCATGGGGCCGGATTTCCTCTCTCTGTACGGATGTGGCTAAAATAGTACCTGAAAATGCGTGACAAGGGCATCATTGTCAACGTCGTCACCATGCATCTCCTCCCGGAGCGTGTAATTCACCTGCCATTTGACATTTTGTCCGTGCAGGAACCAATTGAACCCTAACGTATACCAGCGGCTGTCAAGGCTGTTGTCGACATCGACATTCGGGTCAAACTCATCATACCGGCAAGTGAGCTGGAAGTCGTCTGACATGTCTACCTGGGCCTGCACGCCGTAGCCGTAGGCACGGGCATTGTCGTCGCCCTCTTGCTGTACATACTCGGCCTGAACATGCAACGGCCCGGCATCCAGTGCTGTATTAACATCAAAGATGTCGACATTTTTGTCGAGCTTGCCGTCCTTGACGTCAAACACGTAGTTGCCGTTGATATCCACCTTGGCCTTGCCGAGCACCGTGGTCTCGTAGTCGTAGGAAAGATCGTCATGGGCATAGCTTGCGCCGAAATTTATATGCTTCCACGGCCTGACAACCAGCATGGCCATCGGCATAAATTGTTCATTGTCGTTGCGCATCTTATTCATCCCGTTGCCGTTGTAAAGCCCCACCGCATAGTAGATCGGTTTGTCATAGACTCTTCCGTGCCCCCTGCCGTCAAATTGCCCTTTCTTGGCCGATTCTATGCTTATGCCGATCTCGCGTCTTCTGGCAAGCTTGTCGATCACGAGCGGACGCTCGCACAGCGGAAGGGCCGGCCCGGAGGTGAGATACGACGGTGAAAAGCGCGACTTGAACTGCCCGACCGTGACGTTGAAACCAGGATACTTGCTATATGTAAAATAGGCATCCTGGAGCTTGAGGCCGACCTCATCTTTGGCCAGTTTGTAATCAGGCGTTGCAGGATCTGTTTTGTCGGCATTGTGATCTCCGTCCACGCTGACCTGCACGTGATATTTCCAGTGATCAACCACCTCTCCGAACCACCGCAGACGAACACGCCGGATACAAAAACCCTCGTTTTCGGATTTGTCGAATGACTTGTGGGAGGTCACTTTACTAAGGTCGCCGTTCTGAAGGGAGGTGAACCTTGCCTGCACGCGACCCTTGAAGTTGACGCTTTTGGGCCGGCGGGCGGCTTTGACGAGAACTTCATCTGATGCAAAACTGTTCACTGCGATAATGAGCAAAAAAAACATACACCAAGCGCCAACACTAGACCACCTTTTCATAACTTCCTCCTTTTTCGTTTGCCTGGCTGCACATGATATCTGAACAGGGTTGATACCCCTCACCCCGCCCCTTTACCACAAGATATGGGCGGGGTTGAGGGGCAATGATAAGGTTGGTTAGAAATCTTTGAAGTGGCCATTCTCTGTCTTTTTCTTCTTCTTATCATCCTCCAACGGGATGACATCTTCAGGGGCTATTGCCTGCTCAGGCTTTGCCGCCTTTGCCTTTGCATTCGAGGCCATATGGCCTTTGAAATGCCGGAACAGGATTGCCTCTTCAGAACTTGCCGGCTTTTCATCCTGCTTGAGATCGTGAAGCCGGCCCTCTTCTCTTGTGGCGGCGGCATCCATGGCTATTTGTTTGCGTCCGGTGCGTTCCCCGTTCAAGGTAAATTGGCCGATCATGCTGTTAAGGGCCTCGGACTGTGCGTTCATCTCCTCAGAGGCTGAGGCGGATTCCTCGGCATTGGCCGCATTCTTCTGGGTTATCTTGTCCATCTCGGCCATGGCCTTGTTCACCTGCTCGATCCCCTCGGACTGCTCATTGGAGGCCGCAGCGATCTCGCTGACCAACTCGCCGACCTTGGCGGCGGCTACAGCCACCTCATTGAATTCCTCGTTGGTCTTTTGCACTATGTCTGATCCGCCCTTTACCCTCTTGACA
>JABXJW010000074.1:0-2657 GCA_013375395.1 Desulfobacterales bacterium
TCCAGAGAAAATGAGGATCCGGGATGCAGAAAGCCGAAATAGCGAATTTTCATGAACCCGGTTGGCAGCACATGCTGCAGAAACCTTCGTATGAACTCCATGACATCAAGAGTCATGTTTCGCCACCTGGCGCTCTTGCCTTTTTTGTAACGGAACGTCACTTGCCGGTCTTCGACGTTGATCATACGGCTATTTGAGATAGCCACAATTTGACGTGAGCATTCAACGGCAAAAAACCGCATGATTGAATCCACATAGCATCTCTTCACGCGGCTTCGTCCAACATGATTGTATGCTGAATTGGGCTGCGCCCAACTCGGCATACAATCATGTTGGCCTACTTGACAGGCTCATACAAACTTTGTATATTGGCCGGAAAAGAGGAGGTGTCATAATGAGCAGTGTTACGGTCAATATTTCCTTTCAGGACAGCCTATTAGCTGAGATCGATGCAGAAGCGAGAAAGGAATCACGCACCCGCTCAGAGCTACTGCGTGAGGCCGCCAGGCTCTATGTGCGTCGCCAGAAGCGGTGGGACAATGTGTTCACACTTGGCGACCGGACGGCTCGTAGCCACGATCTGTCAGAGGCCGATGTCGTGAGGGAGATCCGGAGCGTTCGCAAGAGAAAACGACGGACATCGTGAAGATAGTGTGTGACACGAATGTACTCGTTTCGGGAATCCTCTTCCCGGGTAACTCCCGGCGCATCTTGCAGGCTGCCTCACAAGGTGTAATCACCATCTGTATTTCCGCCGAGATCCTCCATGAAGCGCAAGGGGTGCTGCTTCGCGCGAAGTTCGGCCTCCATGCCGAAGAGGTGGCAAACATCATCGGTCTTTTCGCCGACACGTTTCACCTTGTAGCGCCAGCCACTCGCGTCAGAGCCGTACAGGCCGATCCAGATGACGATCGCATCTTAGAGGCCGCCCTTGCAGCATGCGCGAAGTTCATCGTGTCTGGTGACAAGCATCTTCTGGCGTTGGGTAAGTGGCGAGGTATCCCCATCCCCTCATCAGCTCGATTTGTTGAGAACACTGCAGGCCAACCATTGGATCCAGCCGACGTACACTATTAGGGACATTCTCAACATTTAAACTTTACATTACAGTCCGTGCGGGCTAAGGACCGTCTATGCCAAGACAGTCCCGCATCGACGCGCCCGGCGCACTGCATCACATCATTGCCAGAGGGATCGGGCGGCGCAAGGTTTTTGACAATGATCGTGCAAAAGCAAGGTATCAGACCTACACATTTGACAAATCTGTCCCGAGCGGTAAGAAACCAAGGAAAATTACAGAGCGATTTGGTGTGAGCGAATCAGGAGTAACCCAGGCTAGTCGAAGAATCCGGCCCCACCTCCGCCCCGCCTGCCCTGTAGGTAGAGACTATCGTACCGGGGTGGAATGCACTTGTGTTCTCCATTCCACCGGGGTGAGAGATAGAAAAGGATTACTTAGTGTCTGTCCATAAATGGCCATTTTTCGCAATCTCTGCGTCAGACTCAGATTTTAATCCTCAAAATACTCAATGTATTCCTCCGGTTAAAATCTTCGTCTTCCTCGACTTTGCGAAAACTATCTCATTTCTGGATGGACACTACTTAGAAACTCTAAAACTATAGGATGTCCTCCTTAGCCCTTACAAGGTCCGTCTTCAGATTATAAGCCGACCATGGAATACTTCTTCTCTGATTGATGAGACCCCGGCCCTGCCCTTTTTCCCATCACTTTGGAGAACCTGCATCATTCTATCCCTCTACTTTGACCCGCCTGCGCTTCTTTGCTATACTACACTTAATCTGGCAACATAACGAGGAGGATGGAGGATATGGGATGGTTCGGAAAACTTGCTTTTGGGTCCATGGGTCTGCTGATCGGAGGGCCTCTTGGTGCTATTGCGGGCGCGGCCCTGGGACATCATCTTGTTGACAAAGCCGAAGGCCGCGTGGTCGGTGGACCGCGACTCATACGCGCAGAACAGACCCAGGCTGCCTATTTTATCAGCATGTTTTCGATCTTGGGAAAGCTTGCAAAAACAGACGGCGTGGTGACAAGAGATGAAATCGCGGTTGTTGAGGATTTTATCGGCAATCTGAACATAATGGAAACCGAGAGGCAATTCGCCAAGCAGGTTTTCTATCAGGCAAAGGATTCTACTTATTCGATTGATGATTTTGCGATGCAGTTTTACCAGATCAGTATGGGGCAGCCTTCAGTGCTGGTTTCGTTTTTGGATCTGCTCTTCCGCATAGCCGCAGCAGACAATGAATTTCACCCTGCTGAAGAAGCCGCACTGAACAGGATCAAAAACATTTTTCACATAAGCGACCGGCAGTTTGACAGCATGAAAGCAGCCTATTTCAAAGACGTTGGCAAATTTTACCAGCTTCTAAACTGCACGCCGGAGTGCCCGGATGAGCAGATCAAGTCCAACTACAAAAAGCTTGTCAAGGATTTCCACCCTGATGTGATCGTGTCCAAGGGCCTTCCCGAAGAGTTCACGGAATTTGCAACGAATCGTTTTCGCCAAATCCAGGAGGCGTACGAGAATATCAGACAGAAGCGCAACTTTTAATGGGCGCCCTTTTTTTTATGAATGAATCCCATCAGATTAGCAATTTTATCAGTATCAGTAGACTATTAGTCGCGGTAGGAA
>JABXJW010000074.1:2667-15624 GCA_013375395.1 Desulfobacterales bacterium
GGCATTCCTACCGCGACCTTATGTTTTATGTTCGCCCTGGAACCGGACCAAGGCATTGAAGGGCTCCATCATAAATCCTGATTTTTATGTTTACAGGGAACGGTCCGCGGGTGAGATCCTGCCCTGGGATTTCATAGACCACGGGATCAACAAGGCATTCCTGGTTCAGGAATACCAGAAGACCCTCGCCGAAAAAAAAATCCCCTGCGTGCGATGCCGGTCGCTGCAAGGTTTGCGGTGTGTGCAGGTGATCCGCCTTGCGGGGCATGCCCGGTAAAACAACCAGCCACTGACAGCGAAAACCGACGCTGTCGAAAATACCAAGCGACAAAAAATGACAAAAATTGTCGGCCGGGGTTGCATTGCCAATTTTTGGAAAGGTTCAAAGGTTTCCACAAATCATCCGGCAAACAGTATCAAGTTTTCCAATAAGATAGCCGAAAGAACATATAAGTTTGACGGCTTCGTAAAAAGTCCAACTTCTGCGTTGCGCTGCATCCCCTGCCCAGTTAAATTCTCGCTATGCGAGACGGCGGAGCCGATCTAACAGGGTAAATCACTGCGGCGTACCATATAAGTACGCCTCATTCCTCAGGATTGCGCCTGACGGCTTTAAAAGAGGTGCGCGCCTTGAATTTGGTCCGCCTTCGGCGGATTACTTTGCCGTCTAATTTGGACTTTTTACGAGATCAGCAAGGTTGAGCGATTTAAAGAGAAAAGGAATAACCAATAACCATGCATAGACCTCGTTGTTCAATTGTTTTGGCTGCCGCGGTTCTTCTTTTCCTATCTATTCCGAGACATTCCAATGCACAAGAGAGCGATCTTGAAAAGGCAAGGCTTCTGATGCAGCAGGCAGAGAAGCTCTACCAACAGGGCTGTTATAACGATGCCATACCTATAGCTGAAAATGCCTTGACGATACGTGAAAGGGTTCTTGGCTCAAGGCATGCCGATGTGGCCACAATCCTCAACAACCTGGCAATGCTCTACCTCTCCCTCGGCAATTACGCTCAGGCAGAGCCCATGTGCAAAAGGGCTCTGAGAATAATGAAGAGGTCCTTCGGATTCGGACATCCTAACGTGGCTGTAAGCCTGAACAACCTGGCGGGAGTTTACCATGGCCTTGGGGACTATGTTAAGGCGGAGGCCTTGTACAAAAGGGCGCTGGCGATAAATGAAAAGGCCTTCGGATCCGAACATCCTGACGTGGCGACGAATCTGAACAATCTGGCAGGCCTTTACAGAGACCTTGGTGAGTACGCTAAGGCGGCTTCCCTGTACAAAAGGGGTCTGGCGATATGTGAGAAGGTCCTTGGGCCGGAACATCCTCATGTGGCCAGAAGTCTCCACAACCTGGCGGCGCTTTACAGATCTGTCGGATATTACGCCGAGGCGAAGCCCATGTACAAAAGGGCGCTGAAAATAACGAAGAAGGCCCTTGGTCCGGAACATCCTGATGTGGCGACATGCCTCAATGGTTTGGCAGGAGTTTGCCATCTCCTTGCGGACTATGCCAAGGCTGAAGTCCTATACAAAGAGGCGCTGACAATATACGAGAACGTCCTTGGGCCGGAGCACCCTAGTGTGACCACAAGCCTCAACAACCTGGCATTGCTCTACCTCTCCCTCGGCAATTATACCAAGGCGGCGTCTTTGTGCAAAAGGGCGCTGGCAATAGATGAGAAGATCTTGGGGCCGGAGCATCCTGACGTGGCTACAAGCCTGAACAACCTGGCGGCGCTTTACCTTCAGCTTGAGGACTACGCCAAGGCAGAGTCCTTATACAAAAGGGCTCTGGCGATAGATGAGAAGATCTTAGGGCCGGAGCATCCCGGTGTGGCCGGAAGTCTCCAGGATCTGGCGGCGCTTTACAGGTCTGTTGGAGATTACGCTAAGGCGAAGTCCCTGTACAAAAGGGCGCTGGGAATAATAAAGAAGGCCCTTGGGCCGGAACATCCTGATGTGGCGACATGCCTCAATGGCTTGGCGGGAGTTTACCGTGACCTTGGAGATTACGCCAAAGCGGAGCTGCTATACAAAAGGGCGCTGGCAATAAATGAGAATGCCTTCGGACCAGAACATCCTGACGTGGCGACGAATCTCAACAATCTGGCAGGCACTTACGAAGACCTTGGAGATCACGCTAAGGCGGCTTCCCCATACAAAAGAGTTCTGGCGATATGTGAGAAGGTCCTTGGGCCGGAGCACCCTCGTGTGGCCACAAGCCTCAACAACCTGGCGGCGGCTTACAGGTCTGTTGGATATTACGCTGAGGCGGAGCCCCTATACAAGAGGTCTCTGGAAATAACGAAGAAGGTCCTTGGGCCGGAGCATCCTGATGTGGCTGCAGGCCTCCACAATTTGGCATTGCTTTACGCTTCCATGGATGATTTTGAAATGTCCCACAATCTATTCGGAAGAGCCCAAAAGATAGACGGCAAGTTCATGGATCAGGTAATGGGATTTACCACCGAAGATCAGAAAATCAAGTTTGTCTCCACCAGAGAATGGAGTCTGCATGCCTTCCTCAGTCTAATTAATGGGCATCTGAGCCTGAATCCATTATACAGGGTAGATGCCCTCAGTGTGTGGCTCAACACAAAGGGAGTGATTTCCGGGGCTCATAAGAGTTTTCAGGAAGCCTTGGTCAATTTCGATGATACGCAGGCTGTGGAGACATTCCAGGAGTTGTCCGGGGTGAGAACTCAGATCTCAAAGCTCGCCTTTGCCGTTCCAGGAAGGGAGGACATGGAAGTCCTCAAGAGGAAGTTTTCAGACCTGGAAGCACAAGAAGACAGATTGAAAACCAAGTTAAGCCGGTTGAGCCAGGCTTTTGCCCTAAAACAGGAGATTGCAGCGGCAGATTGTGAGATGGTGGCAAGAGAGCTTCCTGCAGGCACAGTCTTGATAGAGGTTGCCAGAGTTGAGATGTTCGACTTTAAAGCCAAGGGAAAACAGAAGAAGTGGCAACCTGCCCATTATTTAGCCTTTGTCCTCCATGCGGGCAATGGCGACAAAGTAGGGATGATCGACCTTGGAGATGCTGAAGAGATTGACAAGGCGGCAGCTGAATTGAAGAAAGAAATCTTCACCATGAAAAAGAAGGCCATGAAATCATCCGGAAAGATTTGCAACCTGGTATTTGAGCCTTTGAGAAAAGAGCTTGGGAACGTGAAGGAAATTTTCATCTCCCCGGATGGCATTCTGAACTTGATTCCATTTGAAGTGCTTGTGGGGCCGGATGGCAGGTATCTCATAGAGGACTTCACCTTCAATTACCTGGGTTCGGGGAGAGATGTGGTTGGTTTCGGGCAATTTGTCCCTGAAGGCAAGGGCGTCTTGCTTATGGGAGATCCTGACTTTGATCTGGCCCACGAGAAAAAGAAGCTAACCTTACGGGAAATGGCTCTGATGAATGGGGGCCGGGAGAAGATCGCGAGGCGATCGGCGGACATGAGAGGATATCATTTCACGAGACGGCCTGGCACCGGAAAAGAAGTGGAGAGCATTAAGGACATTCTGGGAAACTCCATAACAACAGAGACTTATCTTGGCGACGAGGCTCTTGAGGAGGTGCTAAAACAAAAGGGGCCCCCAAGGATTCTTCATCTTGCCACGCACGGCTTTTTTTTGAACGATCAGGAACCCGGCAAAGTACCGGCCGAGCCGACAGGAAGGTGGGTCTGCTCAATTACCACGCTCATAAAGGGAAATGGTGGAAAAGCGAGGATAGAACCCCCCCTGCTTCGTTCCGGATTCGTTCTGGCCGGAGCTAACAGCTCTTTGCAGGTTGCCGATGAACAGGTGGACGACGGCATTGTAACATCGGAGGAGATTCTTGGACTCCGGCTTCGTGGCACGGATATGGTAGTGCTTTCGGCCTGTGATACAGGGCTTGGAGAGGTGAAAACAGGGGAAGGCGTATTTGGATTAAGACGTGCCTTTGCCCAGGCCGGTGTCAGAAGCCTGATCATGAGCATGTGGGCCGCGCCGGATAAGGAGACCAGGGAATTGATGGTGGAGTTTTATAAGAACATCATGACGGGGGAAATGAACTGCTGCCAGGCGCTCAGGCAGGCAGCCCTTAAAGAGATGAAGATCGTCAAGGAGCGATACGGTCATGCCCATCCCCTTTACTGGGGAGGCTTCGTAATGTTGGGAGACCCTGGGCAAGCCTTGGAAAATGTGAATGTTGAATAAGCGAACGTATCAAATCCAGCCGTTCATTGTCCGGCGGAATTGCCCTTGACCCTGTACAAAAGGGTTATTTTTTTCGTTGACCTTGCTCGCCTGCCTGTGCGTCGCACGCAGACAGGTAGGCCGGAAAGTACTTGATGAAGCCTCAAAGCGTTCTATTTTTATGCCTTATCCATTCAGAAATCGCGAATCACCTGCCCGCTCACCAAGCTTGCGAGGCAGGCTGGACGGTTCGGATTTTCGGTGAACCCCGAACCTCTGAACTCTGAACCTGTGAACGCATAATCAAACAGTTACCCGGTTCAAAATTTGATTGTCAAATCTGATCGTCATGGGAACTCCCTCGAAGCCGGTTGTTTCATAAGGCTAAAATGATACGTTATTTCAATTTTGCAAAGGCCTCTCTTACCTTTGTGTCATGGGGCGCAAGCGTGAGGGTCTTGGAGAGATAATCTCTAGCTGTCTGCGTATCACCTTGTAGCAGATAAAGGAACCCTGCGTTCTTGTATCCTTCCGGCAGGCTTGGGCTAAGAGAGATAACCTTTTTAAAATCGACCAAAGCTTCTCTGTTCATTCCAAGTATGGCGCAGGCTTTACCCCTGAGATTATATGCCGGGCTGAAATCGGGCGCCATCGCAATAGATTTGTTCAAATCCGTAATTGCCTCTTGATATCTTCCTTTTTTAAAAAGTGGTTTGGCGCCTATTTGATAGTGAGTCTTTGTTGCCTCCTGCCATCGATCCACATTGACGACTTCACTCCTGAAAGCAAAGTGAGTCAATGCGAAAAACAGCCCGGCAATAATCAGCGCCATCGCCGCCTGCCTCACATTTTTTGCAGTCAGCATCTCTCTGAAGGAATAAATGCCATAAGCTGCAAAAAGACACAGGTAGGGAACAGCCGGGGTGCGATACCTTGCCTGAACCAGGAAAAGCATGCCGGACAGCAGATAAACGAACACCATGCCATATATCAAAAACAGTTCTTTGAACCTTGCAGGTGAAAGTACCATGCCCAAAATAGCAAGCGAGGAGATGATGCCGTATCTAACGAAGGGGAAGGCAAGCGACGCCTTATATTCCTTGTAGGCGGATGCAATATAGTGCATCTCATAGTCATTGAAGAAATAAAAAAGCTTTTTGGCTTCAAGTTTAATATAGGAAACCGGATCATCGGCAATGTCGGCAAAGGCGCGCCTCGTCCAAAACCCGGAGGACTCGGACGGGGAAAGCTTTTTTCCGCTGAGCTTGGCGGCGGTTTTGCGGAACAGCACATGGGCATAGTCCGGCTCAACCGCCCCTTCTTCGGCAAAGCCCTCATCAGGCAGACCGGTCCCTTCAAGGGCCGTGGCGCCCCTGCCGTTTCCGTGAAAGAAGACCTTGCCTGCGTCTGCCGTCACCAGAACAAAGTCGTGCAGCTTGACATAATTTCTCACGGTTATCGGCATGACGACCAGCAAGGCCGCACCGCAAAACAATAAGGCACAGGACAGTCCTTTTTTGTCGAGAAACAACAGTTTACCATGTGGGAGGGTTTGGATAGGGGTATTGAAAAAAAGCAGCCAGATCGCCGCCAGGGGCAGGAATAATAAGAAGCTTGGTTTTGTAATAATCGAAAGTCCCGCAAAAAGACCGGCAAGCAAGGACAGGACACAGGCTCTCTTGGAAGAATCACCGTCCTGCCTTATACGCAGGAGTAAATAGACGCTTATGATATTGAACAGCAGAACAAAGACGGTGGGCTCCAGGGTCGATTCCAGGATGATCAAATTTGCATAAACTGAAAAGATCAGGGCGCCCAACAAGCCCACCTCTTTTCGAAAGACCCGGGTCCCCACGGCGTAGACCAACAAGCAATTCATGGCGCCCACAAAAGAGTGAACAAATTTTACGAAACTCCAGTCAAAGCCAAAAATCTTCTTAAGGGAAGTCAGAAGATAGAGGTAGAAAGGGCTCAGATCGACAAGCCTTTCACCGATGTCAGCGCCCCCGGCCAGTTTTTCTGCAAAGAAAGGGTATTTTAAAAAAAGGATTGGCTCGTCAATATAGACAAGAAAGAAGATTCGCGCCCCGATCGCTATTAAAAAGACGACAAGATATGTCTTATAGTCCTGGGAGGCTTCTTTGATATGAAACAGGGTATGCACCGGTCCTTTTCAGATCTCAACGCCCGAGGATGTTTGTCTCTGTAACCGGGCTAATTTGTTTGAACTGAGGCTTACCCGTAGTGCTCTTCTCTTTCGTGCGTTGCGGCCTTCGCCTTATAAAAAGGCGTGATTACCCTTAATCAAACAAAATCCGGGCAATGTCATTGTAGAAGACATAAATCATGAGCAGGAGCAGAATGAAAATGCCGATTTGCTGGGCCACCTCCCGCATCTTGATGTTGACCGGCTGGCGGCTTACGGCTTCAATCAGAAAGAACACAAGGTGCCCTCCGTCCAACACAGGGATCGGCAGAAGGTTGAGAATACCAAGGTTGACGCTCAACAGGGCTATGAAAAATATGAGGTTGGTGATGCCAGCCTTGGCCTGCTGCCCTGCCAGTTGGGCAATCATGATGGGGCCGCCAAGGGTCTTGGCTGAAAGGGTGCCGGTAATTATCTTTCCAATGGACAAAACCGTCACCTTGGCAATCTGCCACGTTTCCAACGCCCCGTGGGCTGCTGCCTGAAAGGGGTTGAGTCGTTCAACGGTAAAGGCGCCCGAAGCGGTTATCCCTATGACATATTTGTCCACCTTTTCCCCAAATATGTTCTGAGAAGAGATCAGCTTTGGAGTAACCGTCACAAAAACAGCGGTCCCGTTCCGCAAAATTTTAAGCCTCAAAGGACTCCCACCACTTTGTTTAATCAGGGCTGCCATCTCATCCCATCGCTTCACTGGCATGCCGTCCACTTCCACAATATAGTCCCCGGCGTGTATGCCGGCCTCATGAGCGGGCATGCCTTCTTCCAGGGCGCCCACTTCCGGCTTCATGATGGGAAGGCCAGAGATCTGAAAGAAGCCAAAAAATATCACCACAGACAGCAGCAGATTAAAAACCGGACCTGCCAGCACGATCAGGCTCCGCCGGAACACGGGCTTGTGTGAAAAGGACATGGGGATCAGTGCCTCATCAAGCTCTGAATCCGGTGCCTCCCCCACCATTTTCACATACCCTCCAAGGGGTATGGCCGAAATCCTGTAATCGGTCATCCCGATCTTTTTCCCGACTATTCTGGGCCCAAATCCTAAAGAGAACTTTTCTACCCCGACACCCAAGATCTTTGCCATAATGAAATGGCCGATCTCGTGGACAAAGATCAGAACACCCAATACGATGACAAAAGAAATAATGTTCGCACTCATACGCTCATACACTTTCCTCGGCCGTACGCCGCGCCCAGGCATCCGCTGAAAGAATGTCGGAAAGCCCCGGATTGCACACCGGTTCGTGTTTGCCCATTGTCTCTTGTACAATTTCAGCAATCCGCCGAAACCCGATCCGGTGGTTCAGGAAGGCATGAACCGACACCTCGTTTGCAGCATTCAATACAGTAGGAAAGGTTTCCCCGCGCCTGCACGCCTCGATTGCAAGGGCAAGACAAGGAAACTTTTCCAGGTCCGGCGCCCGAAACGTGAGAGCGCCAAGGTCAACAAAATCAGGGGCGGACACTCCCAGAGGAAGCCGTTCCGGGTAAGACAAAGCATATGCAATCGGCACCCTCATGTCAGGCAAGGCAAGCTCGGCTATCACGGAACCGTCCCTGTAGACCACCATTGAATGGATCACGCTTTCCGGATGAATAACCACACGGATAAGATCTACAGGCACGTCAAAGAGCCATCTTGCTTCGATAGCCTCAAGGCCCTTGTTCATCAGTGTAGCCGAATCTATTGTAATCTTTGGTCCCATGTCCCAAGTGGGATGGCGAAGTGCAATCTCCGGTGAAACGTTATCCAGCTCCTCAACTGGTTTGTCCAGAAAGGGGCCGCCTGAAGCCGTAAGTAGTATTTGCTTCAGGTCTTTTCTCCTGTGTCCTGCAAGGGACTGAAAAATGGCGTTGTGTTCGCTGTCTATCGGGATAATAGGAACGCCTCTTTCTCGGGCGGTCCGCATCAAGAGCTCTCCGGCCATAACGAGGCTCTCCTTGTTAGCCAGAGCAACAGCTTTGCCGTTTTCAACGGCCGCCAGAGTGGGAAGCAGGCCGGCAGAGCCAACCATCGCTGAAACGACAAGATCAGCAGAGGAAAGGGTTGCAGCAGCTTTATACCCATCTTCGCCGTGCAGGATCTCCACATTGTCTGCCGGCACAAGCCGCTGCTCGAGCCGATGGGCCAAAACATCGTCGAGCACCACCGCCACCTGAGGAGAAAAACGCCTGAGCTGTTCGTACAGCAGATCTATGTTTCGGCCCGCAGCCAGTGCCGCAACAGAGAATCGATCCGGGAATTCTTCTACGATGCGCAGGACATTCCTGCCTATGGAACCGGTCGAACCCAATATGGCAAGGCGTTTCATGTTCGCTGTCACAAAAAACAGGTCTTAAAATAATAGAGCGCAGGGGCCGCAAAAAGCAGACCATCTATGCGGTCGAGCATGCCTCCGTGTCCGGGCAGAAAGATTCCAGAATCTTTTATGCCGACCGATCTTTTCAGCATCGATTCAACCAGGTCGCCTATCTGCGACAATACACCCATGAACACGATCAAGGCTGCGCAAGAGCCCCAAGAGACTTCCGGCAGCCAGTATTTCTTGAACAAGAGACCAATCAGCAAATTAGACACCAACCCGCCTGCGGCGCCCTCTACTGTCTTTCCTGGGCTTATATTCGGGGCAAGTTTATGACTCCCCAATGCTTTTCCAATGTAATAGGCGCCCGTGTCCCCGGCAAATACCACAGCCATCAAAAAGAACGTCCAGACCATACCCTGATTACCGCCACGGACCAGTATCAAATGACCGAACAAGAAAGGAACATAAAAAAAGCCCATGACTTGCTTTGACAGGACTTCGGCCGCAGAAGTCCCGGGCCCAAACTGTGCCAGACACACGAGGGCAGCCCCCAAAAAGGCCAACACCAACATACCGGAAGCAGCCACGGCATCCATGGTGTAGAAAGGCGCCATCACGGCCAGCCCGAGGATCAAGCCCCCCACTTTTGCGACAACAGGCTGCCCGGGAAGAACCAGAGCATAGTATTCCAGGAGGCCGACTGCCGACACCAGGCCGACAAGGAGAGCGTAATAGATTTCCCCTGCCACAATCAATAAAGCCAAAACAGGGAGACCAACCACAGCGGTAAGCCAGCGTTTTACGTGTGCAGACATCATATCAATGCCCCATCTGATCAGTTGGCCTTCTGTATTTGTTCTTCGGTCATACCGAATCGACGCTCACGCTCTTGGTAATCACGGAGAATCTGGATCAGTTGCGCCCTCCTGAAATCGGGCCAAAGGGTCTTTGTGACGAAGATCTCGGTGTAGGCAATTTGCCACAGAAGGAAATTGCTGATCCGCATCTCGCCGCTTGTCCTGATCAGCAGGTCAGGCTCAGGCATCCAGTGCGTGTAGAGATAGCCGGAGAAAACCTCCTTTGTTATCTCCTCAGGTTGAAGTCTGCCGGACTTGATCTCGGTTGCGATCTTTGCGGCAGCCATTACAATCTCATCGCGGCCGCCATAGCTCAATGCAAGATTCAGAAGCATCCCCTGGTTTTTTCTCGTGGCCTCCATGACCTCGCGCAGGACATCTAAAACATCGTCCGGAAACCGTTCGATCTGGCCGATCGCATTCAGGCGAATGCCGTTTTCCATCATCTCGGCCAGTTCCGACTTCAGGAAATTCTTAAGGAGACCCATAAGAGCTGAGATCTCTCGGGTCGGGCGCCGCCAGTTTTCGGTTGAAAATGCATAAAGGGTCAAAACCTCTATCCCGATCTCCCGGCAAACTCGCACAATATCTCTGACCGACTCAGCCCCTTCCCTGTGACCTTTAATCCGATTTAGGGAGCGCTTCTTGGCCCATCGGCCATTGCCGTCCATGATAATGGCAATATGTCGTGGGAGTGATTCGGGACCCAGGTCGGAGCTGTTAGAATTCAAGGATCTCTTTCTCTTTTTCCTGGCAGGTCTGGTCGGCTAGTCGGATGTGGTCATCGGTGATCTTCTGGACCTTATCTTGTCCCTTGAAAAAGTCATCCTCCGAGATCTCCCCGTCTTTCTTCAAGCTTTTCAGAAACTCATTGGAGTCCCGGCGTATGTTGCGGATTGACACCTTGTGCTCCTCAGCCATCTTGCGTACCACCTTGACAAGCTCTTTTCGGCGATCCTCGGTAAGGGGGGGTATAGCAATACGAATCACCTTTCCATCGTTCATTGGGGTCAGCCCAAGTTCGGATTTTAGAACCTCCTTTTCGATTTTTCCAATGATCGTCTGATCCCATGGCTGAATAATGATAAGCCTGCTCTCCGGAATAGACAAAGAAGCCATTTGGTTCAGAGGGGTCGGGGTTCCGTAGTAATCTACCTTGATGCCGTCAAAGAGGGCAAGAGAAGCGCGACCTGTCCGGATCTTCTTGAAATCATTTTTCAAGCCATCAATCGACTTGCCCATCCCCTGTCGTGTGTCATCGTAGACTGAATCAATCACCTTTTGATACACCTCTTACGCAAGTTCCAATGTTTTCCCCGCACACGGCTCGCCTAAGATTTCCTTTCACCAGGAAGCTAAAGACGATTACGGGTAGCTGGTTGTCCATGGCCAGTGAGATGGCAGTTGAATCCATCACTTTCAGTTTCCGTTTGAGGACCTCAAGATACTCGATGCTTTCCATCTTTTTTGCCCCGACATGCACAACCGGATCGGCGTCGTAAATGCCGTCTACCTTGGTGGCCTTCATGAGCACGTCTGCATGAATTTCCTGAGCCCTCAGGGCTGCTGCCGTGTCCGTGGTAAAGTACGGGTTGCCGGTTCCCGCAGCAAAAATCACTACCCGCCCCTTCTCCAAATGTCGAATAGCCCTCCTCAAGATATATGGTTCTGCCAAAGCGGCCATCTCAATGGCCGTCTGAACTCTGGTCTGAACCCCCTTCTTTTCAAGGGCATCCTGAAGGGCAAGGCTATTTATGACCGTGGCCAACATTCCAATATGGTCGGCAGATGTGCGGTCCATTCCGTAAGAGCTGGCTGCCACGCCACGAAAGATATTGCCGCCCCCAACAACCAGTGCTATCTGGACCCCCAGATCGTACACCGATCGGATCTCCTCTCCAAGATAGCTAATCATCTCAGGGCCTATGCCAAAACGTTGATCTCCCATTAAGGCTTCGCCGCTGAGTTTGACCAAGATTCTCTTATACTTAGGTGTGGGCATATTGCTAGGCTTCGAAGCTCTTGCAACTTAGAATGATAGGTTGTATGTGACTTATTGCCATTCACAGCCGCTCATTGGTCACTTGTCATTAGTCATTTGCTGCCCAATGACAAGTGACCAATGACCAACCACTCCCTCCTATTCGCCTCCCAACCGGTAACGGACAAATCGTCTGAGGGTGATATTCTCGCCCGTCTTTGCAACCATGTCGTGAATCAAATCTTCTATGGTGAGGTCGGTCTCCTTGATATACTGCTGTTCCATAAGACAAGATTCCTTGTAGAACTTGTCCACTTTGCCCTGCACGATCTTGTCCAGCACTTTTTCCGGCTTTCCCATCTCTTTGGCCTGTGCTCGATAGACCTCTTCTTCACGCCTTACGACTTCTTCAGGGATATCCTCTCTGCGCACACCGAATGGTTTGGCAGCGGCAATATGCATGGCCAGATTCTTGACAAACTCTCTGAATTCCTCGGTCTTTGCCACAAAATCGGTCTCGCAGTTCACTTCTACGAGAACACCTATTTTGCCGCCGGCGTGGATATATGAGTGTACAAGACCTTCAGAAGTTTCCCGGCCGGCGCGCTTCAAGGCCGTAGCCAGCCCCTTTTTGCGCAGAAAGTCGACCGCGCTTTCCATATCTCCACCTGCTTCCTGCAAGGCCTCTCTGCAATCCAAAATGCCCGCATTGGTTCTGGTGCGAAGCTCTTTAATCATATGTGCATTGATCTCTACCATTACAGCCCCTCTTTAGCCTCCTCAATCACATCTGCGTTTGTTTGCTCAGGTGTAACGACTTTCCTTTTAATCACTTCCACAACAGGCCCCTCTGAACCGTCTGATATAACGGCCCTCTCCACCTCCTCTCCTGCCACAGCGACTCGCGCAGCCTCTGCTCCTTCGATCTCTTTATCCGTCTCGGCCCTGATGCGTTCTTCCATTCGTCGATGACCTTCAATACACGCATCGGCCATCCTGGACGTCATAAGCCGGATGGCACGGATGGCGTCGTCGTTGCCGGGAATGATGTAATCTATTTCATCCGGATTGCAGTTGGTGTCTACAATCGCCACTACAGGAATATCGAGGCGACTGGCCTCGCTGACAGCAATATTTTCATTCTTGGGATCCACAACAAATAAAGCACCGGGCAACTTTTTCATGTTGCGTATGCCGCCCAGGTTGTTGTCAAGCTTCACCCTTTCTTTCTCAAGCTTTAGCATCTCCTTCTTGGGAAACCGATTGATGCTTCCGTCTGCATTTAATTGGGCAAGGTAGTTCAGCCTTTCGATCCCTTTTCTTATGGTCTGAAAATTTGTGAGCATGCCGCCCAGCCAGCGATTGTGCACATAAAACATTTCACACCGGTTGGCCTCTTCGTAGATGGAGTCCCGGGCCTGC
>JABXJW010000394.1 GCA_013375395.1 Desulfobacterales bacterium
CGCATAGCGAGAATTTAACGGGGCAGGGGATGCAGCGCAACGCAGAAGTTGGACTTTTTACGAAGCCGTCAAGCTTGCCATGATCGAAAGGTGAGGTATTCATCAAGAAACCGCCTGCCACTGGTACAACTGATAATACAGTCCCTGTTTGGCCATCAGCTCATCGTGGGAGCCTGTCTCTCTGATGCGGCCCCCGTGAAGTACGATGATGCGATCTGCATGACGGATGGTTGACAGCCGGTGGGCCACAACAATGGACGTGCGGTCTTGCATCAAGCGCAAAGTGGCCTCCTGTATGAGGCGTTCTGTTTCCGTGTCTACGCTCGATGTGGCTTCGTCCAGGATCAGAATCTCGGGATCACGGGCAAGGGCTCGAGCAAAGGCCACCAGTTGCCGCTCGCCGCTTGACAGTGTGCGGCCTCCTTCGGTCATAACGGTATCGAGCCCGTGAGGAAGGCTCTTAATCAACCTGTCAAGATTGCACGCTGCAACAATCTCTTTCAGGCGGCCAGGTAAAAGCTCCGGGTTTCCGGCAGTGATGTTGTCGCGTATAGTGTCTGCAAACAGAAACACATCCTGGGTGATCAAGGCCATACTGCCGCGAAGCGAGGCCTTCGGCACACGGCGTATGTCGACCCGGCCGACCAAGATGCTTCCTCTGCTCGGGTCATAAAACCGTTCAAGAAGGTGGATAAGGGTCGATTTACCGGCCCCGGTCGGCCCCACAATTGCTACTGTCTCACCATTGCGAACCGTAAACGAGATATCCTCAAGGACCCAGTCCCCTGCTACATACGAAAACCAGACCTTGTCGAAGGAGACGGTCTCCCCTACCCCATTTACCGTTGCGCCCCTAGGCATCCGCATGAGGGTCTCCGGCTCCCGAATTCGCTCTTGGTTGTCAAAGAGGAGAAAGATCCGCTCGGCCGAGGCCATGGCCGACTGCATGATGTTGTACTTTTCCGCAATATCGCGGATGGGCCGGAAAAACATCCTCATGTAGTAGATGAAGGCGACCAGGGTCCCGAGGCTAAGGCTGTCTGAAAGCACCCGTGCCCCACCATACCAGATAACAAGGGCCGTGGTGACCGAGCTCAAAAGTTCGATAAGCGGCATAAACACGGCAAATATGTTGATCTGCCGCATACCGGCCAGGTAATTCTCGTGGTTGAGCTTGCGAAAGCGCGCGTAATTTCTCGCCTCCTGCAAGAACAACTGGATGATGCGAATGCCGTCAATGGTCTCCTGAAGCCTTGAGTTGATCTCGGCGATCTTGACACGTATTTCCCGAAACGCATCCCTTGCCAGGCGGCTGAAGCGCGCTGTGGCCAAAAAGATGAACGGAAGCAGCAAGAAGCAGACCAGAGCAAGCTGCCAGTTCATGACAAGAAGTACCACTGTAATGCCAAGCACGAGAAACACGTCCTTGAAAAGGACCGTGACGATCGAGGTGAAAAATTCGTGCAGGTTCTGCACGTCACTGGTCACACGGGTAACCAGCCGCCCAACCGGATTTTTCGTAAAGAAGGCCGCGGAAAGGTCCTGGATGTGCTTGAAGAGCCTCAATCTCAGGTCGTGCATGATCGATTGACCTGAATATTCCATGATGATCACGTGGCCGAAGCTGAAGACAAAATGGCAAATGACAATGCCTAGAAAAATCGCGGCAATGCGGGCCACACCTGCATAGTCTGTGGCCCGCAGCTCCACAAGGTCGGCCTTGCCAAGTTTGGAAAGATCCCCGTAAAGAATCAGCGCATAAGGACGCTCCACCTCAAACAATGAAGGATACCTGCTTACCACCCTTTCAACCTTTAGTATGCGCAGGTCGGCCACATAAAAGCGCTGCTGCTGCGAGACTCCTGGTTTGTCATCCTGGATTTCCTGCACGATGTAGCGGTCAATGGCCACCTTTGTCAGATAAGGGAGCGCCAGGTCCAGGACCGTAACGGCCACAACGAGCCCGATGGAAAGCAAGAACAAAAATCCGTATGGCCGCACGTACGGAAAGAGCCTTCTAATCAATCTTACGTCGTACGGCTTGCCGAGTTGGTCCTCTTCAAAATATCCATAGTCGATTCGCATGGTCTTTGTTAGAATCTAGACGTTAATAATGGGATTTGTATTTTTTGTGGCAGAAAACTTTTTGTCATGTTCAACAAAAAGTGAGCTAAAGTGTCTAAAGTGTCTAAAGTGTCTAAAGTGAGCTAAAGTTAATGTGCACGCCTTCGGCGTGGTCAGTCTTAAAAACAGGTTGCGCTGAAA
>JABXJW010000395.1 GCA_013375395.1 Desulfobacterales bacterium
ATCCAGTCTGGCTGATCGTGGCATAAAATGCCTATATCAGCAATAAGTTGAGCTGTCAACTAATCTACAAATGGACGTCCCCATATTTCCAAATGGACGTCCCCATATTTCTCTTTGTTCTTTAATTGCGCGATCTGTTCCTTGTATGTTGGATTTCGCTGCAGCCAGGGCAGGGGCGTGATCATGGAAAGAAGGACAAAGAGTTCAGCGTGCTCCTTTATGTGCGACTGAACAAAAAGAGTGCATTTGTCAGGTGAAAGCCCCACGCTCAACCAGTCTATGAAAATATCAATTATATTGTCCTGGATTTGATCGGTCATATCGTAATCACTGGTCAGGGCGTGCCAGTCCGCTATAAAGAAGAAACAATCATAATCGTCCTGCATGCTTTTCCAGTTTTCAAGAGCCCCATGCAGGTTGCCCAAATGTAGTCGCCCGGTGGGGCGCATGCCGCTCACAATCCGTTTTTTAGCCATTTAGCACTCCTGCAATCACTTCATTACCTCCCTATTCCGATGTTAAAGCTCAATATTTGTTTTCCTGCCACTATGTGTTTTTGCGGTGTGCATAATTCGCCCACTCTTGTCTTAGGATCAAAAATAACAACGTATCCCTCATCAGCCTGTTCGGTCAAAAGATATTTCCCGCAAAGCTGATCAATTGCTTTGCTTAAAGCTTGATCCCCGTGCGACCGGTTTATTTTGGTCTCGATAACATATCTATGTCCCTGGTAAGTCAGAAGGATATCCATCCTGCCCAGTCCCGTGGGTACCTCGTAACGAAGTTCCCCTTTTCCTGCCTCTACAAATTGGTACAACCAGGCAGTCAACAGAAATTGTCCTGTCTTCTCATATGGCTTCTGGCTCTGATAAAAGGCGCTTACCCCGATCTGGATGATGTATTCCTCAAAATCAGAAAGTATAGCTTCCATATTTAGAAGCCCATCAGGCCTAAAATATCCTTTGAGAGAAACGTCCACAATTGCGCCGGATTCGCGAAAAAACGTCTTCAAAAATCTCCTTCTGTATATTGGACTGGCCACCACAGCCATATCATCTTTTTCCTTGATCAGGCCATACTGCTCTAACAACGACTGATCTTCATCGTCTGGATTGTATTCAACCCCATTGAATATTATCTCCACAAAAGTCTCTTTGTACATCCTTGCTTTTTCAACAAGGTTGTCAAAATGGCTATTCCTTTCCTTATGGAGATTCTTTATCGCCTTTTCCACATCTTCTTCAGTGATCGGATCTGTGGTTTCCGGCTTTATGTCAACGGTCAAAATAGTGCCCAATCGGTTTACTAACCAGGGCTGTCCGGCGGTTTCCTTGTATACCTTTTCTACTGCCTCCTCAGTAAAAGGCTGGTTGGTTTCCTCTGCATACTGGGCATAAAGGTCACGAACATTCTGTAAGCTAAACGGAGGGAGTTTTACCTGGTCGGCAATATTAAATGGGGAGACACCGCCCACAATTAGCTTGGTGATGTTGCGTATACCGACTAAACCCACGGAGTATAGGGCCTTGGCGGTTCGTTTCTTATATTTTTGATACAGTTCTCTTGAAGTCGTCAAAAAATTTTCGAGTTCACCAATCGGTATCCCATCAAATTCATCAATAAAGACGATTATTTTCTTCGGCGGGATGACCTTGTTCAGTTTTTCAAATAACTTTCGGAAAGATATATGATCGGTCAAGTGATGACTGCTTAAAAGCTCACGCACAGGCTCCATATTGTTACAACGAACTTCTTCCAATCTCTCCAGAACTTGCTCGATAATTGCCTCCTCGATCAGGCCGTAAAACCTTGCTTTTTCCAACTGTTTGTAATCCTGGAAACTAAGAAGGATGGCCACATAGGTAGGATCCTTTTCCAGTTCATGGCAAAAGTCCTCAAAAAATGTGGTTTTGCCGCTCTGTCTCGGAGCAAATATAGAAAAATACCGACCAAGATCCACCATGGTCTTCAAATCCTGATTCTTTGTGCTGACCACGTTCTCTAACTGAACATGGTAAGACCTTATCGGGTCAACCGTTCCAGAGTCCTCAAAGATCCGCTTAGGTTTTCCATAATCCATTCTGTCTCACCTTCCATCATTGCAATTGGGGCGAAGCCCCTTAGTTCATGCGATCCCTTAATACCAGCTTCCAACTTCTTGCGCAACTCGTGATTTTCGCCACCAGAAGTTTGGGGACGTCCATTTGTAAATAAGTAGCTCATTCGAGTAATCGATAGTTTTTTTCCTTGACTATCTTTTCCC
>JABXJW010000075.1 GCA_013375395.1 Desulfobacterales bacterium
GGGATAAGCTGTTCTTTCTTTACGCTCACTTGGACGCGAGTTTTACACGAATTAAAATTTGATCGCCGTTGAAGCCGGCATCCTTTCAAAGAGCCAAATTCTTACGAATGGAGAAGATATCACTTTGGAAGAAATTACAAAGCGTCGTCTGGCCGCATTAAGGGCTAGGTTGCAGGATCAAGTTTTTGATACCTTCATGGTGCTGCAAGCGGAAAACCGCCGGTACCTGAGCGGATTTGCGGCGGAAGACGCCCAGTTCGACGAATCTTCCGGCGCTCTTTTCATCACGGCCGGGCGGCAGTTGCTCGCCACCGACTCTCGATATGAGATCCAGGCGCACACCGAGGCCCCTGATTTCGAGATCTATCAGTACAAGGAAGGCATGGCTCAGAGCCTGCCTGAAATCCTGAAGACACTCCATGCCGAGCGTCTCGGCTTTGAAAGTGTACGGCTGTCTTATTTGCAGTTTCAAAAATTTGAAGAACATTTGAAAAAGGAAGCCCCTTCTGTTTCTCTGTTTCCAACCGATGGCATCGTGGAAGATCTCCGTATGATCAAAGAACCGGAAGAACTGGAGGCCATACGCCGATCCGTTGCCGTTTGTGAATCGGTCTTTGAGACCATCTTCAATGAACTCTCCAGGGGGATAAGTGAAAAAGAGCTTGCCTGGGCCATGGAAAAGGGCCTGCGTGAAAGAGGGGCGGAATCTACGGCCTTTCCCCCCATTGTGGCCTCGGGGCCTAACGTAGCGCTTCCACATGCAGTGCCCACAGATCGGGCCGTGGGAGAGGGTGAGCCGATCCTGTTTGACTGGGGGGCCCGGATGAACGGTTATTGTTCGGACATGTCCCGCACCGTGGTCCTTGGTCGGCCGGACAGCACCTTCAAAACCGTTTATCAGGTCGTGCGGGACGCTCAATCAATGGCTATCGAGGCGATCAAACCCGGCATGAGTACACAGGCCGTAGACAAGATTGCACGAGACTATATTGCCGCCAAGGGGTTCGGCGATCACTTCGGCCACGGGCTGGGACACGGCGTGGGATTGGCGACCCACGAAAAACCGCATTTGAGTCCCATCCGGCCGATGAATCTGGAGGTCGGCATGGTCACCACAGTCGAACCCGGCATTTACATACCCGGATGGGGCGGCGTGCGCCTTGAAAATATGGTCGTGGTGGAGCCACAAGGAGCAATCGTCTTGAACAAGTTGCCGCTTTGAGGCAGTGAGACTTTGTAAGAACATTCTCTGTTGAAGCTGAAAGCTCAAGGCTGAACATTTTGCAAACCTCTCGTAATTGTATACTATTCACGCTGTTGACGACAGGACCACTCACCATTGACCAATGACCAATGACAAATGACATGAATTCCCTGGACGAACTGGCAGATCGGTTCATTAACTACCTTCTGGTCGAAAAGGGGCTTTCCAAAAATACCATTGCCTCTTACAGCGCAGACTTGGCCCTTTATCTGGAGTTTTTGAGAGCAAACAGCAGCGTCAACATTGCCGATGCAGGCACGGCCCTTATTCTAAAGCACTTGATCGCCTTAAGGGATGCAGATCTGGGCTCCAGGAGTCGGGCAAGACACCTGATCAGCCTTCGAGGATTTTATCGGTTCTTGGTACAGGAAAAGATAGTTGAGGCCAATCCCGCCCAGACCGTGGACCTTCCAAAAGGAGGGCGAAAACTGCCTGGCGTTTTGAAGATAGAGGACGTGATTCGGCTTCTTGGTTCCCCGGACCCTTCAAAACCTTTGGGTGTGCGGGACGCGGCCATGCTGGAACTCCTTTATGCAGCGGGCCTCAGGGTTTCAGAGCTTGTTACGGTGGGCATTGCGGATGTCAATCTGGAAGCATGTTTTGTCCGGGTCCTGGGCAAAGGGTCAAAAGAGCATGTGGTGCCAATCGGCCGGGCGTCCAAGGAAAAACTAGATGCGTACCTGGCTTCGGGACGCCCTGCCCTTTTAAAAGGGAGGCCAAGCCCTTATCTGTTTGTGACGCGCTCAGCCAAGCCAATAACGCGCCAGGGATTCTGGAAGCTCCTTAAGCAATACGCCCTAAAGGCCGGCATTTCCCACAACATTACTCCACATACACTTCGGCATTCCTTTGCCACTCATCTTTTGGAGCGCGGCGCGGATCTCCGCTCGGTGCAGGTCATGCTGGGGCATGTGGATATCAGCACCACGCAAATCTATACGCACGTGGCACAACAAAGGCTCAAAGAAGTCCACACCCGGTACCATCCCAGAGGTTAGGCGCTGCCTGATTTTACAAGGCGTGCAAAATGTTCGAACGAACGGTCATAGGTGGCTTCGGCACGATCCGGGAAACAACACCCCGGCAACTCCCGCATCCTCAGATGATACGTCAAACACTCACAGCAGACCCCCTTGCGCTCGCACGGCTCATAGGTGCAATTGCATCTTGTCAAGTTTTCCTCTTTACGACACTCCATAGATTACCTCCTCGGGCTTCGTTACTCGTTATTCGTTGCTTTGTAGTATAACAGCCTGAAACGTCAAGGAAGCCCTTGACTTGCCGAATAAAGTCACCTAGCTTGAGGTCAAAACCAGCGGGAGTCACGCATGTTACAAGCTGCCAGAGCCTTCTCTGAAGGCTGCAAGTTCCATATCAAGGGGATTCGGTTCGCCTTCGGCCATCTTTCTTTCCTGGTACTTTCTATTCTGCCTTTTCTTATAACACTGGCACTTTACATCCTTGCCTTTTACATCTTCACCCTGTATGCGGATGACCTCTTGCGCACGGTGTGGCATATTGAAACAGGCCAATCTTCCAGGTACGTCGGGTGGCTTTACTCGGCCTACATGTATGTCGTCAAGTTTTTTCTTTACTTGATCGTGCTCGTGATAATGTTTTATACATTCATTGTCTTTTCCAATATTGTCGCCTCGCCGATTTACGATTATATTTGTACAAGATACCAACGGCTATGCCGCCACGGCGACGGCACGGTACAAGGAGTCTCCCCTGTAAAGGGAATACTGAAATCAATGATACAGGAAGCCAAAAAGGCCGTGTTTATTTTGGCCGCACCCCTGCTTCTGATCTTCATTCCCGTAGTGGGCGCCCTGTTGGGCTTTGTAGTTGCCGCGGTCTTTATTGCCTGGGACTATGTAGATTTTCCCCTTTCAAGAGACTGTCCGCTCCTAAAAGATCGGATTAAAGTACTGTGGCGCTACAAGTTCTTTTTGGTTGGGTTTGGATGCCCCCTTCTGATTCCGTTTCTGGGACTGATGATTATGCCGTTTGCCATTCTAGGCTCCATGAACCTCTATTTTGATAAGATAAAAGGTAACAATTATGATTTTGGAACCCCAACTGATTGAAGAGCTATCAGGCCTGGAATCCCTCGGTAAGCAACTGGCCGAAGAAGAGCTTTTGGGTGTTGATATTGAGGCCGACTCCTTACATCACTACTTTCCAAAGGTCTGTCTGATACAGATCTCAACAAACCAACATACCTTTGTGATCGATCCGCTGGCCATACAAACAATAGACCCATTGCGCCCACTGTTCAGCAGCCACAAGACCAAAAAGATATTTCACGACGCAAACTATGACCTTCGTTCCCTCTTCCGTGATTTCTCCATCGAGACAAACAATATCTTTGACACCATGGTGGCCTCCCAACTCATAGGCGAAAAGGAGCCCGGGCTTTCCGCAGTCCTGAAAAAGCGCTTCGGCATCCATCTGAACAAGAAATATCAGAGGTCCAATTGGTCAAAGAGACCTCTTCCACGCAACATGCTCATCTATGCAGGCCACGACACCGCCCATCTCATCAGGTTGTGTCGCGCATTGGAGCGGGAACTGAAATCCAAAGGAAGGCTGGACTGGCATGAAGAGGAATGCAAGCGCCTGTGCGTTGAGTGTGCCCAGGGCGGCGAGAACGATGGCCGGAGGAGGCAACCGGACAGCGATTGCCTGCTCAGACGGTTCAAAGGGGCTCGCAGTATGGAGCCGAGGGATCTGGGGATACTTGAAAGCCTGCTCCTTTTTCGTGAAGCCAGGGCTATGCAGGAAGACAGGCCCCCTTTCAGACTCTTTCCAAATCACGTGATCAAGGAGCTGGTCGGCAAAAAACCCGCAAACCGTGCGGCCCTGAGTGAGATCTCCGGCCTGTCGGCCACCTTCATGAAACGCTATGCCGGGGGCGCACTGGAGGCTATTCAGCGCGGCCTTGAGTTGCCCGAACAGTGCCTGCCTTCTTTTTCGAAGCCCAAGCGTCTGCCATGGGCTCCCAAAAAGAAAGCCCGCTTAAAGCGTCTGAAGGCGTGGCGTGAGCTGAAAGCCGGCCAGCTTAAAATAGAACCCGGTTTGATTTGCAACAACGTATTGCTTGAGGCCCTGGCCGATGACAACCCAAAGCACCCGGCTGACCTCAAGGCTATCTGCGTGATGAAGAAATGGCAGAGGAAGAGCTTTGGAAAAGAGATCGTTAACGTGCTTCAACAGATTTCTTGAAATCCAGGGACAGGCAAGAACGGGGAAGAGAAGAAGAACAAATACGGGCTATCAACCCGTCACTCCGGTTTGACTACCTCGACAACTCCATTAAACAGCTCTTCTCTAAAGAGAATTCCTACGACATCTTCCCCTTCCACAACGGGGAGCCAATCGATCCTGCTGGAATTCATGAGATGTACGGCTTCCATAAGGGTTCCACTTTGATGAATAACATGTGTTACAGGCGACATGATTTCACTGGCAGACCTTTCCAGTATAGCTTCGCACTCCTCCCGGAACTGGCCCCGCCAGAAGATAGGAAGCTCTTCCATGGACATTGTAGAAGGTTCCATATGAGCAAGGACATCATCGATCGAAAGCATGCCCAGGATCTTTTCCTCGATTTCCGCCTCATCAACCACCAGCAAGAATGAAGGACATCTGGTTTGGCGTTTCTCACTGAGCACCTTGACCGCTTCCGACACCTTTGTCTGGGGCGATATCCGTTCAAGGGTCCCTAAGTCCAACATCAAATCTTTGATTCGTTTTTCAAGCATTACGTCCGGATTCATCGTACATCTGTCCTTAAAGATATTATCCTATCTTTGCTTAGAATGTCTAGTCTAGGCCACCAACCAGACACTCCAGCAAGTGATGTGCCAGATACTCGCGCCTCTGCATTCTATTTGTTAACTTATTGATTTTATATCCTTTGTGTCTCAAAAAAAGGAAACTGGAATACGCCAGGGGCGGCACATTTATGCCGCCGCCGTGCGGGTTAAAATAATTATTGACATTTTTTTGCCTCTTTGGCAAAATTTATTTTGGTTCGCTCACAATTGGGCACGCAGTGAAGCTTTAGCGCTATGTTGGAATACTGGGCACGAAGTGAAGCCTGCGCTATGGTGGAATGTTGGGTTTAAGAGGATTTTTGTCTTTTTTTCTTTTACATTATTCCATTATAGCGCAGGCTTCACTTCGTGCCCATTATTCCCTGATAGAGCCTCCAAGAGGGCCAAATATATAGCTATACTTTCAATAGGTTGTAGAAATTTCGAGACGTTAAATATAAGCGCATCGGCAAATTATCTTTTCGTAACTACTCAGGTTCAAAGTTCCAAGGTTCAAGGTTGGGTTAACCTCTGAACCATTGAACCCCGTTCTGGTGAACCGTGAACCTGACAACATTTGTACCCCGGCGGCCAAAGGCAGGCACTACCATGAGGCATCATAAGGCAGGGTTACATGGTCAAATAGAGCCGGACCTGTTTCCAGAGTTTGTGGTGGTGAGCGAGCACATGCGTTCGGTCATCAGAACCGTGCAACAGATTGCCCGGTTTGATGCCAACATCTTAATATCCGGTGAGTCCGGAACAGGCAAAGAGCTTCTGGCCCGCATCATTCATCAAAAAAGCAACCGTAGAGACAAGCCTTTTGTGCCTGTAAACTGTGGCACTCTCTCCGGTGAGCTGTTCGAAAGCAAACTCTTCGGCCATGAAATAGGAGCCTTCACAGGAGCAATCAGGCAAACCAAGGGAAGGTTTGAGCAGGCCCATCTGGGAACTCTTTTTCTGGATGAAGTCTCGGAGATTTCACCTCTAAATCAGGTGAATTTTCTGCGTGTACTCGAAGACGGCTGCCTCCGTAGAATCGGAGGCGAAGTCCCCATCAAGGTAGATGTTCGTATAGTTGCGGCAACCAACAAAGATCTTGCAATGGAAGTGGACGCAGGGCGTTTCAGAAAAGATCTGTACTATCGTTTACAGGTAATCCCTATGAACCTTCTGCCTTTAAGGAAACGCAATGAAGCAATTCCGCACCTTGTGAACTATTTTTTGGAGCGATTTGCCAAAATATACCAAAAGCAGAGGGTAACCGTTTCCTCTGAAGCCATGGAATACTTGATATCCTACGATTGGCCAGGCAATATTAGACACCTCAAGAACTTAATGGAGAGGATGTTTTTGATGGCCCAAGGACCGGTCATCGGTCTCGACGATTTTCCGGAAGATTTTATGGTCGCAGCCCCTGAACCCGTAGAAAAACCCGGCCAAGAATCGAGTGATCCCGGCGCACCACCTTTTAATTCCTTGCCCCCTGGCGCCGTTGAACCGCTGCGAAAAGCACGTCAACGGCTGGAAAAGACCCTCATTCTAAGGGCCTTGGAGATGACGGGCGGACAGAGAGCCAGGGCTGCCGAGCTCCTGGAGATTAAGCCCCGGACCCTTCGACAAAAAATGAGCGACTACAGTATTGAGTTTCGCAGGACGGGAAAAAGAGCCCTTGCAAAGTCTCAAGAAGGAGGACCGCGGTGAAGATGAAGCACAGGCTCTTGCTTGTTGATGACGAAGAAATGTTTCTGGAATATCTTTCCAGGCGCTTGATAAATCGCCAGTATGATGTGACAACTTGCTTGAGCGGTGAAAACGCTCTTGAAAAAATAGCGGACTACGATTTCGATGTGGTCATACTCGATGTACTTATGCCCGGTATTGACGGGATCGAGACCCTTCAGGAAATAAAGAAGATAAAACCGCTTACCGAAGTGATCATGTTAACCGGACATGCGTCCCGGGAATCGGGCATAGAAGGGATGAAGTTCGGCGCTTATGATTATCTGAGGAAACCTTGCGATACAGAAGACCTGGTCTCAAAGATCAACAAAGCTTACAACAGAAAGGCCGAACAAGAAGAGCGCATCCGGCAGGCCAGTGCACATGAGAAGATTAAGTAGTTTCCATCCAGAAATGGCCCTTTTCCGCAATCTCGGCGTCAATCTGCGGGATCGCTTGTGCGACGTACCGACGTACGTCTCCGCGCAATCCCTTGATTTCCTTGACCTTGCGAAAAATTGCTCATTTCTGAATTGGAAACTGACGCCAGTGCCCAGTGTTGTGAAATTCATTTATGGATGGGCACTAGGTAAGACGCTGATGTCCCACGCAGATGGGTATCTTGGGCCGGTAAATCCTCTTGACAATTTCACAAGAAAATACTAGAAAACGGGCGTTGATTAGTTTTTCGCAGTTATATTTAGATCTGGGCGTATTTAGGGACTTGTAACCAATCGCAAGGAGAGACTTATGAAAGATCAGCCGAACATTCGAATTCTACTGGTAGACGATGAAGAGACTTTGCTTGAATACCTGTCCAAGCGCCTCTTGAAGCAGGGGTTGACGGTAAAAGCCACCTTCTCCGGCGAGCAGGCTATCGAAGCGGCAAAAGATGAGCATTTTGATGTGGCCGTTGTCGATTTGAAGATGCCCGGGATGGACGGGGTGGAGACACAAAAAACGCTCAAGGAAACACAGCCCTTTCTTCAGTGCATCGTGTTGACCGGCCACGGTTCCATAGAGACCGCATTGGAAAGCGGCCAGCAGGAAGCCTTTCAGTATCTCCTCAAGCCTGTTGATTACGACAATCTTGTTACCGTCATACAAGAAGCCTACAAGAAAAAAATGGAGATACAGGAGACCAAGTTCCGGGAGCAAGTGGAAGAAATTTACAGGTCAGGTCTGGGTGCGCATGGGATAAGAAAGGCAATTAGTGATCTGCGCAAGATCTATGGAATCGCATAGCTCGTTGCAAGCCGAACTGAAAAGGGTCAAGCAAGAGCTGGCCAGCCACAAGATAGAGTTACATCAAACCAGAGGCTACCTTCAGTGTATTTTGCAAAACTCCGAGGATATGATCTTTGCCACGGACGTGGACGGAATGCTGGTTTCTTTCAGCATGGGCGGCGGAAAGGCGCTTGGTTACTCATGGGAAGACGTAGCCGGCATGCGCGTGAATGATTTGGCCGAAGACCCTGTCTCATTTGAGCAGTTTATGACCACCTCCAGCCAGGATGGCAGCACGGTGCAGTTGGACCTGGCCTTTCGACACAAGGAGGGAGGAACCGTTTATTGTGATGTTTCCATGATCAACCTGACAAACAGGGAGGGCCAAAGGGTGGGCACGGTCGGGGTTTGTCGCGACATCACACTGTGGAAGAAGATCCAGGAAGACCTGGTACGAATCGACAGGCTTGCGGAAATAGGAAGAATAGCTGCCGGAGTGGCCCATGAGATCAACAACCCCTTGGCCGTTATCGGCGAGGCTTCGGGATGGGCCGGCGTGGTTGTCGGCGAAGCAAAGGGCCTGAGCCCTGAAGACCGACAAGAGCTGGAAAAGGCTGCAAAAGAGATCAGCCACCAGACCAAGCGCTGTCGCAACATAACCCATCAACTCTTGGACTTCGCCCGAGATTCAGCTCCGGCAAAAACCGAATTCGATGTCCACGACTTGCTCAAACAAAGCATTAGCTTGCTCAAACCTGATCTCAAACACACGCCCATAGAAATCGATCTTAAATTTATGCCTGAACCCCTCCGCATCAGTTCAGATCCAAGGTTGTTGGAGCAGGTTTTTGTAAACTTCATTACCAATGCGATTTACGCTGTACGAGAAAAAGGCAAAGGCCGCATCGAGATAAGAACCGCCAAGACCGACTCGGATGTGGAGATAACCTTTAAAGATAACGGCATCGGGATCCCAGCGGAAAATCAGCAAAAAATCTTCGAACTGTTTTATTCCACCAAGCCCCCGGGCAAGGGGACGGGCCTCGGACTTCCAATTTGCCGGAACATCGTAAAAAAGTTGGGCGGAATCATTTCTTTTGACAGCAAACCAGGAGTTGGTACGAGCTTCACCGTACGAATTCCAGTCTCTTGACGGGAAAAATGGTCGGCAAAAAACTGCCGCAGGTTATTTTTCGCTCTTTTATTCGGCATAACTATGCCGCCCTCCAGCAATTGCACAATCCTTCCCTGAGCCCCCTGCTTCAGAACAAAAATTGTAAAATCAACCTGTTAAAAACCAGCAGCCTGATGAACGAGGTTCTGGCACATCTATTGCTCTATCCAAATCGACAAGACACAAGCTCCTCCGGAGCAAAATATACGTGATATATACGTGATAAGGTTATTTTAAGGATCGTCTGTTGAATAAGCAAGAGCAAGAAAAAAAGAGCTTCTTTTTCTATCCCTTCCTGGCCACCTTCATTATTATGTTCGGCGTCTGGGTCTTGCTGTCAGGCAAGTTTGACCTCTTTCATATAAGCCTCGGCCTTATTTCTTGCGCAATAGTTTCCTACCTTTCAGCCGACCTGTTGTTCCCTTCCCCGAAAATAGGAGGGCTTTTAGGGCAGTGGGCACGGTTCGTCAGGTACATTCCCTGGCTGATGATCGAGATCATGAAGGCGAATCTTCATGTCACCTATCTGGTATTTCATCCGAGGATGATGGAACTGATCGATCCGAGAATTGTCAAATTTCAAAGCAAGCTGACAAGCGACTTGGCTTTGGTCACCTTTGCCAATTCGATCACACTCACACCCGGCACCATTACGGTTGATGTGTCGCTTGATGGAGATTTCAAGGTTCATGCCATTGATAAGGCGTCGGGTGATCCCTTGCCCGGTGAGATGGAAGCAAGGATTTCAAAAGCATTTGGTGAGGACTAATGGATACCATCTTTATGTATTGCAGCTTGTACGTGGCTTTTTTGATGCTACTTTCTTTGTATCGCGGGCTCGTTGGGCCGACAGTCTTGGACCGTATGATTTGCGTCAACGCAATTGGAAGTAAGACCACTGTGGTCCTGGTCTTGATCGGTCTACTTTACCATCGGGTGGACATGTTCGTGGATATCGCCTTGGCCTATGCCATGCTAAACTTTGTTGCCGTGCTGGCGGCTTCAAGATACTTTCAAAAGCGAAAGGGTTTGCATGACGAGGTGTAAAGGAGGTTGTGACGGATGGACATAATCGTATGCCTGTTTTTGTTTGCCGGGTTGTTTTTCTTTACCGGCGGCGCTGTGGGGATTCTGCGTTTTCCGGATTTTTATTCGCGGCTGCATCCGGCCGGCAAACTCGACACGCTGGGCTTGCTGTTGTCGCTCATAGGCCTTGCGCTGTTTAACCTCCATCATTTTTCACTGGGCGCCTTGCTGACCAGCGCCAAGATTATCCTTATTGTCGTATTTGTTTTTCTAGCCAGCCCAACTGCGACCCACGCTATTGTTGACGCCGGCGTCAGGGCCGGTCTGGCGCCCTGGACCAAGGGAGAGGAAAGGAGGTAGCCGATGATCTGGCCGATAGATTTGGCAATACTCACATTGGTCGTCATCGTGGGTATCGGCGCCCTCATGGTCAAGGATTTGCTTGGGGCCGCTATCCTGTTTGGTGCTTACAGTTTCATGATGTGTCTGCTATGGACCGTCATGGGAGCGGTGGATGTGGCCTTTACCGAGGCTTCGGTAGGGGCTGGTGTCAGTACGGTCTTTTTTGTTGGAGCTGTTTTTAGGACTTCAAGGAGGACGAAGGATTGAAGATTACAGGACTCATTGTAACGATTTTGGTGGGGGGGCTGCTCATCTACGCCGCAGCAGATTTTCCTGCATGGTCAGATCCGAACTCTCCTGCCTCAACCTACCTTTCTCCACACTTCATTGAAAAAACCATGGAGGAGACATCAGTACCTAACATCGTCACTGCGGTCCTCGCCGACTATCGTAGTTTTGACACAATGTTTGAAACCACGGTGATTTTTTCTGCCGGGGTCGCGGTTTTTATTCTCCTGCGAACCTTTCGGCGCAAAGAGCCTGAGGCAAGGCATTATCGGCATGTCCTGACCGGCGTAACCATGCGGATCAAAGAAGGCAAGCTGCCGCCGTCTGACGACTTTGAAAGGATCGACACCCTGTGGACCCCTCCCGACCTGATCATAAAGACGGTTTGCAGGTTGCTGATCCCTTTTATTCAAATTTTTGGCCTGTACGTGATTGCTCACGGGCATCACAGCCCCGGCGGGGGGTTTCAAGGGGGCGTGATACTGGGAGCAAGCATCATCGTGCTTGCTATCTCCCACAATCTGAGAACCGTTGTTAAACGGATGAGCGAAAAGCTGGATGCCGTCCTTTGCGCTGTTGGCGTCTTGATTTATGCAGGCACAGGGGCTCTTTGCCTATTGTTAGGGCTTAATTTTATGGATTACAGTGCTCTCGCCTCCGTGCTCTTTGTCGATCCGATTATGGCGCGATCCCACGGCATCCTCATTGTCGAGATCGGGGTGGGGATTGCCGTCATGTGTACTATGGTTTGGATTTATAGCAATGTCTCGTCTAGGGGAAGATATGAACAAGGACTATAAAGTAAAAAGTGAGCTAAAATGACTAAAGTGCCTAAAATGCCTAAAGTTAAAAAAGGCTCCTCAACTCCTCAACTCCACAACTTTAGCTCACTTTAGGCACTTTAGATCACTTAATTTAGGAAAGCTTATGTCTGATTTGATTTCAATCATTGTAGCGAACTATAATTATTGGATCTATATCACCCTAATGATGATTGGCCTTTATGCCATGATCGCCAAAAACAACCTGGTCAAAAAGATCGTAGGCATGAACATCTTTCAAACAGCCATCATCTTGTTTTACGTGTCCATAGGCGTCAAAAAAGGAGCAACAATTCCGATCTTGCAGCATGGCCATGGCCACGGTGCTCATACTGTGGTGCATGCTGTGGACTATGTTAATCCGTTGCCTCATGTGTTGATGCTGACTGCCATCGTGGTGGGGGTGGCTACCCTTGGGGTGGCCCTGGCCCTCGCCATAAGAGTCTACGACCGGTATAACACCCTGGAAGAAGACGAACTCTTAGCGCAGATAAGGGAAAAATGAGCCACAATTATCCTGCACTCATTGTTGTTGTTCCGCTGCTTTCAGCCCTTGTCATCAGTGTTGCCGGATGGGTAAACAAGAGACTGTGTTTCCCGATTGCATTTGCGGCACTCGCTGTTGCAGCCTATTCATCGGTTGGACTGCTGTTTAGGGTCTTGGATGAAGGGGTGATTGTTTATAAATTAGGCGGATGGGACCCACCTATGGGCATAGCCTATTACGTAGATCATCTCAACGGGCTGGTTCTGACGGTGGTCTCCGTGGTTGCCCTCCTTAATTTGATAGCGAGCAAAAAGAGTATTGAAGAAGAGTTTCCGGAGAAAACAGGTCCATTTTATACATTGTATATCCTTATGGTCACCGGTCTTTTGGGTATCGTTGTGACCGGAGATGCCTTTAACCTGTACGTGTTGCTGGAAATCGCGGCCCTGACCGGCTACGGCTTGCTTGCCATGGGAGAAGAACGCGCCCCGCTGGCATCCCTCAATTATTTATACATGGGTACGATCGGGGCCTGTTTTTATCTGTTGGGCGTTGGATATCTCTATATCGTCACCGGTTCATTGAATATGGTCGATATTGCAGGGATATTGCCATCCCTTTATCAGTCCAAGGCAGTGCTGGCTGCCTTTATTATCTGTATGGTCGGCGTGTGGCTCAAGATGGCGTTTTTTCCCCTGCATGCCTGGCTGCCGAATGCCTATACATACGCCCCGTCTGCGGCCAGCAGTTTGATCGCCCCCCTGGTGACCAAGGTGATGATCTACGTGATGATCCGCCTCATATTGACCGTGTTTACACCGGAATTTAGCTTCAACGTTCTGGCAGTGAGCGACGCCATTGTCTGGCTTGCCGTCATTGCCGTTGTAATGGGTGCTATCCTTGCCCTGGCAGAGCGCAACAATTTGAAGAAGATGTTGACCTACATTATTGTTGCAGAGGTGGGCTATATGGTGGGAGGGGCATGGCTCGGAAACCGTACCGGCATGACCGGAGCGATCCTTCATATTGTAAACGATGCCCTGATGACGCTTTGCGTCTTCCTGGTTGTGGGCAACATCGTTTACAAAGTGAAGGGGGCCGGGTTTGATGACTTGAAAGGGTTGTTCCGCAAGATGCCTTTTACCATGGGGGCCTTTGTGGTTGGGGCTATATCCATGATTGGGGTTCCTCCCACGTGCGGATTCTTCAGCAAGTGGTATCTGATTTCAGGGGCTATTCAGGCAGGTCATTATGGTTTTATGGTGGCGCTTCTGTTCAGCAGTCTGGTGAATGTGGTTCTCTTTTTCAGGGTCTTTGAGATTTGCTACTACGAACCCTTTAGCGATCATCACGGGCACGGGCACGATCATCATCCGGAACCAATGGATGAAGCCCCGCTCAGCATGTTGGTCCCGCTTTATGTTGTTGGCGCGATCCTGGTGCTGGTCGGTCTATACACTGGTGACATTGTGGACCAGATCATCCAATTTGCCATACCGAAGGGCCTTGTTTAGGGGTAGTTAAAAGGCATTACTCTATGGAAACTATCACATCAATCAAGCCTTTGCTGGCTGTCTTGGTTTCACTATTAATCACACCCCTTCTGATTTCGAGCAAAGCACCGAATGTCCGAGAGACGTGGACCTTTGTGGCGGCCGCTGTAAAGTTTTTGATCGTCCTCTCCATGCTTCCGACGGTCTTGAAGGGGACGGAGATCGTGTATACGATCGCTGAGGTTGTCCCGGGGGTGGCAATCAAGTTCAGGGTTGACGCCCTCGGAATGCTCTTTGCGCTCGTTGCTTCATCGCTTTGGATTATCACGTCAGCCTATTCCATAGGGTACATGCGAGGGCTAAAGGAACACAGTCAGACCCGGTATTTTTGCTTCTTTGCCTTGGCGCTTTCAGCAACAATCGGCGTGGCCTTTTCAGCCAACCTGCTGACCCTTTATCTTTTTTACGAGATGCTCTCTTTTGCCACCTATCCTCTGGTCACACACCATCAGGACCGGGAGGCGCGAAGCTCAGGGAGAAAATATCTCCTATACATCGTTGGCACCTCTATCGGGCTTGTGCTGCCAGCCATGCTTATCTCTTACAACCTGACCGGAACCCTTGAGTTTGGGAAACAGGGCTTTTTGGCCGGAGCCGGCGCTTCCAAGCCCTTGATAGGGCTTCTTTTAGTTATGCTCGTTTTTGGGTTTGCCAAGGCAGCGATTATGCCCCTTCATTCATGGCTCCCGGCTGCCATGGTAGCGCCCACGCCGGTCAGCGCCTTGCTGCATGCGGTGGCTGTTGTCAAGGTCGGCGTCTTTAGCGTGGTTCGCGTGTTGACCGGGGTCTTTGGGACCGATCTCTTGCTTTCTTTCAATTTTGGCACTGCAATCATCTTGGTTGCATCCGTTACTATTCTTGTTGGTTCGTTCGTTGCACTTTCACAAGACGGCCTGAAACGGCTTCTTGCCTTTTCTACCATTGCCCAACTCTCCTATATCGTGCTGGGAGTGGGGCTTCTTTCCCCGAAGGGGATGACCGGCGGCATGGTCCATATTGCCATGCACGCCTTTGGCAAGATCACTCTATTCTTCTGTGCAGGGGCAATCTTTGTAGCCACGGGTAAGAAGAACATCAGCGAAATGGTCGGTATCGGCAGAAGGATGCCGGTTACTATGACGGCCTTTTTTATCGCCTCCTTGAGTATTATCGGCATGCCCCCTTGCGGCGGATTCATCAGCAAGTGGTACCTTGTCCTGGGATCTCTAGAGGCTCACCAGATGCCCGTTTTGTTCGTCTTGCTCACCAGTTCTCTACTGAATGCCGCTTACTTTATGCCTTTTGTTTACAAGGCATTCTTCTGCGTGCCGAAAGAGGCAATGTTTGAGAACACGGTGCAAGAGGCCCCTCCCTTTTGCGTGGTGCCCCTGGTAATCACTGCATTGATTTCCATAGTTCTTCTTTTTTATCCTCAACCTTTTCTCAGGTTGGCCAGTATGATGGTACAGGGCATAACGGGGGTATAAGCCATGACCGATGAAAGAAGTGACGAAACAGAAGGCAAAATGGAACTTGGTCACGAGCCTATTCCGCCTTACAAGACCGTTTTCTTTATAGCGATTACTATAGGTGTTTTGTATCTTGGCCTTATTCTTTTTAAGACGCTCTAGAGTAAAGAAAGTGAGCTAAAGTGCCTAGAGTGTCTAAAGTGAGCTAAAGTTAATGTGCACGCCTTCGGCGTGGTCAGTCTAAGAACAGGTTGCGCTGAAAGCGCATTCCTTAACTTTAGGCACTTTCAACCCTGGCCTACAGGCTTAGTAGACTGATTTCAGCATATAGCGCCAGGGCGGGCTTTAGTTCACTTTAGGCACTTGTTC